>DBFNRV010000070.1:0-10718 GCA_048421225.1 Christensenellales bacterium | reverse complement strand
GGGCCGCGACGTCAACGCAGCCCACCACAAACAGTGTAAATACACAGAGCAAAAGTGATATTGCTTTAATCGTTAGTTTCATACTCTTTTCCTTAACTATCGTATCTCATAGAAGCATACCTCGTCTTCATAGCATGCCATAAGATATATCCTGCCATCTGGAAGTACGCGGATTTCCTGCCATGGATACCGGTCTATATCATCACAATCATACGCCTTTACAGAACCCAATTCATTTCCGTATTTATCATATTTGTATATGTCTAGTGTTAAAGTTGTGTATGCATCGGCTTCTAGGTCAATAGTTGTCATCCCCAGGACCAGATTAAGCTCTTTATCGGTTCCCACTGTCAACAGGCTTATATCGTTATCAAAGGACACTTCCCATTCATGGCCGTCCAAACTAATTTTATACTCATTTTTATATGACCATTGGGAGGATGTTCTTTCAGATGTTAACAGGCCTTTAATATTGTCTGGCGGCATAAACTCTCCATCAACGAACCAATAATCCTCCTCTCCATTTGTCAGGTATACTCCATCTGATAATGGTTCCATAATTGGAGTTATAAACATATCCTCAGGAAAACTATGCTTCTTTATTTCCTTGGTGTTGTCTTCGCCATAAACATAGTCAACGGTGAACATATAGTCAACAGTATAATTCATCACATAAAACGTCCCATTTATGTACTCCATTAAGAACATCATTCCATCGTCTTCAAAGCGTATCTCATCGCTATATTTATATTTACCGTCGCTTTTTTCGAATATTGCTATTCTTGAATTATATGTATCCAGCACCGCCAGCCAACCGCTCTCGTCGACGTAAAAGGATGATGGGCCTGTTACGGTCATCGGGGTTGGATAGTAATCGTACGCTAAATTGTCTTTTCCGCTGCCTATTTTAAAGCTGGCTATCTCAATAACCTCTCCTTTGAGGCGGTATGCTTCATTCGCTGTGGGCGCGGGAGTCGGGTCGGGGGTGCGGGTGGGTTTTGGGGTGGGCGTAGGCTTCGCCGTTGGGGTAGCCAAAGCTGGTGTTATGTCCTGTGAGGGCATGGTGGCCGTGGGAGTGGGGGCTGCGACGTTAGCGCAGCCCGCCACAAACAGTGTAAACACACAGAGCAAAAGTGATATTGCTTTAATCGTTAGTTTCATACTCTTTTCCTTAACTATCGTATCTCATAGAAGCATACCTTGTCTTCATAGCATGCCATGTAGTAGATTTTGCCGCTGGGGAGAACCCTGTACCCCTGCCAAGGAAACCTGTCTATCTTATTGTAATTTACGAATTCAACCGATCCAAGCTCATTACAATACTTGTCATACTTACGTATCTCCAAAGTTTTGTAGTCAAAGTCATCCTCATGATAATAATCAACTCCAAAGACAATATTACGCTCATTATCTGCGCCGTAGTACATAGGGTATCCATTTATAAACTCGAACTTCCATTCTTGCTCGTCCAGTTTGACATTATAATAGGTCTTTGTATCCCAGAGCACTGTTGTTCCATAGGTTTTTGAGTCCTCTACTACCAATCCTTTAATACCATCGTGTGGCATGAATTTCCCATCCTTAAACCTATAGTTTAATTGTTCATCAACATAAACCCCATTTTCATCAGCAACAGAGCGACTGCCTCCAATATATACTCCGTCACCGTCGGCTAACGGTTCCATATATGCTAATAAGCCTGTAAGTCCATCCGGAAAATAGTGCTTTTCTACGGTTTTGGCGTTATTACCTCCGTAAACATAATCAACGGTAAACATATAGTCAACAGTGTAATTCAGTACATAGAACGTCCCATTTATGTACTCCATTAAAAACATCATTCCATCGTCTTCAAAACGTATCTCATCGCTATATTTATATTTACCGTCGCTTTTTTCGAATATTGCTATTCTTGAGTTATATGTATCCAGCACAGCCAGCCAGCCGCTCTCATCAACGTAAAAGGATGATGGACCTGACACGGTCATCGGAGTTGGATAGTAATCGTACGCTAAATTAT
This sequence comes from Christensenellales bacterium, assembly GCA_048421225.1. Lineage (GTDB taxonomy): Bacteria > Bacillota > Clostridia > Christensenellales > CAG-138 > UMGS946. The sequence goes on along the minus strand of DBFNRV010000070.1, from coordinate 8,698 downwards.
CTTTTCCGCTGCCAATTTTAAAGCTGGCTATCTCAATAACCTCTCCCTTTAGGCGGTATGCTTCATTTGCTGTGGGCACGGGCGTTGGGTCGGGGGTGCGGGTAGGTTTCGGGCTGGGCGTAGGCTCCGCCGTTGGGGTAGCCAAAGCTGGTGTTATGTCCTGCGAGGGCATAACATCCGTGGGCGTGGGTGCCTCGACTTTGGTACAGCCAGAAATAACAAGGGTTAACATACATATTAAAATCGATACTATTTTTATGGAATATTTCATTAACAATTCTCCTTTCATTTGGAACCTAGCCGGATTACGATAAATCCGGCTAGTATGATGTTAATAATTAAGATACGTTATGACATTGAATTTATATGGCTTGAGATATAGGGCGAAACGTTTGGCGCAAACCTACCGCATGTCTGACACTTTCTAACGCCGCCAACTGTAACCCAAACATGTGAACCAACAGATAATCTATGCCCGCATTGCGAATAAAACTTGCATTGCCTCCAATGGCTTGTACTGTTATGCATGTATTTTGAAGGCACCTCATGCCAGGCTGATTTACGTATATAGCCATTAAAAAAACTTTTGAAAACACTTCTGCCTGAAACCTTGTCTATATCCTTACCTTCGTTCCCCCTGCCGTCGGAGCTTGTGGTTGAATCTATTATGTTGTATTTACCACCATTTGCTTTACTAATATATATAACCGTATGGGATCCGGGCTTAACATAAATATCCATCCATTTTGCGCTGTCAACGTCGTATTCGCTTATACTATATTTATGTCCAAGGTACTTGGATATATTTGTTGTGTTATAATACTCTCTTAACGCACATGCGCTGGACACAAACCCCGAGCAGTCCAGGCCAACCGTCGGGGAAATCCAGCCGCCTTTGTTAGCGTTCCCCGCAATGCCCGGCCTGGCCTTTATCGCGGTGTCAAAGTCTCTGAGTCTGCCGCTGCCCAGATTATCCAGCCCGTTGAATCCGCCGCGGCAATAGGGTATTCCCTTTAGAATAGCGCCTGGCTTTGCGTTTCTTACCTCTATAGGCAGTTTGATATTGTCTCTGTCCGCCCCTGCCTGTGCAAGATCCTTATGATACGATTTCAACTCCCATTTCTTACTCACCATACTCTTTGCCCTGGATTCGACATATGAACGCGACACAGGAAGATTATAAATCATCGTCAGCTTCTTTTCCGGATTATCCTCGTCGGCCTGCTCCATGGCTTCAAGCTCGGCGTCCATCTGCAGCGCCCTCTGGGCCAGCTCGGCCATTCTGGACGCATACGTAGTGCCGAAGATAAGCCTTTGAATGGACACCTTGTCCTCGTAGCAGGCCATGTAATAGACCGTTCCATCCGCCATTACCTGATACTGCTTGTCGGCGTATGTATGCAGCCCGTCGTCGTCGATTCTCGCGTATCCCACAACATTGCCGTTTGCGTCGTACTTGCGTACCGTCCGCTCGGACATTATGGTATATACGTTCGTTACATAGTCAAAGTACTCGGCGTAAAGGTTGTTTGCGGCGTCCTTGTCTATCGCGGCCAGGTCGTTTATATTCTTGTCAAGGGCTATATCCCATTCGAGGGTTCCCAGGCCGATGCTCACCGACGGGTCTATCGGCGTTTCATGCTCGTGCCCCTCCTCCTCGCAGTCTCCGCAGGCTGTCTTTTCATACGTGCTGTAGGTAGTTCCAAGAACAAAACCGTTATCCTGGGTGAGATAATAGTAGTTCTCATCCATATCAACCACAGCCAGCCCGTTTGGGGTAATCAGCATATCCACTACCGTTAAGCCAATAAGGCCCTCGGGAAGGTCGTGCTTAACATACGCTTCCTTGTCCGGGTCGTCAAGGGTCATGATAAACGGCACCTCGCAAACCTTGCTTGACGGCACGTCGAGCACATAAAATATGTTGTTTGCAAAGCACATCTTTGTCGCGTAATAGCCGCTGGGCAGGGACAGCATATTTGTGCACTGCCCGTTAACGTATAGCAATATCCTGCTGTTTTCCGAATCGAGTATCGCTATCCAGCCGCTTTCATCAACATAGAAGCTGCCAGGTCCCCTGATTTGAAGCGGAACGTCGCCAAAGTCGTAGCCCACCTGCCCGTAGCCCGTGCCTATGGGTACGCTGAGCGCCTCGTCGTGTATTATGGTGTAGGGGGATACGTCCTCACCGTCCCCTTCGCCGGCCGCGGTTGTCGCCGAAGCCGCGAAGCCGGCTATAAAAATCAGACATAGCAGCAGGCTGAATACCCGTTTAAATATACTTGAAAAATTCATTACCTTCCTCCTGAAATACAAACTTAAATATGCTTCATAAGACATCTTAATTAACATTTACAACAAGTCTAGACTTCCATATTATACCATGAAAATTAAAATATGCAATATTCACTTAAGTTTGTAGTAAACAATTAACATTTCACATTAAAAAGCAGGGTTTTAAAGGCTATTATAACCTGTTTTAGATTAAAAGTACGGAAATATAACGTAAAATACACTAAATTTTAAAAACTTCTTAACACGGCCGCAAAACCGCAAGGATCAACGCAACCCACAGCCATATTGGCAAAACTCTTCACGCCCCCCGTTAAAAACATTAAGGTCAATGAAGCGTTCGTCGCCGTCATATCCGTTAAGTTTAGCCCTGTCCGTATACTGCCAGAATGTCCAGGGCCTGCTTTTTTCGAGGCTGGGCTTGAAATAAACGTCGCGTATCCATATATCGTAGTCTATAAATCCGCCTTCAATATACGCCTTGTACGCTCTCTGGGTAACGTATATGACGGGTTTGACTTCGTAATGGGATTCAAGGGCCTGAAGCATTGCGGCCAATTCGCGCCCTACATAATCCTTTTCAGGCGGGGAGCTGAAAAACTCGTCGTAGAACTCAAGGTCAACAACGGGAGGGAGCATGTTTTCATGCGATTTAACAACACTGATGAAGTGCCGGGCCTGCAAAAGCCCTGGGCTTTCAAAGCTGAAAAAGTGATACGAGCCTATGCGCAGACCGGTTTGCAGCGCCTTCTCTATATTTTCATAATAGTGCCTGTCGACAAAGCCGCTTCCCTCCGTAGCCTTTATAAACGCAAAAGCTATGTCCTGGTCGGCGAGCGTCTGCCAGTCTATCCTGCCCTGGTGTGCGGAAACGTCAACGCCTCTCACCGGATACTCCTTTACAGACGGCGTGTTTATCCGTATAAACCGGCCTGCAAAGAGCAGCGTGAGTATAATTGTTGATAACGCAGATATTATAACAAATAGCTTTAACTTACTGGCGTTCATTATTATTGTTCCTCAGTCACGAATTTAATAAGCTTTTAATCTTTAGTTTTATGGTATTTAAATAATAAATTTTAGTAACAGCCAAATCGATGAATTCATCCTAATTTGTATTATAAAACATAAGCATAAAATAGGCAAATGATAATAGTATAAAGCTCTTTTGGACGGGGGAGCGGTTGCTTTAAGCGGGCGCTCTTAAGTGCCGACCATTCAAGTTAAAATAAAATCAGTCTTTAATGCGGCATATTAGGCTTTTAATTATAAACCTTTCATGTTATTATAGCTGTATAAGCAAATTGGCTGAATTTGTACTCAACCGGCGAGTATCACTGCCGGCCTAGTAATTGATATAGCGAGTTTAAAGCAAATCCCGTCCAACCTGGAATAACCGGAGGTGCAATTCAAATGAAAAGGCTATGCCTATGTCTAATTATCATATCCATGCTATTGTGCTCGTGCTGCGCCCATAATGGGGATAAAGGCGGCGATTTTCCGCATGGGACGGCTGTACCTAGCAATACGGAACAACGCCAGGCCATTGTGCTGCCTACGCCCAAGGAGAAAGCAGAACCTTCGGCCACGGCTGAGCCTGAGGCTGAGCCTGAGGCTGAGCCTGAATACGGCAGAGTTTCCGGATGCTGTATAATCGAACCCTGGGACGAGCGTCTCTCTTCAACCGCGCTGCTGTTTATAAGCCGTGCTGCCAATGGCGGCGAGTCAGCGCTTGGGGCTAGATTGGCGGTGGAAAAGAGCCTGGGGGTTTTAAAGGGAGAATACCTGTATGTTGACTTTGAGGGCGTGCCGGATGAATTTTCAGATAGGCAAAATTTAATGTATAAGCGTGTGGGCGGCGGCTGTATCCTGTTTTCAAAACGGACGATAGGCCACGGGAGCCTTGAAAGCATGCTGGCCGCGTATTATGATGCAAGCGGCCTTTATAAGATAAGCTGGCCGTTCAGCGACTGCTGGTTTTACGGGGAGGAGGGTGAGTTTCTCAGCCTGAAATGGACAGGGCGGGAAACCTTCGTAATAACCTGCCGCAACGGCCCGCAGTCGCCTGAATACGCCGTAAACACCCAATTATATAAAGAAGCGACAGGGCTTGACTTTGACAAGGAGGGTCTGGAGCTTGAAATCTCAGAGCTTTTCATTGGAGAGCTGTATGGAGATGGCTCGTTGACCGTGAATATGATGCTCAACTATGGAGTTCATACGCTAACGGCGGTCCAGGCGGACTTATTGTTAAAGTTCGATGAAAAAACGCATTCGATGCTTTTACAGTCGATTGAGTTCAATGAGGTGGGCGGTGCGGTACATAAAGCTTAATACATTATAGTAGGTTTTTACGCCCGTATTCTATGAATTCCAAAGCTTTTAAATAAATCCACTGTAAGCGCCATAGCTGGCGGCTGTATCAAGTACAGTGAGGATTCGAGCTTTTTTAAAGCAAAGGAAGAGCATATAAGCGTCAAAAATCATTAACAGGCGGTTTACTTACGCCTGCCGCCAATAAAGCCTTGCGTTTTTGCCAGGCTAAATGGCATGTAAAAATACAGGTGCAATACAGGAAGGTTTCACAACAGGGTGGGCTAAGGGCGCTTAGACAGGAAAACGCCGCCGTAACAGTGCTGTTTCATGCATCCGTTTTGTCATCGCCAGCCGGATTACCGCCCCGGGCGCGCGCTCCCGCCCTTTCGCGCATCTAACGCGGCGGCTTTTTTTGCGGTCTTCGGCTCTGAAAAGTGCAAATTTGTGAAGCGCACGGCGAGGGGCTGAAGCTATGGCGGATCCTTACGGCAGGGCTTCGCGGCAAGCTATACTGCAACTTTATTTTGACCGATGCTTTCATGTCTCAGCACTCCGTATCAGCTTTACCAATGTTCTTAGGTAAAAACGCAAATAAATAATTAGGATATAGCCATAATGGCGCCCAAACCGTTTAGTTAGCAAATTATATTTATTTATGGTAAACTGGTTAACGGCCGCTCAAAAACAGGATTTTAATTTTGCTAAAGGGGGAAGGCCCTATGGATGAATTAAGCTTTGTTTCAATGGAACCTATCAGCAGAGGATGGTCTGGCGACAAAAAATATAAGGTAATAAAACCGGATGGTACAAAATACCTCCTCAGGATAACTCCGATAGAGCGCTATGAAGCTAGAAAAGAGTTGTTCGCTATGCTGGAAAAGCTTAAGAAGCAAGATATCCCTATGTGTGAACCCGTGGAGTTCGGCGTTTGCAAGGCCGGCGTTTATACCCTGCTTACCTGGGTTGAGGGCGAGGACGCGGAGGATGTTATTCCTCTGCTGACCGAGACAGATCAATACAATTTGGGCTTAAAATCGGGAGAAATTCTGCGCCGGATCCATTCCCTTCCCGCACCTGACTCACAAGAGGAATGGTATGGCCGGTTTAACCGCAAGACCGATATAAAAATTCGAAAATATAGGGACTGCCCTCTTCGGTTTAAGGGGGACGATAAGATGATTGAATACATAGAGAACAATCGTAAGCTATTAATAAACCGTCCCCAATGCTTTCAGCACGGAGACTATCATATCGGTAATATGATGATAGAAAACGGGGAGCTTGTTATCATTGATTTTGACCGTTTTGACTTTGGCGACCCGTGGGAGGAATTTAACCGAATTGTATGGTGCGCCCAGATCTGCCCGAAGTTTGCGTCGGGGCGGCTTGACGGCTATTTTGGCGGCAGGCCGCCAATCGAATTTTTCAAGCTGCTCGCCTTTTATATTGCAAGCAATACGCTGTCATCTATCTATTGGGCCATACCATTTGGCCAGGACGAGGTTGAAACCATGATGAGGCAGTCCCAGGATGTTCTTTCATGGTACGACAATATGCAAAGCCCTGTGCCGGCTTGGTATGGGAATTAAAAACCCTGTTGGCCTTTATACGCGAACGCCTTCTCGCCGCTTTTTAGCGTACCTCCGTATGTCCGGTTGCATGGCCTTCCGTTGAAGAGTTGATCTTATTCTAGGCGGCTGCCAGCGCAGGTTAAACCCGAGGCCATAGCGGCAAAACAATTTAGTTTTCAAAGAAAAATATATCCCCTGCCGTCCCATCCTCATATTCAGCGCCAGGATACGATTTAACGAGGCGGTATTTACCCTTAGTATATTCTAATATGAACTTGTCCCAAAAATGGACGGACGGGATATTATGCGGGTGCCGTTTCAACTGCCATTTCCCACGAAATAGGTCAAGCACGCCGCGCGCCGCGATACTTCCTACTCCCATTCGGCGATACTTGTACATAACAAAAAATTCTGATAGGCAGTAATCGGTTGGCTCGCAGGCCTCGGGATAATCATTTACCATTATAAACCCCGCCAGCTTTCCATCAACCATGATAAAGAAAGCATGCCGTTTATCCTCAGCCCAATAATAATCAAGATAATCATACCCGTAGAGCCCCAGCTTGTTTACATCCCTCTTATTCCATTGTGAAAATTCATAATCATACTTTTCCAACAGATTGCGCAATACCTCCTTTTCATCTATGGAAACCTCCTTTATTTCAACGTTCATGCTCTTAACCTCTCGTCTCAATTTATCTTTTTAGTATGCTATAATAAAAATTATAACATACTTATTCGGGGCTACAGGAGAATGGAGAGCGCATTTTATAAGGGGCGATATAGGAAAGCCGCCGTACAAAACGCGTTGCGCACGCTTGTCCCGATTAACGGTGAAGTGTACAAGGCGGCCAAGCCCCATAAACGGCCGACCGGTCCGAGCCTGAGATGCGGGCGAATGTAAAAATCCGCATATTTGAATATAGCGGCTTTACATGTTAAAGCTAATGATGTATCTAGAACCGTGCGCCAGCTTTTATATGAGAGGTAACTGTTACGGCGAATTTTATTACGATGCTCAGGATTCCGCTTTCGCTGTCCTTGTTTTTTACAAGGCCGTTCAGCGCGCCGTTCTTTGTCCTATACGCTTTATGCGGGGCCACTGACGCGCTTGACGGCTATATAGCCAGAAGATCGCATACCGCGAGCAGGTTTGGTGAAAAGCTCGACACTATTGCGGATGCCGTAATGATTGCCTGCACGTTTATCGTGGTATATCCTGAATTAAACGTCCCCGAGGGAATTATTATCTGGGTTCTCGCAATCGCGGCGATTAAAATGGCTTCGCTGTTTACCGCGCTTTTAAGGCACGGAAGGCTTGGCATGATCCATACATATGGAAACAAGGCAGTGGGAGCGGTGATGTTCGTGCTGCCTTTTGAGGCGGTTTTATTTGGCTCATCCGTGTTTATATATATTATCTGCGTTTTGGCGAGCATAGCCTCGATCGACGAGCTGGCCATTAACCTGCTGTGTGAGGACTTTGACGCCAACTGTAAAGGACTTTTGTTCAAATAGCCGAAACATGCCGTGAGCTAACCCCTTGGAAAAGCCTGGCTGCGGAATTGTACCGGAGTTTGCATAAAAGAGCGGAAATGTCCTGAAAATAAGGCTCTTTGTGATCCAGAGAAATAAAGGCTTAATATACAGCGCTTTTCATAGGATTAACGGGCGCCCAATAGGCAAAAACAAAGCAAAAAAACAGGGGGTGCCGCGCAGCCCCGACACGAAGGGAAGCGCAAAGCGCTTCCCTTCATCAACAGCACGTTTTTTATCGCTTAGCGGGAGGATGGTCAGTGTATATCGCAGGATGCGGCGTATGTGTACTCATACCCGCATTGGGAGCAGGTGGTTGAGTAAAGGTGATATCTGCCGTTCTCCCCTTCGTAACAGCCAAGATAGGCGGAGCTTCCATCGCTTACATGACGGCGGATAAACCTGTCGATATTTGGCCATTCATACCCGCAGTCATGGCATATTGCCGTGCCGCGCACGATTACGGTATGGTTTTCATTGTTGTTGAGAAGCTGCATATAGCTGATCGATTCAATTCTTATCACGTAGTTCTCATGCGCGCATAGCTGCCGGCATGCGTCCCCCCGAACCGGCATGTACCGGGCTGACTGCCACAAGGGTTAGTACCAAACATACCATAATGCTTAGGGTTCTTTTGAATCGCATTATATTACCTCCTGTTTAGTCTTTTAGCGTGCTGGGCCAATCGGTTTGCGCATATAACCGGCCCTCAACCCGCCGTAGCGCCATGTTTATCGTGACACTTAAGGGAAGGCCCCGATATACCACGGCAGGAAAGCCTTTTCCGCCTTTAAGCGGATTATAATCCCTCCCTTCGCTTTGAGATTTTGTAAGTATGGAATTAAAAATTTATTCATATCATAAGCATCACCTTACTTAATTCATAATAGTACTCAGAAAAATAATTTGACAAAATGTGTTATTTACATATCAATTATATAGTACATATTGTCAGTAGTCAAGCGCGGCAATCGAATTATTAT
>DBFNRV010000069.1:0-8222 GCA_048421225.1 Christensenellales bacterium | reverse complement strand
ACGCTATCCGCCGTTAATTATTTAATATTAGTTTAGCTTATAATCTGGAAGGAGCACTGTCCCTTCTATAAAACCAGGCCAGACATGAACCCTTTCAGGATGCATATAATATGTAGTTCTCGATTCACGTTTACGCTCGACCTCAACGTCATTTTTATAGTAAACCCTGTATGCCTCATAGATATATCCTTTGCGGGCTTTATTCTGAACCTTCCAGTACGGCTCATATAGATAATCCTTTTCAATATATATGGTAGGAGAAGGCTCTATAACCTCTATAAGTTTTGAGACAAAGTCAACCCTGTCATAGTTTTTTCCGCTGACGGGCTCGCCGTAAACCTCGCAGTGCATTTGCTGTTTAGAAGACTCGACCCATGTGAAAATATATATGGGACTGCCGGTGTTGTTCTTCCACTGAAAGTCGATGCGTCCGCTGTCAATCGTTGCGTCGCGTCCGCCGTCAACATAATCGCTTACCCTTGAATGCCCCTGCCTGTAAACTATCTCGAGGTCGGCCATTACAACCGCATTATAAACCGTGGTTGAAACTTGGCACACCCCGCCGCCAGCCTGATTTTCCGTTGCGGCGCCGCCCTGTATGATCGCTGGACCGTCCTTCCATCCGTTTGCATGGGTCCGGTAACCGAGTATATCATTGGTGGAAAAAATCTCGCCTGGGTTTACTATAGTTCCATTAATCATTTCCGCAGCCTTTTTAATGTTATGAACCCTTCCCGAACTGTTACTCATAGCATAAGAGGTATAAAAACTCGCTCTCAAGGTTAAATTTTCACGCAGCTGATCGGCAGTAATTTCCGCTTTTGTTATAGTGGCCGGAAGCTCAATTTTGCCCGACACGCCTTGCTCCATATTGGAACATATCAATTCATAAAGCGTATCCTGATCTACCTCAACTCCGTCAACGCTTTCCTTAAATATAAATCTTGCGCTGCCGGTGAGATTGGGATTTATTACTACAGTAGCGTCAACAGGGGGCGTATTAATCTTTTCAGCTGTTTCAGCAACGAGGCCTTTTAATGAAGAGCAGTCTATATTGCACGTTATAGTATATTCCTTGCCATTGAGGGCTATATCCTCAAGCGCTGCCTTCAGAGATTCGTAATCTCCGTCTCTGGCCAGGGAAAACGCCTCGTCAAGCACGTCGTCTGTGTTGTAGATTAAAGTAACGTCGTCAGCCGTAACCTTAAAACGCCTGCTTCCATAAGCGATTGTTACTATGGTGTCAGGTATTAAATCTTCTTCTATGGACTTTAACGCTTCTTTTGCTTCCTGCGGCGTCATACCGCTTATTGATACGCCGTTTACAGTAACGCCTTCATGATACGTGCCGGAATTGATGATCTGCTGGCGTTCGGCTTCCTCCGCCGCCCTTCGGGCTATTGCTTCCTGATTTTTAGTAACAATTATTATCGTAGTTACCGTAATAGCCGCTATAGCCAAAAAAAGAGATGAAAGTAAAATTAATAGCTTCTTACCTTTTTTTATGGGCGTTTTTTCCATACTGCTCTCCATTCAGAATCGATTTTTAAAGTGCAAACTTCGATTCAATTATACCTTTTATTGGAGTTTATGTAAAGCACTACAATATGAAACGTATAACTTTTTTGTTGGGCACAAGTTATGTAGGTTTGTCAAACATGTTGGACAGTATAGGCACGAAGGAAAGCATTAGGTGAGCTATACTGTAAAGGACGCATAGGACGGTTATTGGAGGCTCTTCGATGCACAGCTCGCTGTGCATCGAAATCGGAGAGCGAGTAGAAGCTGTGCGTGTCATAGAAGCGGCGCTGATCCTCGCGGTGGCTGCGTTCTACTTTGCCGTTGTGTCGCGGGGTATAGGGACGGATCAGCTTGTGCCGAATGCCCAGATCGGAGGCTGTTTTCTCAAAGAGCGTGATAATTTCGCGCTTGGACTGCGCGAAACGGTTGGTAAACTCAAAGCCGTTATCTGTCTGGACGCATTCGATGCGAAACCCTTGCTTTTTGAAGTATGCAGCCTTTGATATGGCGTCAATGCACGATCAGGATGCAATTCCCAGCACAGACAAACAAAAGCTGCTTGCCGAGAATCTTGTGATCGAGCTGAAGGCCCTGGGGATTAAGAATGCGCATATGGATAACCACGGATATGTATATGCAAGGATTGAAGCCAATACCGACGGCATTCCCGTTTTAGGCTTTATAGCGCATATGGATACCTCGCCCGATGCGCCTGGGGCGAACGTCCGTCCCCGTATTGTAAAACAATACGATGGGGTGGATATAGAGCTTAATAAAAACACCGTGCTCTCAGCATCGGATTTCCCATCGCTAAAAAGGTATGTTGGCCAGGATTTAATCGTTACCGATGGCACTACGCTGCTAGGCGCCGACGATAAGGCGGGGATAGCCGAGATAATGGCCCTTGCTGAAATACTCATGAACAGTCCCGAAATCAGGCACGGAGATATATGCATTGGCTTTACCCCCGACGAAGAAGTAGGAAGGGGCGCGGATATGTTTGACGTAAAAGGATTTGGCGCGGATTATGCATATACGGTTGACGGAGGGGAGCTAGGATCGATTGAATATGAGAACTTTAACGCCGCGGGTGTCAAAATTAAAATAAACGGCCGCGGAATACATCCAGGCGAGGCAAAGGGAAAGATGGTAAATTCCATTCATGTAGCCCATGAATATGACAGCATGCTTCCTTCGGCCGCCAGGCCAGAGTATACCGACGGGTATGAGGGATTTATCCATCTTACTTCCTTTGAGGGCTGCGTTGAAAGCACAAGGGTGGAGTATATAATTCGTGATCATGATAGGCGTAAGTTTGAACATATGAAAGAGCTTATGAAATTGGGGGCTGAGTACATCAATGCAAGATATGGGAAAGGCACTTTGGAGATAGATATTACTGATTCATATTATAATATGAAAGAAAAGCTGTTACCGCATATGCATCTGATCGATAGCGCGTGCGAGGTCATGCGCGACTTGGGAATAGAGCCTATTATTACGCCCGTGCGTGGGGGCACCGACGGTGCGCGGCTTTCATTCATGGGGCTTCCTTGTCCAAATCTTTGTACAGGAGGGGAAAATTTTCACGGCAGATATGAGTATATACCGGTTCAATCAATGGAAAGGACCGTTGATATCCTACTGGGTATAGTAAAACGGATGACAGACTGATGTTTACGCGCTCTGCTCCTTTGGTTATCCCAAGGGAGCAATTTTTTGTATCGTTCATAGCTCTTTAAGCATATAATGATGATATACCATCCTTATGCCCGGCAAAGCCGTATGGAGGCAACATGGAAACCAGAAAAAAAAAGCATCGCAGATGGCGCTATTTGAGAAAACGGTTGCTTATAGTGCTTGTGTTTCTGGTTGTCATATTTTCCGCCATATTCGTCTCAGTTGGAATAAACATGAACCCCGCAGCGCTTTCCCTTGCCGAAGCCAGGATAACCTCGTTAACATCCACGGCGCTGAACGAGTCGATAATTGAGGCCATGTCAAAAGACGAAGTATACGCCCAGCTTATATCAATGAACAATGCCTCCGGCAATGTATATATGCTCCACGCGGATACCGCTAAAATGAATACCCTCGCAGCATCGAGCAGTGAGTCGGCACAGAAGCGGATTGCAGAAATCGGGGAACAGGGTATCGCCATACCGATTGGCACATTGACCAATATTCCATTTCTCGCTGGAGTAGGGCCTGACATAAGGGTGAAATTTGAGCCTGCCGGAAGCGTGGTAAGCGAGTTCACGTCCGAGCTCAAATCTGCTGGAATTAATCAGACGCTATACAGGGTAAAAGTGCGGCTCACTGCCTCCCTTAAGCTGATTTTGCCAAGCGTATGGGAGGATATTACCGTAAGCGCCGAAATGGCCGTGGCTGAAGGCGTGATCGTAGGCGACGTTCCCCAGGTATATACAAACGTTGCAAATGAGGAGGATATGCTTAACCTCATTCCAACTGAAATACCGTAATTAACTCATTAAAGTTAAAGGCAAAGCGCAAAGACAGTTATGGTTATAACCGGCTTAATTATGGCTCTATTAATCAATTTTAGGTAGCAATTCCTATACTCTATTCAAACTGAGCGTGGTAGAGCTGTGAGTAGAACCCTTTCATATTAAGTAAATCATCATGCCTACCCTGTTCAACGATCCGCCCGTCGCGTACCACCAGTATCAGGTCGGCGTTTTGTATTGTAGACAACCTGTGCGCAATTACAAAGCAGGTTTTATTTTCCATGAGTTTGCGCATTGCGGCCTGAATCTGAAGCTCTGTACGCGTGTCGACGTTGGAGGTTGCCTCGTCAAGAATTAGCATGTTCGCGTCCTGAAGCATTGCCCTTGCAATGGTTAAAAGCTGTTTTTGCCCCTTGGATATATTTACGCCGTCCTCGGTTAGAAGCGTATCATATCCATCAGGAAGCTGCATTATGGACCTGTGTATCCTCGCCGCCTTTGCGGCAGACTCAACCTGTTCCCTTGTAGCGCTGTCACATCCGTATGCTATGTTTTCAAATATTGTACCGTTAAACAGCCATGTATCCTGCAAAACCATTGCAAACGAACCCCTAAGGCTGCTCCTGGTTAGCCTTTTTATATCCGTTCCGTCTATTTTTATTGATCCCGAGTTAGGGTCGTAAAAGCGCATAAGTAGGTTGATTAAAGTAGTTTTTCCCGACCCAGTGGGGCCTACGATGGCTATCAGCTTTCCAGGACTGGCCAACAGGCTGAGGTTTTGCAGCACAAGCTTACCCTGCTCATATCCGAAATCCACGTTTTCAACGCGCACCTCTCCCCCGTCATGTTTTAGCTCTGCTGCGTCGAGCTCATCAGCGGGTTCAATGGGCTCGTCAAGAAGACGGAATATACGCTCTGCTGCCGCGCTGGCCGATTGAAGTTCACTTAGTATATTTGCCGCCTCGTTTATCGGCCCTGAAAACTTTCTAGAATACAGCACAAACGACGACACGTTTCCCAGTGTGAGCTGCCCGCTCAGGTACATAAGCGCGCCAAATACGCTGATCAATGAAAGCGACAGATTATTGATGAAGTTGACCGATGGTCCGGTCATGCTTCCATAATAGTCGGCCTTGTAATAGGCTTCCACCGCAGCATCGTTAAAGTTGTCAAACCGTCCTATTATGACCTGCTCGCGGTTATACGCACGTATGGTTTTCTGACCTGATACCATCTCCTCAACAAATCCGTTAAGTTCGCCAAGCTTTGCCGAACGGCTTCTGAAAAGCGGCTTTACCTTTCTTGTCATATATCTGGTGAATATGATCGACATGGGAACCGTAACCGCAAATACAAGCACAAGTTTAGTCGATAGGCTTATCATCATTGCAAGAGACCCTACTACAGTTATAACGCTTGTTAGTATCTGAACAAGGTCGTTTGACAGCGATGTGTTTACCGTATCTATATCATATGAGATCCGGCTGAGGATATCCCCAGTTTGGTATTTATCAAAAAAACTAACTGGAAGCTCCATCAGCTTATTAAATACATCTTTGCGCATGTTAAATACGATCTTTTGGCTTATATGTATCATTAGAATAGAAAGCGCATAACCAAGAATGGAGGATACGGCAAAAAAGCACAGCATCAGCCCCGCATAATGGAATACCTGCTGGAAATCCACATTCCCCGGACCTGGCTCTATTGCATTTATAGCATAGCCCGACAGCATGGGTCCCACCAGTTGAAGCAGGTTGCTTCCAAAACTCAGAATTATTGCAATTAACATCAGCCATTTATACCTGAGCATATACCGGCCAAGGCGAATTAACACCTTTTTAGGATCACGAGGCTTTTCCCTTGGATTATCGTTTCTAGGCATAGCTTACTCCACCCCCATTTGGGTTCTAGCGGTTTCTCTATATACCGGACATGTATTCATCAGCTGTTCATGGGAGCCGATTCCTACTATCCGCCCCTCATCAAGCATAATAATTTTATCAGCGTGCCGAACTGAACTCACTCTTTGGGCTATAAGTATCGTTGTAGTATCAGGGAAGCTTTCCCTAACCGCCTGACGCATTGCGGCGTCCGTCCTGTAATCAAGCGCGCTACTCGAGTCGTCTAGTATTAATATTCTGGGGCTCCCCGCCAGGGCGCGGGCTATGAGCAGGCGCTGCTTCTGACCACCCGAAAGATTGGTTGCTTTTGATGTCAGCATATGGTTATAGCCATCCGGCAATGAGCTGATGAACTCATAGGCCTGTGCGCACCTGGCGGCAAGCTCTATCCGCTCCATCGGAAGGCCTCGCCCAAAGTCTATATTTTCGCGTATTGTATCCGCAAACAGCGTGTCGCTCTGAAAGGCTATGCCAAACATGTTGTGAAGCTCATCGCCAGGGATACAATTTACGTTCCTGCCATCGATTCGCACCGTTCCTTTGCTTGTCTCATAGAATCTCTGCAACAGCAGTATAAGTGTGGTCTTTCCGCTTCCTGTCGCCCCCATAACCCCTAAAACTTGGCCATGTTCAAGGGTAAAATCTATATCGGTAAGCGAATCCTGCACATTGTTATAGGAAAAGCTCACGTTTTCAAATCTTATATGATCCTCAGTGGCAATCGAGTCCGCTTCCCTTAAAGGCATATCAAGCGGCGTATCCAGTACCTCCGCTATTCTCTTTGCGGAGGCGCTTGCCTGCGAGTACATGACGAATATACGGTTTATTGACAGCATCGCGTTTAAAATAATGGTAAAGTACGTAAGAAACGCGATAATTTTGCCAGGTTCGCTAATCCCGTCCTGAACCAGGAACGCTCCGGTTACTATGACAAAGGTAAGACCAACGTTTAAAAGCATGTTCATCAGAGGATTTGTCGCCGCCATCACCATACCGGCCTTCTTTTCAGCCTTAACAACCTCGTTGTTTACCGATTCAAACTTGGTCCTTTCATACTCCGTTTTGGAAAGCGCCTTTATAACCCTGATCCCCGTTACATTATCCCTCACCGTGCGCACCATCTTATCGCCCGATCTCTGAAGCTTGCTGTATAATGGTATTCCTTTTCTTGATATAAGAACTATTCCTAGCCCAATCAGCGGCAAAGTGCATAACAACACCAGGCTCAACCTGGCATCCAATATCAGCGTTACAGCAACTCCTCCAAGAAGCAGTATAGGGGCGCGAACGCCTATACGTTGCATCATTCCGAGCATCCTGTTCATATTGTACGTATCGGAAGTTAGTCTTGATATCAGGCTTGGAATAGTAACATCATCATACTGCCTGCATGACAACATGGATATCCTGCTATAAAGGTCGTGCCTGATGTTTCGCGTAGCGTCCCTTGCCACGCGCGACGCCATGCGGTTTGCGGCTATATTGTTGATAACGGCTATCGCGCTAAACGCAAGCATCATCCCTCCCCACAGATAGATCTGTCCCCTGTCCTTCAGAGGCACAACATCATCAATCATGTAGGCTAAGCACCAGGGCAGCGCCAGATCCATAATAGTCCCTGTAAACTTTATTAATAGACCTATGCCCATCCGTCCCAAATAGGGCCTGATATATGATAATATCCTTCTCATATCTCGCCGTTGCTCTCTTCCGGATGCTCGTCAATATAGCTTCTTGCCCTGTCCATGACATGATTCATCATCTTTTCCAGCAACAACTGTTCCTCTTTTGAAAAGTCCATAATTAGATAATCATGCCATTCTTTCAGCACCTGCAAAATTACGGGATAGGCGGCTTCAGCCTTATCGGTTGGATAAATCAGCATTACCCGCTTATCCTGAGAACTTGGCGCCCTGGTTAAAAAGCCTGCCTTATCCAGCAGCGCTACCTGCCTTGCAACATTACTTTTATGTATATATATTTTGTTGGCAAGCTGTTCCTGGGATATTCCCGGGTTTCTGCATACATTGAGTATATATGTGTGCTGGCATCCCGTTATCCCTATGCTTTTAAAAGCCTGCGAGCGCCTAAGGGCTGAACAGCGTGCTATTACACTGATACATCTTGTTAGAGAACTCATTATCATTGCTCCATTAAATTTCGTTGCGAACGCAACTATTATAGCCGCTCCATTTTAAAAGGTCAATATGATTTATAGCCGTTGTTTCATTATATACAAATATTTCGTTATTCTTTGTTGATGGAATAGCTCAAAATCGCTTTATAAATTCTTATAAACGCTTATAAGCAAACGCTGAAAGTCTAAACA
>DBFNRV010000068.1:0-4382 GCA_048421225.1 Christensenellales bacterium | reverse complement strand
ATTATTAAGGGATATGAGGATGTTTACTATCCTGAACACGATCAATATAACAGGCTGTTCAGGCTAATGGCCTGTTAGCCTGTTTTTTTGGAAAAGCCGGACGTGTGGAGCCGCTCAGCTTCCGTTTCCCAGGTAATTGTCCCAGTAGGGAATAATTGTCCCGTCCGGCAGCGCATAGATGTAAATATATCCATACGGTTGTTCCAGGATGATATCATATACTTGATCAGCAAGGTAGTTAGTATGAACAATGCCCTTTATCATTGCTTCAGGATAGGCGGTTTTGACAGCATCTACAATATCCGGGACGTCCTCCGGCTTAATAATGGTACCTTCCTTAAAGCCATCTATAACCTGGCCCTGTACCGGAGACGAAGTAGGAGACTCATCGGGGGCCTGCGAGGTCATATCTGAAGGCCCTAGGTTTGGATTATCATTTACGCATCCGGCGGTAAACAGTATTGAAAGCGCGAGTGCGATAATAATTAATGAACCGGCTGTTTTTTTCACGTCTAAGCTCCTGTTTTCTCAATATGCTGCTTTAATGCCTATTGTTCCCCGTTCATTTTCCATTATGCAATTTGAGCACTTATATAGACTTAAGCCTAGGTAGACGGGGTGGGTTTAATACTTCATTGTTTTAGATGTATCTGTCAATATTGATGAATATTCTTCCTTTTCTGGATTTGCCGCCGGTATTGGAAATCACGGCCCTTCCGAATCCCCTCACGCTTACGACGTCGCCCATATTTACAGAACTCGCTTTATCAAGGCAGGGCAGGTGATTTAGTTTAACGCTTCCCTGGGATATGAGTTTTTCCGCGCGTCCCCTTGACATTGAAAACATAGCCGCCGTTACCGCATCAAGACGGAGGCTGGGGACCGTAACTGTGCTCGATTCACTGGCGCCTATGGCTGGTGTGAGCTCATCCAGGGAAATACGGGACGCCTTAACTGGGCTGTGGCCTACGCTAATCAGGTTATCCGCTATAAAATCAGCCATCGGCGGAATAGCAATTACATCCGCACTGTTTTCTGAAACCAGTATATCGCCAACGCATTCCCTTTTTATACCGAGGCCAAGAACGGATCCCAGGTAATCCCTGTGCGTTAAGGGCCTTTTCATAAATGGCACGACGATATGAACCGCGGAAATATAATCATGCATGTTTACTTCAAAATCCAAAGGTATGAATGCGATTCGGTTGCGTTCAGAACCTTCATAGCCGCCGAATATAGACGACTTTAAATGCCGAAATAGCGGAGTTAGGTCAGAAATTGAGCGTGGATCAAGAAAAGACGTAACAAGAAGCATATCTCGCTCCTCATGACGCTTGATTAAATCAATAACTTTTTCTAGCTGATCCATAACTGGTGTTTGGCATATGCCTGTAAATTACTTAAAAAATTAACCTATTGGTTTGCACACGGCAACAACACGGGTTTTTGACGTACCAATATCATGATCAAAGTCTCCTCCGCAGGTTATTAGCGTAAGCCGCGTCTCGCCTCCAAGGGACAATACATTGTCGGGAAAATCATTATAGGGATAAAAATCTACGCTTTCAACGCTGAAATATCTATAGCTGCCGTCCGCAAGCTCTATGACGACCTCATCACCGACCTCAAAATCCCTAAGTATCGCAAAATATCCCTTTTTGCCGCTATAGCGTACATGACCGTTTATCAGACTATTTCCTGATTCTCCCGGAACGGGCCCGTCCTTATACCACGCGGCTATATCATGCGAGTTTACAGTACCCATGGCGCCCGTATTGGTAAGGCCCACCGGCTCAATATCGCACTGGATTTTAAATCGGGGGAAATAAATTCTTACTGGGTCAGAGGCGGGCATAGGTGTTTCTTCAATAGAGCCCCCATTCGACGCGGTTGGCGTCTGATCGACCGATTCCGGCGGTTTTGTTACGAGCTTAGGCGGCGACACATATTCTCCCGGGAATATCACCAGCTCATTTATAATAAGCCATGCGCCAATGATTATTAATATAGCGCCTAACGAATAATATAATATAACACTTATTTTTTTATTATTTTTTTTCTTACTCATGATTATATTATAGCATAATCTAAGTACTTGTTGCAATAATTGCTTGATAACAGGTAAAATCTTAAAAAAGAGGTACACAAATCAAATAAATAGCGTATAATGATTTAATACTCATTATACTTAATTGTTCTTATATCGTGGATGGATTAATGTATAATAGTATTAATCGGTAGACAAGAGCTATATTAAGGAGATAGTAATGACAGAGGTAAAGTACTACACAGGTAAAAGCCTCCCGCTAGAAATGCATAAGATCTGCGTTGTTCAAAAGACTGATCTGCTGCCCGTTGAGAAGAGGGTAAAGGCTATACGCGAAGCGGGATTTAATTCTTACCGTTTGACAACGGATGATTTGTATCTTGACATGCTTACCGACAGCGGCGTTAACGCTATGAGCAATGAACAGCTCGGAGCAATGATGCGCGCTGACGAGTGTTATGCCGGAAGTAAAACATATAAGCGCCTTTGCGCTAAAATAAAAGAAATTTTTAATAAGGACTTCTTCCTTCCAGTACATCAGGGCAGGGCATGTGAAAATATGCTGGCGATGAGCTTTGTTAAACCAGGGAGCCTTGTCCCCATGAACTTTTATTTCGGAACTGCCCTTAATCAGATCAAGCAGCAGGGCGGCTCCGCTGTGGTGCTAATTTCACAAGAAGGGCTTAAACGTCAAAGTGAATTCCAATTCAAGGGCAACTTCGACCTTGAAAAGCTTAAGGATGTATTGGAAAAAGAGCGCGAGCGCATTGCCTTTGTGAGGATAGAGGCAGGGACAAACCTCATAGGCGGGCAGCCTGTGGCACTGCAGAATATGATTGACGCCACAAGACTTTGCCGCGAGTATGGTGTGCTGTCCGTGCTCGACGCGAGCCTGCTGCAGGATAACCTGCATTTCATAAAGGTGCGCGAACGTCCGGATATGAGTATACGCGAGATAACGCGCACCATATCCGACGCCATGGATATAATCTATTTCTCAGCAAGAAAGCTTGGATTCGGGCGCGGTGGCGCGATATGCCTAAACGATCCGGATTTGTTTAGAAAACTGGAAGCGCTCGTATCAAAATACGAGGGTTTCCCAACCTATGGGGGAATGAGCGTAAGGGAAATGGAGGCTATAACCGTAGGACTGGACGATACCATGGATGAGGAAGTAATATCCCAGGGGCCGAACATGATAGAATATCTATGCACCAGGCTCCAGGAGAATGGAATACCCGTTGTAACCCCTCCCGGCGGCCTGGGCTGCCACATTGACGCGGAGCTGTTTGTGCCCCATATCCCGCTTTGCGAATACCCAGCGGGAAGTCTGGCCTCTGCAATTTACATAGCAAGCGGCGCAAGGGGAATGGAGCGCGGAGGAATAGACGAACCATGGGAGGATCCCGATGTAAGGCCCTATGGGTTTATGGAGCTGGTGCGCCTCGCCGTACCCAGGCGGGTATACACCGTTTCACAGATGAACTATCTTGCAGACAGGATTACCTGGTTAAAGGATAACAAGGCTATTATAGGGGGCTTAAGGTTTGCCGGTAATCCTCCCCATAACTTCTACGATAAGCTTGAACCCGTCTCGGACTGGCCGGAGAGGCTTGCGGCCCAGTTCAGGCGGGACTTTGTCGAGTCGCTGTAAACCGTATTTATACATATAAATAACAGGGCGCTTCGTATATGTTGAAGCGCCCATAATTTAGCTACGATAATAATAAAAGCGCTTTGTAAAATTAGCAGTACAGATCATATAGTAATTATGTTATAATACATAAAATACTTTTACGGTAGGTTTTATTATGAGCGAAAAGGAATATGATAAATTATATGAACGATTGAATTATAATTTAAGCACAAGAACAAATTTGCTTACATTTTCTTTTACTACGGTTTCAGCAGTATTGGGACTAGCGATCGGGTTAGATAACGAAAATATAAGTCCATATCTGTTTCTAGCTCCGTTTTTCCTCATAGTTCCATTTACGGCGAGGATCGTTTACTATCGAATTGTTTATGCGCACATTTGCTCATTTATGATGACGCATTTTCCTGAAAAAATGCAATATAATATTAAAGCTAAGCAAGTTGACGAAAATCAAAAGAGGTTTCATGGCGCAATAGCTTGGCTGAACAACCTTGAGATGACAATACTGGCTATTGGATGCGCTTTTATCTTTTACATTAAATATTGTAAAACTATAGAGGGATTTAGTTTGGGAGTTTTATTCAGCTGCTTGGTTCCTCTTATTTTAGTAGCTTTGGTATTTGCAATAACGATGTTCGGATATAAATATATGGAACATCAAAATAAATATGAGGAAAG
>DBFNRV010000067.1:0-3436 GCA_048421225.1 Christensenellales bacterium | reverse complement strand
ACATAAAAATTACAAATATGTACAATTAGAACACAAGTGCGTTCTATTCTTTAAAGACGAGGCCGAATTAATCAATGGCCGTTTAGACCGCTTTGAAAATAAAAGCTATGTCTTTATTCCAGACGGCTGTATAGCCGACGGCCCGCTTCTGGACAATCTGGTTTATATCCTGGACCAGCTCGGACTCGGTTCAATTATATGGATAAAAGAACAACCCTTTGGATATGAGTATTCGTTTATTAGGTTTAAAGGCCAAAGTATCGCGGAAAGGTTTGTTGAAAGCTGCGATATAAAAGTTGGGGAATACGCGCTGACGATTCCACAGGGCGCCAACGCGCTGTATAAGGATGGGAGAATAACCTTTTTTGCGCCCGCCGGCGTGAGCGTTTTATCGCTGACAAAGGAGGATCTGGTCTTTAACGCGGTATCCGCCCATTTGGATTTGGTGGGTGAGCTGGCCGGTTCAATTATTTTTTCGCTTTCAAAGAGCGCCGGATTGCTTGACGGATTGAACCCAGGCTTTGAGTACGCCATTGACAGCGGCAGGTATATTCATTATCCGCTGTTCAAAAGCGGCCAGGCCGCATCCATAAGCGCCGCGCTAAACCCCTCCGCCCCGCTTAGCGAGAGGGCTACGTTTTTCACGCTCGAGGCAAAAGCCTTGGCTACGAACTTTAATTCCATATACGGGCATGAGATAACCATCCGCCCGCAGGGAGAACGCAGCCTCGTGTTCGAGCACAAGGGCGATAATCTGTACATCGGGCCGTGCGGAAGGTATTCCATTGCCAGCGGCGATGGCACCATGATGCTTGATTATAATGGCCGCGAGTACCTTACATACGAAAAAGGCGATGGCTCAATTATATTCCGCCCGCATTGCCAGTCAAACATCTCGGTCCGCGGGGCATTGGAGCAGTTTGGCAAAGCCGCGCCCAACGACGCGTTTACAGCGGCGTGGGCGGAGCTTATGGTTGGAACCAAACGTACAAGGATTTGCAGCTCTCCCGCCCAACTTGGCCAGGGGGGTTTAAACGCCGATGAAGTAACCCTTGAGGACCGCTTGACCGTACCCATCGTTCCGTACTGCGGGATAGGCGCGGCGTTTCAAAAGAAGTTCATTGAAATGGTGGATAAGGGCATTTCAAATTTACGAAATAACGAAATCAATCTGAAAGGCACCGGTGCTGAGGAGAGGGCCGTTCAAAAGGGCGCGTTAACGTGCTCAAACGGCTTTATGTACACAAGCGGCGCCGGCTGCGCCTGGGAGCGCTTATATCTGGCCAATACCGATATGGCCCAGAGCGAGGAGCCGAATGTGTATATATCCGGATGCTGTGAAGGCCTTAGCGATACATTGAGCCAACAGGATATTTTCATTTACTACACCGGGCCTGAGGATATCGCCTGCGGCACAGCGGGCGCCGCACTGTTCGCGGATGAGTGCCGCGTTGAAACGGATGCGTTCGACTTCGTGCTTAAGGAGCCTGCAAATGGGGCCGGCACGGGAGCCGGATACAGCTGGCGCGGCTTTGGTACGACCAGGACAGCGTTTTTGTTTAAACGGGACTATCCCAGCAGCAGCATACTGGAGCTGATGAACGGCGATGAGCAAAGCTACGGAAACCATTCCGTTTTCCAGGCCGCCTATAGACGGGCTTTGGATGAAAATGGAAACCCCAGGAAGGGCTTTGAACACTTCGTCAGCACGGTCAAAGACCCGAAATTTGAAGGGACTATAATTCTCAACTGCCCTGTACAAGTAAAAAGTATGCCCAAAAAGCTTAGCCTGATCGTGGATAGCATGGATCAGGAGAAGGTTTACGCCCATCATCTGATACTTCCCATGGGCGAGCTGAGTTCTGAGCAGGGTGTGTGCCGGATGTCGCGCTCACCCGTATTCAGCGTGCTGCTGTACGAGCCAAATTCCATGATCGTAAACGCCGAAGAAACGGACGAGGCCGGCTTTGCAACGAAGGACGCCGTAATCTGCATGAAAAACGGGGCTGTAGGCGGGGACGCGGGGATCGATATGATCTACTGCGCCTGCGAATTGATGGTAAACAGGCTGTTCGGCTCAAGCTGCGGCGTTGAGGGAGCCAAGAGTGGAAACTGCATGCTGCTCGACGGCGTATATCAGAGCAGCGGCGGCCTTCACAACTATTCGTTCACACTTAGAAACCCTGTAAGCTACAGCCTTGATTCAAGCGCTATCTCGGGCTTATCCGTTGAGAGCGTTCAATGCAGCTTTGACACGGAGGGCATAACCGGAACATTTACATTGAGCGGCAAGCTCGACTTTATCAATCCTGACGGCTGCGACCTGTTCAGCTACGGAAGCGGCGGCCAGGACGGCGTCGACGGCCTGGCCTACCACGGCCTTCAGATAGCCATAGGCAGCGATTTGCGGCTGAGCGTGATATATGACTCCATCTCATTTGACGTAAAGGACAGCGCCGTGCGTCCCAATTCCCTTAAGGACAGGTTTGTCTGCGAGTTTGAAAATTTGATATCGGGTAACGACGATTCAACCCCGCAGGGCATGGGCTACGGCTCTATAACATGCCCTGTAAAGCAGGGCGCGCTCAGCGGGAGCTGGTACGGCCTTGTATGGAAGGTCCATCTGGGCGACTTTGGAAGCGGACAGAAGGGGGTTCCCCTGGACATACGCCTGCTCACCGCCTGGAGCTCGGGCGGCGAAGCCAGCGGGCGGCCCATGCTGTTCATAGGAATGCAGCTTCCCATGGGGCTTAACACCGAGGGATTGGACATTATGGGTATATTGAACCTCGGGTTCAACTCAATCGAGCTCATAGCCCGGGATAACGAGGAAACCGGGGAGCGCGACTACATTTTGCAGCTTCACCACTTCGCGCTTAAGCTTCTGGGCATTTCGCTCCCGCCTGGCTCTAACGACATATTCATTTTCAGCGACGGCGAGAGCCTTGGCTGGTACGCCGGCTATTTAAAATAGGAAAGGAGAAAATATATGTATACTGTTACAAATTCGATTTTGACCGTGCTCCCAATGGGGCAGGGCGCGTGCAACCTGATAGAGATATATGGGAAAGAGAACGGCACAGGTGAAGAGAAGCTTGTGTATTTGGGTATGGTGGACTGCGGCGGCGGAGCGGAACGGGATGAAAACCTTGAAGAATCATTTGAGTATGCGTGGCGGAAGATGTATGAAAGAGGAAATGTGCGCGGTAATAATGAACCATATATTGATATGGTAATACTTACGCACCGTGATAGCGACCATCACGATAAATTCCCAATGCTGGATAATTATTTAGCAAACAACGTCATATCTGTGGAAAACACAAATGGCATAACTAAATCATTTATAACGCCATCAACTATACACAAAAGCTATGAACGAGGCAAAGCTAAATTTGCGCAATATATAAAACATCGTAGTGGGCAATATATATCC
>DBFNRV010000066.1:0-20620 GCA_048421225.1 Christensenellales bacterium | reverse complement strand
AATACGCGTCCTTGGGTATTCGTTATCAACGCCTTCCATGGATTTAATTCATAATTTAAACGGTACTCCAAAGCCGGTGATGGATTGCAAGCGCATACATCACCTTTGGGTTTTATTCACGGCTCCCGTTCATTCCATAAGCACATCCAGCCCGGCCAATAATGGCGGTTCGAATGCTTAGGAAGTTCAGGAGTTATCAAGCATACAAGTATAATTAATTGAAGAACATACGTTTTTTGCCGCCGCGCACTTCCATTTTAACCTATTTTAATGTGCAGACATTTATGATATGATTGTATGAATTAAATTTAAGGGGCCGCATCCTGATGAAAAAACGGCTGGACATATACTTTTTTGGAGATACGGGGGAATACGATAGTCTTAGCCCGTCTTACGTATGCTCTATGCCCTTAGCTGGAGAGATTTTGTACCTGATAGCCGCGCATAGTCCATATTCAATCTCCGCCCCGGATATTTCAAAGTTTCTAAGCGCTGATCTGGACACGGTTGCCAGCGCTACCAGCGCGCTTGTTTCCATAAACGCTGTCGAACGCATGGGCGGTACTTATCGTATCCGCTTTCCCGTGTTCTTAAAGGAGGACGTTGCGGGTCTTAAATCCGCTCTAAAGGAAACCTATGAATTCATTGGAAAAGCTGTTGAAAGGCTAAAAAACAGCATTATAAGCGTCATTTCCGACCTTCAATGCTACCCTTTGTTCGGGGCGGATAGGATATTATACCACATCATATGCGATTCGGTATTCGACGGGCTTGCGTTTGATTTTTTCGAGGGACGGGATTTATTCTGCTGTTCAAAGCCGCAGCCCGGGAACCGCGACTATATTATGATTGGCTATGAGGACTGTGACGAGGCGAGAGAAAACAGCCGCAGGCTGCTGTGCAGCAGCAACAACTATACGTGCGGCAGAGTCAAATATAACAGTTTTGGCGATTCGGACGGATATAGAAAGGATATCTTCAGGCTCGTCCGCATATATGAGGGTAAACGGGACATGATGGAAAGGGTTCTTGGCAGCGCCGCCCTTTCCAGGTCAATAATTGATGCTGGACTTGAAAACGTATTGCCGGCCTGCTCCGAGCTTTTAATAAACTTGATTGAAAGCGGGGACAACGCGCAGGGCAGCCTTGACGGCGTAGAATATGCGCTGCTCAAGGAAACAGGATATATCGGCGGGCATAAGGAGCGCCCAGCGATAAACGTTCCTGTTTTTTATGAAGCTGAACGCCCGATAATCAAAGCTGTATCCGATATGGTTCTTATCGATATATATCCGGAAATAAGTAGAGCTTTTCAATCCTTCTATTCACGGGAGCGGGATTTTTCAGCCGTAAGGCATGGCGTTGATAAGAAAGAGCTGGGAAACGAACTTTGGCATCAAATATTCGGCTTTGCAAACGAATACCTCACAGCCAGGAAAACCGTTCAGCCTCCTGCCTTTAAGGCTGGCCGCGGCAGATACCTGCAAAGCTGCGAGCTTTTAACCTGATATTTATTTTAACCACGCCCGCCTGGGGTACGACGTAATGTCAGCCTTTAACGGCACGCCGACTGGGATCATTTCAATCCACGCCCGCTTTGGGTACGACGCTGGGCGCGTGCACGTCGGGAGCGCCGCCACCCCCAATATCAATCCGTACGCCTCGATTGTGAAGCCTCCGCATTGACGCGGAATATCAACGGCTATAAAGCTATTGCCGTTTGAGCAAAAAACGCGCGGCGCGGGTAGCTTTATTCTCGCGGCGAACGCTGAACAAGCCGACAAAGCTCCTACGACGCTTAGCTTCTCTAGTGGGAAATAAACCCGCCGCCGCGCTGATCCGCCCTGAATAAAATTCTGTATATCAAAGCGCAACGCTCCCTTTTAAGGGATTGTTAAATGTATGGCCTCTATGCAGTCCTCTCCGGCTCCTTATCTTTTTCAGCCATCCCCCTCATCAGACGCCTAAATGAAATCAGGAAGGTAAGCGTGGTTACGCATACGGCCGTAAAGTCCGCAATCGGCTCTGCCAGAAACACGCCCATAACCTTATCTGAAACAAACGCTGGAAGGATGAATATAAGCGGAATAAGCAGGATTACCTTGCGAAGGAGCGCAAGGAATACCGAGGCTTTCGCATTACCAAGCGCGATAAAGGTCTGCTGGCACGCTATCTGGGCTCCAAACAGCAGCGAGGACGCCATATATATCCGTATAGCCCATACGCTGTACTCGATGAGCTTGGAATCGTTTGTAAACATGGAAACAAAGACCCTGGGCGCAAACATGCTTATTGACCATAGCACCGTGGAGTAAATGAGACAGGAAAAAAGAAGGATCCTAAAGGCCTTTTTTACCCGCTCAGCTTTCATAGCGCCGTAGTTAAAGCTGATTATAGGCTGTGCTCCCTGGGTGAGTCCCTGAAGGGGCAGCATTGAAAACTGCATTATGCTAGCCAGTATGGTCATGGAGCCAACCGCTATGTCGCCGCCGTATTTGAGCAGGGACGAGTTGAAGCAAACGGATAAAACGCTCTCGGTAAACTGCATTATAAACGGCGACACGCCCAGCGCAAGGCATGGCAGTATTATTTTAGCGCAGAGCCTTAGGTTTTCCTTCCGTATTCTCAAAAGGCTCTTTTTGGAAGTTAAAAACTTAAGCACCCATACCGATGAAATGGCCTGCGAGATTATCGTCGCCAGTGCGGCGCCCCTCACGCCCATGTCAAACACGAATATAAATATCGGATCAAGTATTATGTTGCATACGGCTCCTATGAGTACGGTAAACATGCTTGTCTTCGCGTAGCCCTGAGCCGAAATAAACGCGTTGAGGCCGAGGGAAAGCTGAACGAACACGGTGCCTACAGCGTATATTTGCATATATTCCCACGCATAGCCTATGGTATTGCCGCTAGCGCCGAAAACCATCAGGATCCGCCTGCCAAAAACAAGAAAAACGGCCGTGAGAATGGCGGCCATAATTATAAGCATTGTGGAACAGTTTCCGAGCACCCTTTCCGCCTGTTCGTTGTCCCTGCGCCCCATCATTATCGATGCCCTGGGCGCGCCCCCCATGCTCACAAGCGCGGCAAATGCCGAAATTGCCATTATAGCCGGCATGGTAACGCCCACCCCTGTCAGCGCGTCGGTGCCAATTACCGGTATATGCCCTATGTACATCCGGTCAACAATATTATAAAGAACATTTATCAGCTGTGCGGTTATCGCAGGCAGCGCAAGCCTGAAAAGAAGCCTGCCGACACTTTGATTACCCAGATCCGCTTCAATCCGCTTCAAAATAACCTCCTGTGAGCATAACCTATTACGTCCGCTTTACCGCGGACGCCTGTCGCCATTTCCATGCCTATAAGATAAGCTCCCCGTTTTTGTATATGGCCCCTTTAAAAGACTACGCGTCTTTCAAAAACAAATTACATTGAATTTTATTCCCATTGCCCCGCTGTGTCAAGCGCATAAACAGCTAAACGCCGCCATGTCTCTTTTATGTATCCGCATTCCGCTATGGAATTGTATGGCCGCCAATTCCCGATTTGACGCATAAACAGGCCTCCATGCTTAGATTTAGATTAATCGTAAATAGGAGGATAGCTCCGGATCCAGCGCTGAGGGTACTTCATACTTGAGTTTCGTAGCGGCCCTTAAAGCAAATACAACAAGGGACGGCATGTGCCGCCCGCTTGCTGCCTTTTGAAGATATGCTCATCTCTTTACCGTGTATGCTAGAATATTCCCCTTTAGTAAGTTAAATACGAACCTGTATTCAATAACCCTATAGTATCGAATAACCTCCGTATTAATATGTTCATAACCGCTAGAGTCAGTACTGGATGAAGCCGTCATTTTTTTTGTGACAAAACGATTTTGTCGTTGGATTATAAGTAAGAGACACACTTCATATAAATATTTTACAAACGACACCCTACATTTACTTGTTACGTTTGTAGTATAAACCGTCTAATTAATTATGTCAATACTATTATTATAAAAATTTAACGCTTTTTATGACGAATATTGGCATAAACAATAGGTATTACAAACAAATAGCGGCATTTTATATTGAAATCGGCGGAGGACCCATGCGGGCGTTTATAAAAGATTGTACGACAAGAACGGCAAGCGGCAGCGCGGCAAACGCCGCGTTTACTGCTGTATTGGCACACTATTGTCCCAAAGCGCCCGATTGGAGCCCGCGTTTCCGCATGCATATAGAAAAGTTATATTGCGAGCGGCGCGGAAGGATTAAACGATGAAAGGCCGGCGTTTGCTAAACCTGTCGCGCGTTTTTAGGGCAATGAATATAAAACCTGACCTTGGTATTTCCATACCCGCACAGCCGCATAAGCACGCTATCTGGAATGTTCCGCCTGACATCACATAAAGCGGAGAAGGCTAAAGCGTCCGTCTCTTTGCCCGCATGATTAACGGGCAAACATCCCGGTCGATAGCCTGCGCCGTTATACAAGCTTTCACCGTAAAGCCGCTCTATGCCTATATTGGTAAAATAATAGGGCCGTGTTACAAATCAGTCCTAAATAACGATGCCAAAAAGGGACAGGAGTATTACCGCGCTCAGTACGAACGAAACGGCTCCCCCCGACTTGGCAAATATGTGCTCCCGGTGAACAGAGGCTATCGCGGCGGACGGCACGAAGAAAATCAATGAATAAAAAACCGTGTAATGCACCCCCTGCGACCCCTCGGACCATGCGCGCAGGCCTATCGCGTCCAAAACCGCGTCGCCTATGCATTGGCCTCTGAAGGTAAACGCCGTCAGAACCCCCAGCGCCATCAGCACAAACGCCAGAGAGCCGATGCCCAGTCTCTTTCTCTTTACTGCCATAGTCTGTCCCTTCAATCCGATTGTTATATTTGTAATTCTCATTTTAGCATACGGACTTTAATTATTGAAGAGCTTTATATGCAGTTTAAACCAAGGTTTTGCCGGTTGACGGGCATCGACTTTTAGCCATATGTGTGATAAATTTAAGTGTGGCGGGCCAATGGCCCATTATGGCGCAACCGGAGTAAAACGATGCATTTTAAAGAGGCCAGGACAATCCTATCGTCAAACAATGGGATGAACATATTTAGGGGCTGCACCCACGGCTGCATTTACTGCGACAGCAGAAGCAGGTGCTATCATATCGACCATAGGTTTGAGGACGTCGAAGTTAAGGTAAACGCTCCGCAGCTTCTTGAAACGGCGCTGTCAAAAAAGCGCGGGCGGTGCATGATCGCCACGGGATCCATGTGCGACCCGTATATTCAAGCCGAGGATGAGCTGTTTTATACCCGAAGATGCATAGAGTTGATTGAGCGATATGGGTTTGGGCTGTCCATCCTTACTAAATCCGCCCGTATAATGAGGGACGCGGAACTGCTTAGCAGGATAAACAGACGTTCAAAATGTATAGTTCAGACGACCTTAACCACCTATGACCAGGGGCTATGCAGTATTGTGGAGCCAAACGTCAGCTCAACCCGCAGCCGCGTTGATACGCTTAAAGCGATGAGGGAACTGGGAATACAAACTATAGTGTGGCTGGGCCCCATCCTGCCGTATATCAACGATACCAGGGAAAACCTCATGGGAATACTGGATTATTGTTCACAAGCGGGCGTTTACGGCATAATCTGTTTTGGCATGGGGCTTACGCTTAGGGAGGGCAGCAGGGAGTATTACTATAAAAAGCTGGATGAGCACTTTCCAGGCTTAAAAGCCGTATATGAGAGGGAATATGGCTATTCATACGCGGTTCCCAGCCCCCAGTCGGCGGAACTGACCGGTTTATTCCGTGAGGAGTGCCATAAACGCGGGATTGTATGCGACGCTGCGGAGCTGTTTAAATATTTAAGCACATATGAGGAAAAGGCCGGAATGAAACAGTTAAGCCTTTTTGATTACGGAGCGCCAATTAAATAATAGCGCTAAGGTATCCATTAGTACGTCCGAATCAAACTGCGCGGCGATTTAACCAGCCATAGATCAGCCGGCCCTTTCATAAATTTTGCTTCCAGGTATCCTTTTCACTTGTTTTTCAATGCTGTCATCCAACAGAAAAAGGGAATAAGTCCAATCCTCGGGAACGGTGTCCAGATAACGGAATACTTTCTGCATGCAGTTATCTATTTCAGCTTCATCCGCGCGCTTATCAAAGCCCAAGATAAATACGCTTACATAACAGTTATTCTTTATTTCCTTTTTAACCTGATATACTGCCGTTAGCAGTTCCCCGCAAATCCGCTTGATAAAATCGGCGTCCCTTTTACGCCGCTGCTCAGGCAGACGGTCGTCAAAGGACAGCTTGTCCTTTTTGTTTAGCTTTGATGTTTCGTCAGTATAGTTTTGAGCGGCTTCGAGCGAACGCCTGCGGTACTCTTCGAGCTCCTCCTCCAGGCCCATCTCAAGGCAGAAGCTCCCAATGGCGTCATAGCCGTCTTCAACATAATTTTTATTTGCCTCAATAGCTGTATAAAGCTCTTTAACTCCCGCCTTATCGTAGAGCTGCAGAAGGCGCATGCCCTTTTTAAAGTGCGCGTGGGCCGCTTCAAACCTGTGTCCCGCATTGCAAATGACATAATCGCATAACGCCATCATATCATCATACCTCGATAGATCGTCATATGCGTCGATTACCGGCCTCAGTTCCCTGAGCGGCATGGATTCCCCCTGTTTTTGAAGGACGTTGTATTCATCTATAGCTTCAAGGGGCTTTAAGTAGTTTTCCTGTCTTAACTCTGGATACCTACCGCTGATATTGTTATAGAGCAGCCCGTCGCAAAGGGCGACATAATCGTTTATCTCAGCTATATACCCCTCGTCCGGTTCGGAAAAATCAAGGCTATACTCAGGCGAACCCATATGCTCCCAGCGCTGGCGAAATGTCGGATGGCTGGCTATACGCGCGGGAAGCTCGCGCTCAATAATGCCCCGCCAGAAACCTTCACGTGCCTTCAGCGCTTTGAGAAACGCCGCCGCCCTATCGGCATAATAATGCTCCGGAGGCTTTTCGTTTTTATAATACAAGGCTTCGTATTCATGTCTGGAAAAGAGATCAAACATCCTCACCTTTGCAGTGGCGTTGATATATTCAAGCCCCGTACCATGCCTTTTTGTATATTCGTCCGCCTTGATTTCCACCAAACGCGACGTGGCGGCTAAATATAGCTTATACGCAACCGTTATACGGGTTGCCGGATACCTTATAAGCAAATCGGAAATGGCCGTTAATGGCTCGGAGGATGCCGCGGTTATTTGTGATATAAGCCTGTACGCGGAAAGCGAAAGCTTGGTGTCCCCATGCAGGACGTGCGCCCGCTCATGGATAAGCACCTGCTTGAGCTCTTCCTTTTTCAGCAACGCGGCGCTTATCGCGCCGATTTCAACGTTGACCCTGCCGCCAAACTGACTTACCGCAACGCTGGCGCTTCCGCTTGCGTTCAGCTCCGCCCCGCTGATTCCAACGGCTTCGAATATCTCGTCTACGATTTCATATAGCTTTGGAAACCTTTCGCGCTTCACTAGCGTCGGCTCGCTGGGCCTTTCTGAGAAAAACATAAGTTTGTTAATCAATCCGCATATCAGATACAGGCCTATAAGCATGAATCCCGTGCGCCCCGTGGAATGGTACGCCGCGCCGGAGCCTATCTGCATTACAGCTATGAGCAGGAAGCAAAATATGCAGTATATTCGCACCTCTAACAGGCCGCGGTTCATCTTCCTTATACTGAAGCCAAGATCATTTTCAGCGCTTTGCTGCGCATCCCTTATGCGCTGCTGCAGGTCTTCCGCCTTTTCATCATTGAGCTTTTTCATATATAGCCTAGCTAAGAGCGGGTTTAAAGCAATTAAAGCCAATAAACAGAATAACGCAGCCAATGCGGCCGTTTCAGCAAACGGAATGTATTTGGCCAGCGCCGCGCCTATCGAATTAAGCGCAATGGTAATAGCAAGGCTTAACAAAAGCGTGCGAATCCATCTTGATCTGCTCGTATTATGGTTGTGTTCAGCGGGCATGTTGTAACTCCGTCTTGCATTATTGTAATGTTAATATAATGTACAGTAATTTACATATAATTACAATATCTTTTTATGTAGTTAAATTAATGCGCCATATTTGGGATATGAAATACACCGGAGCGGGTTTATATTCTGGCGCGGCGCTCTGTACATAGCGTACTTGATGTGGTATAATGCTAAAAATAAGTTCTGAAAGGGGCGGTGTTCGATGACTGTATATGATCTTTATTGTTGGACATGGCTCCCGGCATGCGCCGCAGTATAGCGGTGTAAGTTTTATCAGCGTGACCGCCCGGGAGAGGTTGCATACTTTCCCGGGCATTTTTATGCCCAAAATTAAAAGGAGCGTAAAGATATGAGTCATTACCTTGGAAGGGTATCGATGCAGCATCATAACATCTATTCCGTAATAATGGAGGCGGACGGGGCTGAGGTGAGGGCCAGGGCCGCTGGAAGCCTTTTAAGGAAATTCAAGGGAAACGCCGGCTATCCTGCTGTGGGAGACTGGGTGAAACTGGACCGCGGGAGCGGGGATGGCGGCGATGCGGTGATCTGTGAAATGCTTCCGCGAAAGAGCGCGCTGATCAGGAAGGAAGCTGGTTTAGGCATACAGGGGCAGGTGATAGCGGCCAACATAGATTATGTGTTCATATGCATGTCCCTTAATCAGGACTATAACTTAAAAAGGCTTGAGCGTTATCTCACGGTTTCGGCATGCCCGGGGATAGTTCCCATTGTCGTGCTTACAAAGGCCGATTTGAACCGGGAGGCCGAAAGCATGAAAGAAGAGGTCATGCGCAGGAATCCTGGGGTTGAGGCAATCCTGTGTTCTGACAGGCAGGGCGTTGGCTTTGACAGGATACGAAGCATTATGACGGGGAGCGTTACCGCAGCGTTCATAGGCTCGTCCGGCGTTGGCAAATCCACCATAATCAACAGCCTGCTTGGAACGCGGGCGATGCTGACAAAGGCGATTAGGGAGGACGATGGAAAGGGCCGTCACACGACCACGCGCCGCCAGCTCATAAGGCTTGAGGGCGGCGGAACCGTTATAGACACCCCTGGAATGCGCGAACTATATCTGGACGGCGGCAATATAAGCGACGCGTTTTCAGACATAGCCGAGCTGGCCGCCCTGTGCAGGTTCAGCGACTGTTCGCACGTAAGCGAACCGGACTGCGCGGTAAAGGAGGCCGTTGAAAGCGGAAGTCTCCCCATGACGCGCTACAGGAATTACCTGAAGCTTATGCGGGAAAAGGATAACCTGAAACGCAAGCGGCGGACATGGTAGCATCCATAACGGCGCGCCGGCGTTTTCCCGATGCCGGCGTTCCGCCTAAAAAACATTTTAAATTAGCGCCGCGAAGAGTAAAATCCTAAGATCCTGAGGTGGAAATACCATCCCCAGTCAATAGTACAACCCGAATCTGGGGATAAGCTTTATCCGCCGCCCTTGGATACGCTTCGCCCGGTTAGGCCTTTGGCGCACAGCCGCGGCGTTACTAGCTTAATACAGCTCGCCGTAAGCGTATAAAGCAAATTGCAATCCTTGTAAGCGCTTAACGGTCCAGCCGTCACGAACCGAAGCGCGTGCGCTTCGGCTTTGCCGCGGACACTATCAGCATCATGGGGCGGCGCAGTTCGTCCCGCATGCCGTCCATGCCCTCGAGCATCCAGGGCGCGGGCATTGGCTCTACCATACTTAGAATCTCAAATCCATTTGTAAGAAGCCCGTTTATGTATGTGGTAAGCGTCCTGTGGTACTTAACGACCTCCTCGCCAAGAAAACGGGCGTTCCGTCTTCCCTCATAGAAGTAATTGTCCACGGGAAAATGCATTATGTTGCCTTCGCCATCGCGGTGCCAGTCCTGCGTTCCATATGCGGTAAATACCGGATGCTCCACCGAAAACACCAATATCCCCCCAGGCTTTAAGCAGGAGTACGCCTTTTTTATTATAGAATCATATGATTCAGTATAATGAAGCGCGAGCGAGCTTAAAATTATGTCAAAGCTTTCGGGAGGAAAGCACATGTCCTCCATGGCGACGCATAGATACTCGATCTCCGGATAGGACGTCTTTTCTCTGGCAACCTCGAGCATCCTCTTGGATATATCCACGCCTACGACGGACCACGCTCCCCTCTCCACAGCGTAAATGCAATGCCATCCGTAGCCGCAGCCTATATCCAGCATCCGCTTGCCCTTGAAATCGGGCAAAAGCGCTTTCAGCGTTTCCCATTCGCCCGCGGCTACAAGGCCCCCTTTGGAACGCCCCATTTCACCGTATTTCTTGAAAAATGCCTCGTCATCGTATTTGTTTTCCTTCATTTGCCGTCTCCTTGCCATATAAAAGGCCAATTTCAAGCGCTTGCGCCTTAGCTTTTTAGGGTTCCGCCCAGCCGCAAATATGCTTTGACCAAACCTCAACAGGCCGCGTGGCCAAAGGATATCTAGGCCGCGCCTACGCCGTACAAAACGGAGGACTTATGCCTTTACCCGTTCCCTGTTTTTTAGCATCCAGTCACAGGACATATTCCAGCTGACAGTCGTATGGCTCCTTTTCAACATGCCGTGCGCTGTATTCCGTTGCTTCCACGCAGCCCATGGCTCTATAAAACGCTTGGGTTTCCACGGCCGAATGGGCCGAAATGTACAGCCTGCCCGCGCCGCGCTCCATTGCCCAAGATACGCACATTTGAAACAGCCGCCGCCCTATGCCATGGCCCCTCAGCTCCTTTGACACATGGAGGTTGGACAGGTCCAGGTATTTGCCTTCGCCGCCGAATAAGTCGGGCTCGACTGAGGCAAATCCCTTAAGCACGTCTCGGGCAAAGGCGGCGAACACCGCTCCGCCGGCACGCGCCGTACTCTTTAAGGCCTTTACCAGCTCCGCGCGTTCTTCCATGCTCCACTGGTCTATGAACGGATCGTCAGCAACAACCCATACGCCGTCAAGCTTCCTCCAGCATTTTACGACCTCCTGCCGGCGCTCAAAGCCGTCCAGGAGCCGTTCGCTTATTTCAGCTTCCCTAAGCTCTCTGTATTCCATGCCCCGCCCCCAAGGTTTATTCGATTCTATAATAACACACAGTGGCAAAAACTTGGGCCTGTCCGCGCATTCGGGTTATATAAAGTCCCGGCGCGGATCATTGTCTGGCAGACGCTCGAAGCTCTATAAAATCCGCGCCGCCCAGAATGCCATATGCGCATGCGGCCAACAGAAGGTCCGGTGAAATAAGGGCGCCGCGGCTTAGGCGCCCTATCCGTGAATGCGGTTGTCTAAACTATCCGCTTTGCGGGAACCGCCATCCTTGCCCCCTCCTTTGCGCTTGCGCCAAAGTTGAAGCGGGGGGCTAATTCATAGTCAAAGGCATACCCGTATGTTTCGGGCCTGTAGCTGCCGATGGCTTCCATGACAATGGAGATCGCCTGGCAAAAGTCGTTCTCATCATCAAACGGCATACCCTGAAAATACAGCATGCTGCATGGGGGCAGTTCAACGGCATCGTAACCCTCGGGAATGGGCTTTGAATAATCCGCGGGCACCTCCACGCCCGCGGCGCAGGAGGATTCGCCGCTCCTTATTAGCCGGGCTGGAAGCGTAAGCAGGGCGGCGTTTTCAAATCTTTCGGGTATGCTGTTTAGCAGGCCCTCCCAGCCGCAGCCCATCTCATTGCAATAGGATAGGTAATCGACGGCGTTTTTCGAACGCAGCAGAATAAGTTTTCGCGCTGGACGCTCCGCGGGCGTGACGGCGACGGTGGCTGATATTCGCTCCATAGGTTTGTCGCTCCTTTCGTTCTCGGGGGTTTTTTCTATCATGCGATAGTAACTTCGAACGGGATAATACACGAAGTAATTTACCGGCGGCTTTTCACTGCGGTATTTTATGGGAGTAATATCGAATTGCCGGTAAAATGCCCGCGTAAAGCCGTCATGGGATTCAAATCCTACCTTTAGCGCTACATCTACTACCTTTTCATCCGATTTTACAAGCTTTTGGGCCGCATTTGTAAGCCTTAGCGCCCGTATGTACTCAAACGGCGTTGTGCCTGTAAGCGTCTTGAATATCCTAATGCTGTGGTATGGACTGTATCCCGCCGCACGTCCTAAATCCCGCAGTGTAATTTCCTCGTCGATATGCTTAAGGATGTATTCCTGCATGCGCTGTACGGCATCGATCCTGTCCCAAGTGTTCATTCCCGTCCCTCCTGATTGGATTATACGCTCCTGTCCGGCGCGCCGCTCGACGCTGGTTGCTAAGTTTGCTTAAGCGCTGTTACGGGAGCGGAATATATTGGGTAATTAGTCCCGCCCCCGCTCCCTCAAGGCCAGCCGCCTTAAACCGTCAAGACGCCTTTTCAAACTGCGCGGCGTACAGCCCTGCATAGAAACCGCCCTTTTCGAGCAGTTCATCGTGGGTTCCCTGTTCGATGATGTCGCCGTCGTTTAATACAAGAATCAGGTCCGCGTTTTTGATTGTGGACAGGCGATGCGCGATAACAAAGCTTGTACGCCTTTCAGTAAGCTTATCCATGGCCTGCTGTGCGATAAGCTCTGTCCGCGTATCAACCGATGAGGTCGCCTCGTCCAATATAAGCATGGGACTGTTCTGTATCATGGCGCGGGCTATGGTCAAAAGCTGTTTTTGGCCCGCCGATATGGCGGTGTTTTCATTGAGCACCGTATCAAAGCCGTGCGGAAGCGAGCATATGAAGCCGTAAATGCCGCAGGCGCGGCAGGCCCTCTCCAATTCCGCGTCCGAAACGTTTTGCTTGTTATATACGAGGTTTTCACGTACCGAACCCTCGAAGGTCCACGTATCCTGAAGCACCATGCTGAACATGCTGTGAACGGCTTCGCGCTTCATGCTTGATATGGGGGCGCCGTCGATAAGTATATCGCCGCTGTTGATCTCAAAAAAGCGCATCAAAAGGTTAACCATTGTGGTCTTGCCAGCCCCTGTGGGACCCACTATCGCAACCTTTTGCCCTGGGCTTATGTGCGCGGAGAAGTCCTTAATGATAATTTTGTCCGGATTGTCCGGATAGCTGAAGCGCACATGCCTGAACTCGACCTCGCCCATAATATCGGCTGGAGTCACGCCCTTTTCGTCCTCGTCCTCCATCTCCTCCTCTTCAAGGAAACCGAACACGCGGCTGCCCGCGGCCGCGGCGGACTGCATATTGGTCATGCCCTGAGCGAGCGTGCTCAAAGGCGATGTAAACAGGCGTACATACATGATAAACGCTATGATAACGCCAAAGGAGATCTCGCCGCCGATTGCAAGCGCCGCCCCCACAACGCATACCGCCACATAACCCATATTGCCTATAACGTTCATCAACGGCTGCATTACGCCCGACAGGAACTGCGACTTCCAGTTTGCCTCATATACGGCCTGGTTCATCCCGCTGAACCGCTCCTTAATCTTTCGTCCCGCGCGTGAAATTCTTACCACGTCGTGCCCCGTATACATCTCTTCAATATAACCGTTGAGTTTGCCCAGGCTCTGCTGGCGGTCTACGAAATACTTCTGGGACCTGGATATTATGGCTACCATGATGATAATCCCTAAAATCGTAGTGGAAAGCGCGGAGAGCGCCATCCGCCATTCGGTGACAAACATCATAATAAGGCATCCCACAAACTGCGCCGCCGCGCTGATGATGGACGGAAGACTGTTGGAAAGCGCCTGCTGGAGGGTGCTTACGTCGTTTGTCATTCGGCTGAGGATGTCCCCGTGGGAAACCGTGTTGAAAAATTTCAGCGGAACCCTGTTGATCTTGCTGGAAAGGCCGTCCCTGAGCCGCTTTGACAGCTTAAGCGTTACAGTGGCCGTTATATAGTGCTGTACATAGGTAAACAGGGAACTTAACAGATAAATCGCCACGAGAAATACGCCTACACTGGCTATAGCGTCCATGTCAATGGGTCCGTATAGCGCCTCGGATATAAGGTCTGTTATCCTGCTTAGCTGGTTCGGGCCGATAATTGTAAGCACCGCTCCCAGCGCCGCCAGGATAAGGGCTATAATCATGGGCGTTCTTGCTTTGCCGGAAAAGACGGACAGCTTTTTAACTATAGCGCCTATACCAGCCTTTCCAGTATTGCTTTTCTTTGTCATTCTGCCGCACCCCCTATGCGTTTAATTCTTCCGCGGAAAGCTGCGACATGGCAATCTCGCGATAAACCCCGCAGTTTTCCATCAGCTCGTCATGGGTTCCAATACCCGCCACATTGCCGTCGTCAATAACTACGATCCTGTCCGCATGGCGGATGGTGCCTATGCGCTGGGCCACTATCATGCACGTTGTATCCCTGAGATTTAACGCAAGTCCCGCCCGCAGCTTTGAATCGGTCCTATAGTCAAGCGCCGAGAAGGAATCGTCAAAGATAAGGATCTCCGGCTTGCGCGCCAGCGCCCGGGCGATTGATATGCGCTGTTTCTGGCCTCCTGACACGTTCGCGCCGTCCTGAGCGATTTCATATTGTATTCCATCGGGCAGCTTATCAACGAATTCAGCGGCCTGGGCTAGCTCCAGGGCTTTATTTACGTCCTCTTCGGACGCCGGTGCGCCGCTTTCGCCGAATTCAACGTTTTCACGTATCGTTCCCGCAAACAGCACGGCCCTCTGCGTTACATAGCCCAGCCTGTCGTACAGCGCGTCAAAGGCGTAATCCTTTACGTTAACGCCATCCACCAGTACCGTACCCTCGGTTGCGTCGTAAAAACGCGCGACAAGGCTTATAAGCGTGGTCTTGCCGCTGCCCGTAGCGCCGATGAAGGCTATCGTCTCTCCCTTGTCAACCCTGAAGCTGACGTTATTGAGCTCATTCCTGCTTGAATCCGGATAGCGGAAGGATACGTTTTTAAACTCAACGGTTCCGGTTTCGCCAGCCTGTCTAACCGTACCCTCATGAAGCTGGGTTTTCGCATTGAGCACCTCGTTTATTCGTCCGGCGGACACCTGTGCGGCGGGCAGGAACATGAAGATCATCACCATCATCATAAGGGACATTATGACATATGTGGCGTAGGTGCTGAACACAACCACATTGCTGAACATATCAAGCCTCGCCGCCATATCCGCCGCCGCTATGCCGTTAATCAGGGAAGCTCCCACCCAGTATATGACCAGCGCCAGCGCGTTCATCGCAAGCATCATTACAGGTGTGAGTATGGCAAACGTCCTCTGATTGAACAGCTGGGTGTTCATCAATATATCGTTTGCCCCGCTGAATTTTTCATTTTGGTATTCTTCGGCGTTGAATGCATGGACAACGTTGATACCGTTAAGATTTTCGCGTGCGATCCGGTTGATGTCGTCGGTCTGCTTCTGCACCTTCTTTACGCGGGGTATTACCACTATCATAATAATTATTATCATTGCAAGCAGGGCTACCACAAAACCCGCCGTAATCACCGACAGCTCCCAGCTCTTGCCGATTATCTTGATTATGGCCCACACGGCCATAATAGGCGATTTGATTATTATCTGAAGACCCATAGCAATGAGAACCTGAATCTGCGTGATATCGTTTGTCGTACGGTTGATAAGGCTTGGAACTGAAAACTCAAGCATCTCCTTCTGCCCAAAATCAGCTACCTTGTTGAATATGTCCTCACGCACGGTATAGCTGAACCCCGCGGCGATTTTAGCCGCGAGAAAACCGCATACTACGCTGAGCGCCGCGCTGGCCACAACGCAGCAAAGCATTGATAACCCTGTATTCCATATCTGCGGCATCCCGCTGCCGGGCGTCTTGATAAGAACGGTAAGTTCGCTCATGTAATCGGGCAGGGCAAGATCGAAATAGATCTGTCCCAAAACAAGAACCGCGCATGCCAGAGCCATAAGCCATTCCTTTGGCTTCATCTTTTTTAGCAATCGTATCATTTTTCACCGCCTCCGTTATTCAGTTCATCTATGGTATCTATCAGCTTTTCTGAGATTTGCGCGAATGTCTCAATTTCATCGCTGGAAAGCCTGCTCAACAGCGCCTCCTTGAACCTCTTTTGGGCAGCCCGTCCAGCTTCAACAAGCCCAGCCGCCTTTTTTGTAATCTCCAGCCGTTGAATGCGGCGGTCCTCCGCGTCGATGCCGCGTGTGAGATACCCTGCTTCAATCAGGTTTTCAACCGCAACTGATACAATCCCGCTCTTGATTCCGCTCAGCCTGCATATGTCGCGCGCCGTGTTGTACCCTGGATTATTGGCAATAAACATAATGATATTGAACCCCATTTGGTTTATCCCGTACATTTTGCATACGGGCTGGCAAAAGCGTCCGTATACGTTCATTCCCTTTAATCCTATTGTCAATATGCGGCTTAATTCCATAACAATAAGCCTCCTCCTTAATTATCGTTTAATATTAGAATTTCAAAAATTGTAACACCAACATCTATAATTATCTATCCACAAAGTGGTTATTTGTGTTAACCATTTGCAAACAATGTGTGTTTATACTATGGCTGGCATCTAATATATGAAATGATTGAGGTCACGTTGGGCTTACGCCTGCACACGCAAGCGCATAATATTTGGCCATAAAGTGGTTAACGGGCCAAAGGGTTTTATTTTATGAACTTAGAATTTATAAAAAGAGTACTTAGAAATATCGAATAATGTGAAGTTCTCAAATAATACTGGCTTTCTATTTTTACACTCTCAAAATCGCTACGAAAATTGACGCTTTGGTGCCCAAATGATGCCCGCAATCCTTGCAGCAATATAAAACGATATAAAGATACGCTTTTGAACAAAGCTATTTTATAATGCGGAGAGCGAAAGCACTCCTAGCTTTCGCTCTTTTGACTCCCCGCTAAACGGGAAGTTAGGTTTCATCCATATAAATTTCTACCTTAATAATCTTATCACGTTTTGCATAAGCAAAAACCTTTGATTTTCTAATATAATCAAAAATGTTTTCGTCTAATTCTTCTTTCCATACTGTATTAAAAAACGACTTGTTTTCATGGCTTGGCTTATATAAAATATCTACATGGATTTGATGATATTCACCTTCTTCATTTGGAAATTGTCTAACTAACGAAAAGTAAAAAAAGGGGTCTCCCGTAAAAGAATATGTTCCAGTCTCAAATAAAATCGTATCATCTTGGATCGGTGTCTGACACATTTT
This sequence comes from Christensenellales bacterium, assembly GCA_048421225.1. Classification (GTDB taxonomy): domain Bacteria; phylum Bacillota; class Clostridia; order Christensenellales; family CAG-138; genus UMGS946. The sequence continues at coordinate 3,430 of DBFNRV010000066.1, read as the reverse complement.
CTCAAATACATCGACAATATCTTCTAACATCATTTTGTCTCGGTAATCGTGTTTTGTAAATATTCCAAATTTCCCATTTGTATTCTCCTTTTCAAACTTCCGTTTGTCGTTTTGTTTTTTTCAGCCTGCCCACCAATATTTTATCACAGTCGGCTCCGTTATGTGTAGGTTTGTCCAACATGTTTGACAAACCTACACAGTGACACAAAAATTCACACTTACATTATTGACATCAAATATGCAAAAGGATATAATGGAAACAAAAAAAGAAGGTTTTGTTTCCAAATGAAAGATCGCATTATTTGTGAATCCATTGAAAGCCTTAGGCAGGAGGGCCTAAAATTTTCAGTGGACACTCTGGCCGAAAGGCTGAATATTTCAAAGAAAACGATTTATAAGTACTTTCCAAACAAGGAATCGCTCGCATTGGCTTTGTATCAAAAATATTATGCTGATGCAAGAAAACAAATAGAACTGCTGACAGCCCAATATTCATCGTCCTCCCATTCAAAGCTGCTTCATCTGTACTTTGACGCAAAATCAATGACAAGCAGAGATATTTTTAACAAATACAAGCTGAATGAGGCCTTATACTCTTATACTGCGCAGCAAAATGAATCTCTTTGGGAAGTGATATTGGCGTCTTTAGACGATAAAGTTTTAGAGCAAGACAAAAAAGCACTTCGCATCATTGTTGACGGCTCTTTAGAAAAACTATGTAACGATCGGCTTAATCCTGATGCTGTCATAGAGAGGTTGGTGCAATTATTATGGTAATTGGGCTCCTTCGTATGTTTGCGATTATTTGTGTCGCTTTTGTTTGCGGTAAGCTGATATCAAGGCTAAAGCTGCCCGCTATTCTCGGCTGGCTGATCGCGGGTATTGTATTTGGGCCATATCTTGCCGAAATAGTGACTTTGGAAATTACAAATGCTCTATGGTACAAGGTTATCATTAAATTTTTTGAGTGCTTTGCCGGGGTGATGATAGGCCGTGAAATCATCTTTAGAAAAATCGCGAAATCAGGCAAGCAAATTATTGGGATTACATTTGTGCAGTCAATCGGAACCTTCCTGTTTGTAACAGCCGCTTTCTCGGTTTTGTTTTTTATAGTTAATATTCCGGTTTATTTGGCATTCGTTTTCGGAGGAATTGCGTTGGCGACTGCGCCTGCGCCGGCCCTGTCCATTGTCAATGAATACCACACGAACGGTCCTGTTACAAAAACCCTGTTGCCGCTTGCCGCCATTGACGATATTATCGGCGTTATCGTTTTCTTTACCGTAATTTCCATTATAAGCGGAACAAACGGCAGCGCCGCGGCAGCGCCGTTGGCGATTGTCGGCATGGTTTTGCTCCCGTTTGCTATAGGAATTGCGGCTGGTTTACTTTCCGCCTTTTTTATGAAAAATGCAAAAAGTAATTCGCTTCGTTTTGCCCTGCTGCTGCTGTTCCTTAGTGTATCAACAATAGGCGGCCTGCTCATTGACCGCTATATATTCCATTCATTCAGTATGAATTATCTGCTGATAGGAATGGCTTTTAGCGCCACTGTTGCCAACATTCTGCCTGAAAAAGGACTTGGGGAAACCTTAAAGCTGTATAATCCACTGCTAAATTTGTCGCTTGTTATTGTGATTGTAAATCTCGGTATGCCTTTGGATTATCGCTTGATTGCAGGTGCGGGATTCTTCACGGTGGTTTATATTCTTTCCAGAGCTATCGGTAAAATCGGCGGCGCCTACATAGGAGGAAAGCTAACCAAGGCCGAATCCACCGTTACAAAATATCTCGGCTTTACTTTGCTCCCTCATTCGGGGGTATCCTTGGTGTTTACGGGAATAGCGACGACAACCTTAACGGCATTTGATGCCTCTCTTGCCGCTATTATATCGGGAACAATCGTTGCAGCGGCAATTATCAATGAAATCATTGCGGTTGTTGTGGCGAAATTTGCTTTTAAATGGGCAGGGGAAATCGGAAAACAGTAAAAACGGATTTATACGTATTGCGGCGTTTTATGATTTGGGGTAGGCATTCATACAAAAGTGACCTCAGCATTCACAATCCCCTTCGCATACGCCCGAATGTCATTCATACTCCGCACCCATTCTAAGGCATTTTCAGTTTTTATATTGTGATACCCTGTGCCTGTTTCATCTGTTCTGTGAGCGTTTCAAAGCGTTCCTGTGCGCCCTGTCAATGCCGGTAAGGTAGGCGTTCAGCTTGCCGATCGTAAGCAGATTAGCGTATGTAGCCCTGCGGCGTGCCTTTAGGTACCACAAATACCGCTGACCCAATAAGCCTATAACAATTTTAGTAGACTCCTTTCCGACGCCCGCGCTTACAAAAAGGACTTATAAAGGGATATGGCAGGTTTTAAGCAGAAGCGGAAAAACCTTGATCTACAAGGGCGTTTTCCGTTCCATTATAATGACTTATGAGAGGATATAAGACGTTTTTTTATATATTAAATCAATAAAAAAGTAGAGTACGCTGGCCGTCGCCATCAAAATTCAACATTGTTTCTCCATTAAATAGTTGGCCATATAAACCCCTCGGCGTTCAACCTGCTGCTTTCTTATTACGCTGTATCCCCTATTTATAAAAAATGGCTTTGCAGTAATTGAAGCGTGGGTAGTAATCCGTTTCCCGTAAAAGCGGCTTTCCAGGCGGTCGCAGAGCACCGTCGCTACACCCATGCCCTGATAATCCTTATGGACATAGAGCCGGTCGAGGTATCCCGCGGCGTCAATATCTCCAAAGCCCGCTATAATGCCGGAGTCAACGGCCACAAGCGTGTAATGCTCTAAAAAAGAGGCGTTCCACGCGTCTATATCAACTCTGCCGTCAGCCCATGCGTCCGCCTGCTCCCTTGTATAATCCTTTAAATTAATAGAGTGAACCGTGTCATAGAACAATCTGGCCAGTTGAGGACAATCTTCAGTTCGATATTCCCGTATTTCCATAGCTTCAATATTCCATTTCAGGTTAATAAGGTCGCCTATTTATTATACCATAACAGCGTCCAAAACCCCAACAGCTGTGGTAAAACGCTTTCACATCATTGGCGTACTTAACATTATTATCTTGATTGCATTCGCCCAATTTTCTTTAAACAAACGAACCATTGCCCAACAGCTGTTAATCGCTTCGCATTGTCGTTCTGAGCCTTGTAGGCGCTAATGCTTTGCCAACGCTCACGGACACTCTTACTTTTTTGACCTATTCTAAGCGAGTCAATAATGGCGGCGCTATGCCCTATAAGGGCATAACGCCCGTGGGAGTGGGGGCCGCGACGTCAACGCAGCCCACCACAAACAGTGTAAATACACAGAGCAAAAGTGATATTGCTTTAATCGTTAGTTTCATACTCTTTTCCTTAACTATCGTATCTCATAGAAGCATACCTCGTCTTCATAGCATGCCA
>DBFNRV010000065.1:0-3780 GCA_048421225.1 Christensenellales bacterium | reverse complement strand
CATGTTTTGTGTTACAGTATTCATGAGGGATTTGCACTTCCTTTCGGCATTTGTTCGTTGTTGATAAACTCACAATAACCGATTTGTGCCAATCCTTCACTCTTTTTTTTCCTTCTCGACTGTCCAATATGTATTGTAGTCCTACACTAAAAGGGAATGATTTATGTAAAATACAGTTGACATTGCGACACTGGCTGTGATAGTATGCTTTGGTGAGCCGCTCCGTTTCGGCCTTAAAGTGTTGTTGAAACCGCCGAATTCGGGCGAGACTGGTAAGAGGAGGTAAGTTTAGGTATGTATGCTATAATTCGTACAGGAGGAAAGCAATACAACGTAAGCGTAGGCGATGAGATCGAAGTAGAAAAGCTCAATGCTGAAGTTGGCGATGTGGTTTCCTTTGACGTATTGATGCTTGTAGATGATAATGGCGTTAAGATAGGCACCCCTGTTTTAAAGGGCGCGTCGGCAAACGCAAAGGTCATTGAGCATGGTAAGGGTAAAAAAGTAGTTGTATTTAAGTATAAGCCCAAGAAGAACTACAGGAAAAAGCAAGGACACCGCCAGCCATACACCAAGGTAAAGGTTACCGCGCTTAGCTAAGATCAAAGGATAATCGAATTGACTGAGATCACAGTTTTCCGATCCCGCGGAAGAATAGCGGGATTTAAAGCAAACGGACACACGGGGTACGCCGCTAGCGGCGAAGACATCGTGTGTAGCGCCTTGTCCGCACTTACTCAGACAGCGGTAATGGGTTTGACCGAGTATCTGGGTCTGCGAGTAGCACATGAAATCAAGGAAGGCAGTTTAACCTGTATGCTCGATAAGGGCATATCCGATGATGAGTGGAAGGGCGCTGAGATAATTCTTGAGACAATGCTATTGGGTTTAAAATCCATAGAAGGAAACTATTGCGGATACCTCAGATTGACTGAAAGGGAGGTGTAGTACGATGATGAATATAAATCTTCAGCTTTTTGCACATAAGAAGGGCGTTGGCAGTTCACGAAACGGACGCGACAGCGAATCAAAACGTCTTGGCCCGAAACGTGCCGATGGTCAGTTCGTCCTTGCCGGCAATATTCTGGTAAGGCAGCGCGGCACTCATTTTCATCCCGGCAATAATGTCGGAATTGGGAAGGACGATACGCTTTTCGCTATGGCGGACGGAGTAGTCCGCTTTGAAATTAAGCGTAAGCGCAGGCAGGTCAGCGTGTACCCGTCTGAACAGGCGGCTGCGAACTGATTTATTGTCAATGAAGCTTAAAATGGATACCTTTTTGGGGTATCCATTTTTTTGACGCTTGAATGCAGAAAACGCCGGATATGTAAATGCGGTTTGATTTAGGCCAGCTCGATTATATGGCTTTATATCTGCATTTTATTATATTTCCACGAATTTATTCTGTACTTTTATATAATAGTGGCAAAAATGTGTATAAAGTGGCGTTTGTGTTTGTCAACATGGAAATAAGTTGTTATAATACTAATTGATTCTATCACTGTTTATTCGTGCTGAGATGGGGGGAGGATATTATATCTGATTTTTATAGGTTGATTCTGTTTTACAAATGCTAAGGGAGGTAAAAAACGTGTTTAACAAGATTTTTAAGATCAAGGAACGCGGCTCGACTATAGGGACGGAAGTAATAGCGGGTATTACAACGTTCTTTGCAATGGCGTACATCATTTTTGTAAATCCTAATTACCTGTCTGCTACTGGTATGCCCCATTCCGGCGTACTTTTCGCAACATGTATTGCTGCTGCTATAGGCTGTATCATCACCGCATTTCTTGCAAATGTGCCGTTTGCTCAGGCGCCCGGCATGGGCTTAAACGCCTTTTTCGCATTTACCGTAGCCACGGCGGGCCTTGGCTACGGTATGGGATACACCTGGCAGCAAGGCCTTACAATAGTGCTTATATCAGGAATTCTGTTCCTGATTATTGCTGTCACGCCTCTTCGCGGTAAGATTATATCTTCGATTCCGTCCTCTTTAAAGGCTGCGATTGGCGCTGGAATAGGTTTGTTTATTGCCTTCATAGGGCTGATCAACTCAGGCTCGGGCATCATAGCGCTTGATGGGAATATAACCAGACTGAACTTCACCATGGATGGAGTTCTCAACATGAGCGCCCTTCTGACGATAATAGGGCTTATAATTACTGCCGGCCTGATGGCTTGGAAAGTTAAGGGCGCTATCTTTATCGGAATAATTGTTACTACCCTGATAGGTATACCCATGGGTGTAACACATATACCAGAATCCTTGAGTTTTTCAGCACAAGGGATGTTTGACACTGTATTCAAGCTTGATTTCAGCGGTTTGTTAGACCACGGGTTGATGGCGCTTATCACGGCGGTTATAAGCTTTGCAATAGTCGACTGCTTTGATACAGTGGGTACGCTTGTTGGAACAGCTGGAAATGCTGGAATGCTAGACAAAAACGGAAACCTGCCAGGGGGAGACAGGGCGCTTATAGCCGATGCGATTGCTACATGTACAGGCGCCTTGCTTGGCACTTCGACTGTTACCACCTATGTGGAATCTTCAACTGGCATCAGTGAGGGCGGGCGAACCGGACTTACTCCACTGGTGGTGGGAATTCTTTTCATTGTTGCAATATTCCTGGCGCCGATAGCGATTATGATTCCTGGCGCAGCTACGGCCCCAGCATTGATCATTGTGGGCGTTTTGATGATGAAGAGCGTTACGAAGATAGCGTGGGATAACATTGAAATAGCCATACCATGTTTCCTCACTATTGCAATGATGCCGTTTGGCTATTCGATTTCCGACGGCATTGGGTTCGGCTTTATATCCTATACCCTGATAAAGATGATACGCGGCAAGTTTAAGGAAGTGCCGGTACTTATGTATATTATCTCATTGTTGTTCATCGCAATGTATGTTTTGAAGAACATCTGATGAGGGAATCATTCCATTAAAGACGATAAACAGTGATAGTGGGTCCTCTACATGGGGACCCGCTATATTTTTATAGATTTAAATTCCCATAGTTCAACAATTTATAAAGCTTTCATTTTATGGGTTAAAGCTTGTATAAATATCTGCCTATGATAATAAATTTTACCCAATAACTTTATACATAAGCCGCACGTATGAATTCTGTAGCAATTCCGCTTTTTCAAGCCGCAATACGCCAAGCTCGTTTAGTTCGGATTGTGAGGTTAGGGATTCCCCGTCAATAAGGGTGGCCGTATCCTTTCCACCTATTAAAACCGGCGCTATGACTATATCAACAAAATCAATCAATTTTAGACGTAAAAATATTGCGTTCAAAGTCCCCCCTGTTTGTAGTGTGATCCGCTTACAATCAAATTTTGCGTAAATATCCTCAAGCGCTTTTTTTACATCAAGCTTATCGTAGCACAATATATGCAGGTTGTCTGCCCGAGACCCATATGCGGGATGCGACCTGTTTGTGGTAACCAGCACTAAGGTTTTTAATAAATGCGTCAGGTATTCTACGCCATGGCGTGTTAAGTGTTTATTATCAATAATGACAAAACTTACGCTTTGCCTTTCGTGAGGAAGAGGTTTTTCATTGACGCCGATTTTAGCCTGGACTCTTCCAGAGTTAAGCGACCATAGATCCGTTGTCATCTCAATTTCATAATATTGATGAAGGCCTTCCCCTACCCCTTTAATAGCTGGGAAGTCGCTGTCAACATCCATTTCATCTGAGGCCCCTGTGCTGATCTTCCCATCTACTGAAGTTAATAAAAACAAGGTCGTAATTGGCCTATTCTTCATA
>DBFNRV010000064.1:0-24275 GCA_048421225.1 Christensenellales bacterium | reverse complement strand
TTATTTTATTAAAGCTATAGATTTAATAAAGAATTTTAGTTATAATGACAGTAATTTGGTAATTTCGATATCATTTTAAGAGGTGACTATATAATGGGTAATTTTGTTAATCTGAGATCCGAGATTGGACGTCTAAACACGGTTATGCTACACAGGCCTGGAATAGAAGTACAGCAGCTGATCCCTGATTATCTTGAAAAAATGCTCTCTGAAGACACCCCGCATGTACCTACCGCCCAGTGTGAGCACGATGAATTTGCGGAAGTACTCCGTGCACATGGGGTTGAAGTGCTGTATCTTGAGGATCTGTTTGTAAGGATAATGGAGGATGAGTGCCTTAAACGCCAGTTTATTGAGGACTATCTTGTTGTAGGCGAGGTGCAGGCTGAAAGTCTTAGGGAGGTTATCAGGGAATATCTTGCGCCCAAGACGGCCAAAGAACTGTTTTTTGAGGTTTCAAAGGGAATAATGCGCAGGGATCTGGAAGATTGGACTCCAAAACCGCTGCCGCTTCTGGTTAAAGATGAATACCCATTCTTTACCGACCCTGTTTCATCAATGTATTTTACACGTGATATAAGCATATGTATAGGAAACGGAATGATAGTGAGCTCAATGAGTATGCCGTTCAGGCGGCGCGAGACGCTTTTAATGAAATATATACATGATTATCATCCTTTATTTAAGGAAGTACCTCTTTGGTATGATAACAGTTTAGGCTACAGCATAGAAGGAGGCGATTGCCTGGTTTTATCCGATAAGGTCATGGCGATAGGCTACAGCCAGCGCACGAGCCTCGGCGCTATTGAATATGTTGCTGGGCGGCTGCTGCGAAACGGTTATGAGCGTATTATTGTGTTTAACCTGCCAAAAACAAGGAAATACATGCACCTTGACGTTATCTGCACCATGATTGATTACGACAAGTTCCTTGCGGCTCCCCAGGTGTATGAAGGCGCGTTTGACGTATATGAGCTGACGCTGAAAAAGGATGGCTCCCTTTATGCAAACTGTATGAACGAATCCCTTGAGGAGGTGTTTAAGCGGGCGCTTGGGCTCAGCGCTGTAGAGTTTATAAAAGTGGGCGGAGGAGACCCGCTAACCGCGGCCAGGGAACATTGGAATATGGGATCAAACTCACTTACAATAGCTCCGGGTGAAGTAATAACCTATGATCGCAACGACATAACAAACGACATGCTTGTCAAGCGCGGAATAAAGGTTCATACAATTCCGGGGAGCGAATTATCAAAAGGGCGGGGCGGTCCCAGATGCATGAGCATGCCAATCAACAGGGAAAATATCGGGTAATATAAGAAACCGAAGAAAGAATAGAATGATACTATGTTTTTATAGGGCCTGCTTAAGCAGGCCCTGTCGGGTTCGTTGACGGTTAATCCCTGAATCGGCTGACGTAACACCCTGACAGGCGCTTGATTCAGAACCCATTGGGGGGAACGATGTCATATATATTGACCTTATTAAAGATCATGCCTTTTGCGGCATTAGCTGGATTGCTGGCATATTTGCCGGTCTATTTAGTTATTCGAAGACGCGCGCCTAATATGTACTGGCTTAGGCATATGATAAACTTTGCATTCGTAACTTATCTTGTTTCCATGTTTTGGATTGTGTTTCTATGGCAGCCTGCGCTGACCGATACCCATTACTTTAACCTCATGCCATTTAGGGAGACATTATATTACACTTATACATATGGAAACCGTCTGGCGGAATCTCAGTTTATGCTGAATATTATAATGTTTCTGCCCTTTGGCCTTATGCTTCCATTGGTCTTTCCCAAGAGCATCAATAGGTTTTATAAGGTGACGCTTATCGCCCTTGCCGCAACGGCTTTGATTGAGGGCGTGCAGTACGCCATAGGCAGGGTCGGCGATGTGGACGACATGATTGCAAACCTTATGGGGGGAGCGGCCGGCTTCTGTTTATATTCATTACTGCGCTATGCGTTTAGGAAGCGCAAATGGTTCAGAAGGGTCTGTATCGTAAGGCTGAAGTACGGAAAATTTGCAACAGCTGTCCTCGCAGGTGCAATGATACTTATCCTATGCTTTCCGATAATAATGGACATTTCATTCGATCTAGGGGAATTTGGACTTACCGCAAGCATGCGATTGCCATATGGTACGGAAATAACAGCCAAGCTCAATGACGAACCGGTAAAAGTCATGACCTACAAGCAGAACGCTTGCGACCGCGAGGCCATGATACGAAGCATTATGAATGCGCTTGAGCTGAAAGGCGTTCCTGTTTACGACGAAGAGGATGGAGCCTATGTAGTTTCTGATAACAACGGCGTTCTTATATTGACCAAACAGTGTGCATGGACATACAAAAAAAACGCTGCTTATGATTACAGAGGTCAGATAAGCTCAGATGTTGATTTGCCATCCGATGAACAATATATTGAAACCGCAAGGCGGGCTGTAAACCCTCTGCTGGATGAGAGGGAGAGCATAGGTGGCGTGAGGATCGAATCAAATAGGCTTGGTAAGGACCCAAACAATATGGTAACGGGTAAAAACGTGATTTTCACCTTGAATAACTCAGGGCAAAAGACTGTTACATTTGGGGATATTACCGTGCGAATGGACGATGAGCTTAATATAGCCGAAATAGATTCAAGCGTTCGCCGCTACGAAGAGTACCGCGAGATAGATATCATGCCGCCGCTGGACGCGGTACAGCGCGCTAGGAACTATGGATACAGAATTGAGTATACAGATGCTGTGATAACGAATATAGAGCTTTCCTATGTGCATAACGCTGCTAAAGCGCAGTTGTTGCCTGCATATAAGGTTACTATTGAGGCCTTCAGCGAGGAAACGGGAGAAAAGAGCAGATGGGAGTCGTATATTTCCGCCATGAGATAGGTTAAAACAGCATCCCCCATATATGACTGATCAATGATATTGGAATAGCGAATAACGCCCAGGTCAATGAATAGCGAAGGCATACTTGGCCATACAGGTTATATCTATGGTTAGAATAATCCCATATATTCCATCTAAACCGCATATTAACAATATAACCCACTATAAATTCAACTGAGCTTATGATAATTAAACACGCAAAGAATCTTAAAATCATGTGCATGCCGCTGAACTTTGAAAACAGGCCATGAAGAAGCAAGAATGATATGCCTCCAGCCACGGCCATGCTCCAATGGCTGTAGCCGCGGTATAGTATTTCTATAATTATATAAACGCCGCCGCCAAATATGAGCGAGGCGCACACTTCGAGTAAGGTCATGGAATTAAATTGCCCTTAATACTTTATTTATATGTGGTTTATTCTGTCTAAATTTAAATAATGATGTTATAATAGAAAAAAACGGTAGAGGGGGATAACAATGTCAACGGCTGTATGGGCACATAGGGGCGCAAGCGCATATGCGCCTGAAAACACATTGGAATCAATAGAGCTTGCGCTAAAGATGGGCGCGGATGGAATAGAACTGGACGTACATAGGACAAGGGATGGGAAATTGGTCGTTATTCATGATGATACTGTGGATAGGACGTCCAACGGTTCGGGTTATGTAAAGGATATGACATGCGCAGAGCTGAAAAAACTCGATTTTTCAAACGGCTTTGAAAAGTACAGAGGAGCAAGGATCCCAACGCTAAAAGAGGTTTACGGCATGCTGAGGACAACCCAGGCATCGATAAACGTTGAAATAAAGTGCGACGGGGTTATCTATCAGGGTATATGCGATGATCTAACAAAGTTGGCGCATGAAATGGGAGTGAGCGACAGGATTATATATTCGTCATTCAACCACTATATGCTCATGGAATGCCGTAAAGCAGCTCCATCGGCGAGAATTGGACTCTTATACGGCGAGGCGCTATACAATGCATGGGAGTACGCGCATATGCTTGGAGCGGACGCGCTCCATCCTCCCTATACCGTTGCGCTGCAGGCCCCGGGCTTTATTAGAAATTGCAGGAATGCCCGTATAGCTATCAATACTTGGACGGTAGACGACGAAGACGCAATTAGGCTGCTGGCGGCGTCAAACGTTAATGCAATAATAACAAATAGGCCTGATATAGCAAAAAAGGCCATAAATTAAAATGCTTCTGAGACGATGGGGGCGCCGGCCTCTCCGTGATGTCCCTATAGCCAAGCCGGGGTTAAAAAGAATAGAGGCGGCGTGATGTACGCCGCCCTAAATCCTACGAAAAGCCAATATTAAAATTCAACCGCCTTTGCAATATACGCTTCAAGCTCAGATATGGGTAGCCTTATCTGCTCCATAGTATCCCTTTCGCGTACAGTAACCGTATCATCATCGGCAGTATCAAAATCAATGGTTATGCATAGCGGAGTCCCTATCTCGTCCTGCCTGCGGTAGCGTTTTCCGATGGCGCCCGTATCGTCATAGTCCACCATAAAACGCTTTGAAAGCGATTCAAACACCTCTTTCGCCTTATCCGAAAGCTTTTTCTGAAGCGGCAAAACCGCGGCTTTATATGGGGCAAGCGCTGGGTGAAGGTGCATTACGTTTCGCATATCCCCATTTTCTAAAGCTTCCTCGTCATATGCGTCGATAATGAAAGCTAACGTTACGCGGTCGGTGCCCAAAGAGGGCTCTATGCAGTACGGAACATATTTTTTATTGGTAAACGGGTCTTGATATTCAAACTTCTCTCCAGAGTGATTGGCATGCGAAATCAGATCGAAGTCGGTCCTATCAGCTATTCCCCAAAGCTCGCCCCAACCGAACGGGAAGAGGAACTCAATGTCAGTGGTTCCATTTGAATAATGCGATAGCTCCTCTTTTTCATGTTCACGGAGGCGAATATACGACTCCGTTATCCCAAGTGAGAGAAGAAACTTTTTACAGAAATTCTTCCAGTATTCATACCATTCAAAATCCGTGCCAGGCTCGCAGAAGAACTCCAGCTCCATCTGTTCAAACTCGCGGGTTCTAAACGTAAAGTTGCCAGGCGTTATCTCATTCCTAAAGCACTTTCCTATCTGTGCTATCCCAAACGGGATTTTCCTTCTCATAGAACGCTGCACATTCTTAAAGTTTACAAATATGCCCTGTGCGGTTTCAGGCCTAAGGAATATCTCGTTTGCCGAATCCTCCGTTACTCCCTGGAAGGTCTTAAACATCATATTAAACTTGCGAATCCCGGTAAAATCGGCCTTTCCGCACTCGGGGCACGCGATCCCTTTTTCCTTTATATATTCCTGCATTGCGTCGTTGCTCCAACCGTCTGGATGAACGCCTTCAATTCCATTTTTAAATGCATAATCCTCAATAAGCTTGTCAGCTCTGAAACGCGCTTTGCATGCCTTGCAATCCATCAGAGGATCATTGAAATTTCCCACATGGCCTGAAGCAACCCAAGTTTCCGGATTCATCAAAATTGAGGAATCCATGCCAACGTTAGAGGGCGATTCCTGAACAAATTTTTTCCACCAAGCCTTTTTTACATTATTCTTTAGCTCTACACCAAGAGGGCCGTAATCCCATGTATTGGCCAATCCGCCGTATATTTCTGATCCGGGGAATATAAAACCGCGGTTCTTGCATAGAGCCACTATTTTATCCATTGAGAACTTTCTTTCCATAATTAATCTCCTTTTTGAGCGTCATGTCTATGATATGCGTGGATGCCGGCTTTGTCAAGAAACGCGCTTTTAGGCCCACTGGCTAATCGGGCCGGAGGCCGATACTAAAAAGATTGTCACTTGCCCAACTTAACATGCCTTGCATAATGGAAGATGTATTGTTGAATTATTCCAGAGTATTTGCCAAGACGGGCTATCATCTCCCTAAGCTGCGCCTTTGACGGAGAGATGGAGTTGAAATACAGCTCCTTCATCGCCCTGTCCATCCATACGTCAATAGGAAACGCGTCGGTATGTCCAAGGGAAAAAAGAAGCACGCAGTCGGCAACTTTTGGTCCCACGCCGGGGAACTTGTACAGCTCCTTGCGGGCTTCGTCCAGCGGCATATTCCTAAGTCCGCTTAGGTCATAGCCGTCTGCGACCATTGAGGCGGATTTCTTTATAAACGGGGCCCTATATCCGGCGCCTATTGTGTGAAGCTGTTCCACGCTCAGCTCGGCAATGGAGCATGGCTCTGGGAATGCGAAATACGCTTCCCCGTTGCTGCTTAACCGCTGTCCAGCGAGCCTGCAAAGACGGTCTATAATGCCGCTTATGCGGCCGATATTGTTATTGCTGGATATAATGAAAGAGATCAGCGCTTCAAACGGTTCCTGATTGAACACATGAATGCCGGAAGCGTATGGGAGGCAAACGTTCAATATTTCATCATTTAAAATTTCTTTTTCAATCGCTGAGTAATCCCTCTCGAGGTCAAAGTACTTTATCCACCAATCGGCTTCGCCCTCTATACATGGCTCGATTGAGAGCGCTTTACAATTCAGGGAAACAAATGCCGCGCGATGGCCGGCAATTCCAAACCATCCGCCGTCCCTTTGCTTCCATCTGAACGACTGTCCGCAACTGCATGACGATGAAAGGTTGAAGCAGTTAAATCCCGTAACCAGGGCCTTGTTGTCAGCATAATCAATGCGCATTATAGCTCCTCCAAAATTACCATTTATTATAACATAAAATTTGGATTTTTACTTTTGATTTGGCCATAATACGGTTATACGGCATTTTTCTGACATGTTTTTTGCAAGAAAAACCGGACAGACTATAAATACAAAATTTGTGGATGCGAGGTATATAATGGAGCTCTATGCATTGATTTCAATATGCACGGTTGTTCTGACCCTTACAAAGGTAACGGACAGCTTTTTGCAGTGCCGAAATATAAAGATAGCTACTATAATATATTTTTTCATCTGCATTGCAGTCCTTAATACGTTTGAAATATCTATCTTAAATGAAATTATTATCAGTCCTGCGGCCTTTGCTATGCCGCTTGCATTTGTGAGGCTGCCTAAAGCTAATAGGTACAAAAGGATTTTTATTTTACTCTGTGTAACGCTTATATATGCGGGCGTCACGAGGATAGCCCCGCCGCTTGAGCTGCTTATCGCCGTTTTTATGGGGATTGCTTTTGCGCTCTCGGACAAAAGCGAAGCCGGCTCCATGATATGTGCGTGTACTATACCGCTATTAGGAAGGATAGCAAACTTCGTATTGATGATTATAACAGAGGGATACGGGATTTTAAGCCTGACTGGGGCCGGCTTATTAAATGCTCAGACGACTTCTATGCTCGCCGTAACCGCTACATTATTGTTAAAGGACGCTTTGAAACATAGGCGTCGCTTAGGACGACTTGTACGCAGATAAACTAAGAAAATGTTAGTCTGATGATTTGTATTATATAAAAGTACATTCAATTCATTATAATAAATATATAACACAAAAACCTTGTTTTTCGATATAACCGGCAAAATAAAACGCTATTTAGCGATTGAACACCTGTTTTGTCAGAATAATTGACATAAAGTTACACTCTAGATAAACTGGGATAGGGCAATCCAATAATATATATACGATTCTGTTATCGTTGCCGTTAGGTGGCTGCGGGGCGGATGGTAGCATCTATCCTGACGATTAGGCATATTTTTAATCAACAAATAAAATAAGGAGAAAAATCCAATGAACAAATGCAGAACGATTTTAGCTCTAGTTTTGACGGCTGGATTGATGCTGTCATTCGCGTCTGGCGCGTTCGCGTTGGAGCAGCAGCACGACGATAAGGAGGTAAACCCATGTGGGCATGTTGGTAGGAGCATTACAGGTAGGACATCAACATTATACAGTTCATCATCTTTAGGATGTGCTGTATATCTGCGTATTTATTACAGATGCAATGTATGTCAGCGTGAATTCTATATAGACGAATTTATAAGAGTTCAGGATCACATCAGAGTAGATTATGACAAGGGTCACGTAGGTTCCAATAGACACGCGATAGGGGTAAGGTGTAGAAACTGTAAGATAAAAATGGGATCGGACTATACCGTTACCTGCTATGGACCGCCATGCACAGCGCTGCCCTTCTCAGTTCCAGGGTATACACTGCAGATTAACTAATAGGTTGTAAGCTTTTCCGGGCATAAGTCCGGGCCATCCGCCCAATAAAAACTATAATGACAGAGGTGAAACTAGAATGATAAAAAATAGCGTTAAGCAGATGTTCAGAGCTCCATGGAGGTTTATTCTCGGTGTGACCTTGTTATCGCTTGCAGCAGCGTTTGTCTGCACGAGCTTCGGAATCTGGATGAGTTCAAGGTATAGCCTAAGGGAGGCGGACAGCGCGTTTACAACGGTCGCAATCCCTAACTCAAAGGCGTTAGAGGCGCGAACGGATGACCACACGGAACTGAAATTGAACTATGCGCTGGAAGAAGCCTCTAAATCGAGTCATACAAAACAAATGGATATAAGGCCGGCAATGCGCGGGGTTAGCGACGCCCTTGTGCCAATATCCGCTATTGATGATGGAAGCGGAGAAATAAAATATACCCTTGATACTTGGACATTAATATCCGACCAGTGCGTTTTTTCCGTTACGTGTGAATCGGTTGATGAAATATCGAGTGGTATTACCCATTACAAAGCTTTGCTTAGGGTAGAAGAAGCGCTGGCCGTTCATCCCGATCATCCTGAAGTTCCCAAAAAGCTGGAAATACAATTCGCTATGGTCTTTAAACCTGGAGGAGAGCTTCCGCTTGAGATCGGAAAAAGGTACCTCGTATGGGGGACTATCAATAAACTGACAATTACTGATGATAAAGACGCAACGGGGTTTACACTGATTGAAGATACTAGAGATCTTCAGGAGGATATAGATGGAAGGTGCATTATTAACGAAGAAACGCATTTCCTGCCCATAGTCCAGATACAGGGGGATACCGAGTCCTTCTTGGCGTCGGAAGAAGGCAGGGAGTGGAACGATATAATCCGTGCCAGCAACCACTCCGTGGAGGTAATGGCAACCGGTAACCTAAACAGTGTAGTGCGGTTTAATCAGGAACAGACGCAAATCATAGAAGGGCGGGCATTTGAACAGGAGGATCATAACAACGGGGAAAAGGTATGCATACTAAGCTCTGAGCTTGCAAGATACAATGGAATAAAGGTGGGCGACGAGATACCATTAAAGCTTACTAAAACCTTTTACTATCAGCTATCGGCAGGCATCGATTCAGGAGAATTCCACCAGCTCGCCCCGTATCACTCAAAGGATGGGATTCAGGAAGAATACAACTATAAGGTTATCGGCATATATTTGAGCCAGGGGTGGACTCCTGGTAACTTTCAGTTTTCTCCCAACACGGTATTTATACCCAAAAGTTCAATAAAGGAGAACTATCTAGACGAAAGAAAATATATATTGATGATGCCTAACCAATACTCGGTAATTCTTAAAAACGGGAGTATAGACGCGTTTGAGGCTGAGATGGACAAAGCGGGCTATGGAGGTATGTTTCAATATTATGACCAGGGCTATTCAAATGTGGCTGGTACGTTGAGCGCGCTTTCAAAAAACGCGATAATAATGCTTGCCGCGGGGGGCTGCGCATGGGCCGCGGTATTAGGGCTGTTTTTAATACTATATATGTCGCATCAGCAACGGAACATAGGAATAATGATATCCTTGGGATCGGGAAGGAAACTGGCATTTGTGCACGCAATGACCGGAATAGTGATTACGGCGGCGCTTGCATCCCTGCTGGGGAGCGTGATGGGGTATTTCGCATACAATGCGGCGGTAGAGGCTGCGTACGAAAGCGCGGCGGAATACGGCGGCCGCAGCGTAGAATTCAGCGGGCTGATAACCAGCGGCATATCAAATGCGGACGAGTTTAGGCTGTTAAAGGCGCCGTCAACGGTATTTGTGGCTGGAGCGGCAGGGCTGGTACTGAGCGTGCTGTTAGGAGCCGTATTCGCGGCAGTCAGAATAAAGAGGAGCATAATAGCCATTATGAGCAGGGGGACAGAACTGTAGTGAATATGACAAAATATGCTATCAAACGGATATCAAGGAATCTTATATCAAGCTTGGCGCTTATGTTTGTTGCGCTTGCTTTTGTCCTGATTATATATGAACTCGATTATTCGGAACGGTCTCAGGAAGTGCAACTTGAGGAGGTATATAAAAGCTTTGAGATTAAATGCATAGTTTCAAACTTAATCGGTACAAAGACGGATGGTCTGGGCATAACACCCACATATGTTGATGCATGCGTTAATCCTGCATATGATCTTTCATCATATATAAAGGATGTATGCTTAAAGAAGAGGATGAAGTATGAACCTATGCAGGAGTTGTATGATGCTCCCCCCGAAGTATCAGGGGAGCCAAGCGTTATAGGTATCTCAAGGCTGGAAGCCGACCAATCCCTTTCAAGCGAAAACGGGGTTGAGGTCAGCTTTGACAGCGGCTACGGGGAAGAGGCACTCAGTGGTAATGACAGGGTGTGTATAATACCTGACAACATCTATGACTACCTTGCGGGAAATTCGGATGGGGATATACACCTGCGGCTTATCGTGTCAGTCGACGAGGTTTCACAATGGTATACTCCGGTGGAAACTGAACTGAAGGTTATTGGCAAATACACAAATGTAACGGGCAGGTCTCAGACAATCTATTGCCCGTGGGGAACGATCTGCGACATTGCATATAGCTGCGGAGGGGACAGGTCGGCGGACAGTCTCAGCTTTACGGTAAAGGATAATTATAAGCTTGAAGAATTCAAAGAGGTCATAGCGGATTATTTTCACGCTGTAGACGTAAGCATAGGCGAGGATAACACTAAGTATGCGGTTATGGTAAATGATCTGATCTTTTTGCAATCCATAACCTCAATAGAACGCAATATAAACACCTTAAGGGTGTTAATTCCCGTTATACAAGCACTTTCGATTGGGATAGGCTTTATATCAGGTTTCCTGTTTATAAAAAGCCGCAAGCCGGAATTTGCGATAATGAGAAGCCTGGGAACCGGAAAGAGGATGGTGTTTGCGGAAGCCTTTCTTGAACAGCTCATACTTGGAATTATAGGGGCCTGCATAGGAACTTTCATATTCAAACTCATAAACTATAAGGCGAACCCCGGCTATATTAACGCAGCCATATACCTAATCTGCTACCTTTTGGGGAGCGCCACAGCCGTATTAAAAATATCGTATATAAACGTCATGGAGATAATGAAGGCAGAGGAGTAGCCTCACTGCGAAAAAATTATCTGCCCGCAAAGAAAAAAGACCTGCAATACACCAAATAGTTGCGTTGCAGGACGTATGACATCAAAGCGCCTGTTATGAAGCGTTAAGTTATACAATTAAAAGCGTATCGCTTTTATTGAGTATTTGGGGGCTGTATAGAAACAGCACGTCGCTGCCAGGGGTGAAATAAACATATTCATCCAATAATGGGCTGGCAAAGTAACGGAAATCTATCAGCGTAATTTTGCTGTATGCGCTGGTAAGCAAGGGGGCCAGGCTGCTGCCAAATGAATCGCGAAATACTATAAGCTCACGATTGCTGGTCGGGTCTGGATTTGATATGGTTATCAGCGGCACGGCGCCCTCAAGAAACAGGTCGTAGGCGTCTATACCGTTGATGGCATTTGTGTTATACATATTTGCTGATACGAATTCAAGCGTCTTTTCATCAAGCCTTAATACCTCCGCGCTGTCAATCGCGGCGCTTGTCATGTACGTTATTGAGTCAGGTCTTAGATTTAGGGCGCTTTGACCATAGAACGCTCCGTAAAAGGGCGACAGCGTGTTAGCCGTTAATTGGCTCCAGTCAACTGAAAACCCCATTTTTTCACCCAGCGCCCTTACAACCGGTTCTAAGCGGGATTGATCCCAATGGAGGTCAGTTCTATAGAAGTCCCCTATAGAAAGGCTGTCAAAAAGGTTTATATGGGTCACGCCGTCAAGTCCATCTACCGCCTCCTGTATGAACTCATAATCAAATGATGGATATCCGTTCTGCCCAGCTAAGTAATAATTCTTATCTGGAACCAGTGAGAAATAAACATTCGTTCCGTTAAGATAATCGTCTTTCAGCTTTTTAAATTTGCGTACGGCGGACAAAAACGACTCCTGCCGCATAGTTTCAAATTTGGATACCACCCCATCGACAATATAAATATTATGATTATCCTTTTGGTTAAACAGGTTAAACAGAACAAAGGATTTCAGCGACCTTAGCTCATCGCGCGCCGTAAATTGGTCGAGGACATAATCTTCAAACCCGTCCATAAATTCCGTATTCAGAAGGCTACCCATTGTAAGATCGGGAAACTGCGCCAGCTTCCTGCGTTCGCTGGACGAAATGTCATGGGTAGGCGTTATTATGTTTAAAAACATAAAAGTAAATAGTATTCCTAGAAAAACGACGGCAATTATAACATCCAAAGCTTTAAAGCTCCGCTTAGATCTATTTTGTAATTTTTCCATATTGAGCCTCACTAAAACCTAAAGTATATGAACGGATTAAACGACCCGTCAACAAGATACGCCGTACATACAATTAGCAGCGCCGCCAACGCTATAGGCGTAATTACCGCAATGGCGACCGAACCCGTCCTGTTTTTCGATATTTTATTAATAAGCATTTTGGGCAGCGGCGTACAGCCGATAACCGCTACAATCATAAGCACCGCATAGCTTCGCAGATAATATAACGCATCATTGCCTATAGCGGGATAGGGGCTAAACCCAAACATACCGCCTATATTGTAGACCGCTTCCGATAATGTTGACGAATTAAACAATACAAAGCTTACCAGTATCATCAGTATGGTATACAGGTGCGAAACAGCGGCGGGGACTTTAGAAAGCAATTTGCCAAGAAACAGCTTTTCAGCGACGAGGAGAACTGCAAAGAACAGACCCCAAACCACAAATGGCCATCCAGCGCCATGCCAAAGGCCGGTAAGCATCCATACGATTAAAATATTGAATACCCACCGTGGTTTAGACGTACGGTTTCCGCCAAGAGGTATATACACGTAGTCGCGGAACCAGGCGCCCAGGGATATGTGCCATCTTCGCCAGAACTCTGTAACAGTTTTAGAGATATATGGATAGTTGAAGTTCTCAAGGAATGTAAATCCAAATATACGCCCTAGTCCGATCGCCATATCGCTGTATCCGGAAAAATCAAAGTAGATATGAAGCGCGAAAGCAATAGCATACATCCAGAAAAACAATACGCTCTTGTCGTTTGACGCTTTAAATATTTCACATAACTCGCCCATTGTGTTTGCAAGGAGAACTTTTTTGCTAAGGCCTAATATAAAGCGCGCCGAACCTTTAGAAAAGCCGGAGAGCGAGTGCGTGCGCGATTCCAGTTCCTGCGCAACTGTAGAATATCTAACTATGGGGCCCGCTATTAACTGTGGGAACAGGGCTACATATGTTGCAAGCTTAATAAAACTTTTTTGAACCTTTGTTTGTCCGCGATAAAGATCTATGATATAGCTTAGCAGCTGGAAGGTATAAAAGCTGATACCTATTGGCAGCGCCAACTTTAATAAAGGAATTTTAGAGCCTAAAACTCCGTTTATAGTGTTAATAACAAAATCAGCGTATTTAAAGACAATGAGAAGTCCCAGGCTTATTACTATAGCGGAAATAAGCGCCGCCTTGGACCATTTGGTGCCGCGGTAGCGGTCGATCAGCAGCCCGTGAACGTATCCGGAGAGTACGGAGGCAACAAGCAATATGGTATAGGATGGTTCGCCCCAAAAATAGAACAGCAGGCTTGCCAGCAGCAGGACTAAGTTCTTTCCCTTTCGAGGCGTCAAAAAATAAACGACCAAGAGGATGGGCAGGAAATAATATAAGAAGCTTACGCTGGAAAAAAGCATAGACACCTCTGGTAAAGTTTATTCTATTCCACTTATAAGCTTTTGCCGGACGGGCACCCGTCCGGCACGCTATGAATCAGAGTTTACTCGACGGGGATGGAGACCATTTCGCCGATGTTTTCTCCGGCTATGGCCTTAAATCCGTTATATAAGGCGTCGGCATAGTCTTTAAAGGAAGCTACAAGCATTACATATGTTCCCGAATCAACTACGAAAACCTTTTCGGGCATTACGCATACCCAACGCCGCACGTCAAAGTTATCCTTCATTGCCAGCTTAATTGTATCGGCGGCTTCGATATCCTTGCACTTTACGAGCACAGCAATATGAGCTACGGAACTCATCATTGCTGTGGAGACAACACTGTCCTCAACAAAGGATTCCAGCTGTTCAGCGTTTATACCAGCCGTGCCAAGCGAGTTTTCAGAATCAAGAGGAACCTCCATTGTTGCAACTTCACTGTCGCCCGCTTTTTCAAGTATAGATGCAAGCACATCGGCGGCTGAACCCGTGATAGTGTCCACTGGGGCCGGAGTGGCCGTAGGGGTAGCCTCTGGCGATGGACTGGGTGAATTGGTGGTATTTGGTTTTGCGCTGTTGCTTGGGTCTCCGTTTTCGTTAGTGCAGGCGGTTGCCGCAACTAAAAATGCGCAGCATAGAAGTATGGAAATGAGCTTTTTCATTAATAAAATAATCCTTTCTAGTTCTATTTGGATTTCCACAAGTAGAACGATGGTGGAGTTATAAAGGTTCCAAGCCAAATTAAGATATATTAATCCATCTAACGGACGCGAGGCGCCTTGAATTACATAATAGTGTACATTGTTAGTAATGCTGGGCATTATCAGAAAGAATGTATGATTTATAAAATTTTTTAACCAGGTATTGACATAGGTTAAATAACGAAATATAATTAATTAAACTAACTAATTTAATGCAGAAAGAAAGGTTGAACCGATTCATATGTTGGATTCATACGCCAGTGAACTTAATGACATAATTATCAACATTTATGATTCTGTCCAGCGTGTTGAAGAGCAGATGCTGAATAGAAGCGTTCCAAATCTTTCTATAAGCGAGCTTCATATAATCGAAACCGTTTGGAAGCTTTGCGACAGGGGGTGTTCGATAAGCGACATTGCGGTGGAACACCAGGTTACGCTTCCTTCTATGACCGTCGCTGTAAAAAAGCTTGAGAAAAAGGGGTTTATTGAAAAGGCGCGCTCTGAAACGGACGGCCGCGTTATATACGTAAAGCTGACTCGAATGGGACAAAAGGTAAATGCGATGCATCGCTACTTCCACGAACATATGGTACGGTCATTTCTCCGAGATATAGACGATAACCAACGCCCCGTGCTTATGTCCGCCCTACAGAACATGAACGAATTTTTGCATAAACAGCTTATGCAATCCGATTCTAATAAAGTTTGCCCACCGGAGGCAAAAAACGGCGAGACAAGGAGAAAGTAGTTATAATGCATATTATTGGAACCGGCAGTGCGGTACCTGACTTTATAGTAAAAAACGAGGCGTTTGAGACGTTTCTTGACACCAGTGACGAGTGGATTACAACGCGCACTGGAATTCACGAACGCCGCATACATGAGGGCAACCTTGAACAGCTAGCGGCAATAGCCGCGAAAAGAGCCATTGAGGACGCTGGACTTATGCCTTGCGATATAGGCTTCATAATATGCTCGAATGTGTACAGCAGGTTTATGACTCCAGCGCTGAGCTGCGTGGTGCAGGGGCTTATAGGGGCGGACTGCCCCTGCCTGGATATAAACGGGGCCTGTGCGGGATTTATTTACGCCCTTGAGATGGCCAACGCTTATCTTAATCAGGCAAGCTATAAAAATATTCTTGTACTCAGCGCTGAGGAGCCAAGTCGTATGGCCGATTGGACCGACCGCTCCACATGCGTGCTATTTGGGGATGCGGCGGCGGCGGCGGTTGTGACCTTGGGCGGATCCGAATGCCTGTTTAGGATGCATACGGAATCCAACGTTGACTTTTTGCATGCGTACAATAGCCCGGGCAACTGCCCTTTTGAAAGGACAGGCAGAAAACATGAGGCCGTATATATGAATGGCCGCGAGGTATACAAATTTGCGGTAAACGCGGCGACCAATGATATAATCGCCCTCTGTTCTAGAGCCGGGGTAGAGCTGTGCAAGGTGGATTGGTTTATACTCCATCAGGCCAACCTGCGAATATTGGACGCAGTACGAGCCAGGCTCACCCAACCCAGGGAAAAGTTTCCACATAATATGGAGCGGTTTGGAAACACTTCGTCAGCAGGTGTTCCGCTGATACTGGATCAACTCAATAGAGAAGGTGTGCTCAATCGTGGCGACATCATTGCCATGAGTGCGTTTGGCGCCGGACTTACGACGGGGGCATGCCTTATGCGTTGGTAACGCGATAATTCCTATAGATCAAATTTTATTGGAGGATACAAAAATGGTTTTTGAAAGAGTAGCAAAGATTCTGGCTTCTTACAAGGATGTTGACGCGTCTACAATCGATATTGACGCGAGCTTTAGCGATCTGGGCCTTGATTCGCTTGACACCGTTGAAATCGTGATGAGCCTTGAAGATGAGTTCGGAATAGAGATTGAGATGAACGAATCGCTGAAAACCGTACGCGACCTTGTAAATCTGATAGAGGGGAAATAAGATGATCAAAACTCCTATCTGTGACTTGCTTGGCATTAATTATCCAATCTTTCAGGGAGGCATGGCATGGGTTTCAGACGCCTCCCTCGCTTCCGCTGTATCAAATGCGGGCGGATTGGGAGTAATAGCGGCGATGAGCATGGACGGATCATATCTTAAAGATGAGATTGACAGATGCCGAAAGCTTTTGAAGGATGCTTCAATACCCTTTGGCGTTAACGTTATGCTTATGAGTCCGTTTGCTGACGAGGTGGCCCGTACGGTCATTGAAAAACAGGTTCCAGTTGTGATAACGGGAGCGGGCATGCCGTCAAAATATATAAAGGATTGGGTGGCTGCGGGGATAAAGGTAATTCCCGTAGTTCCTTCCACGGCAATAGCCCGCATGGTAGCCCGCATGGGCGCCATGGCCGTAATAGCCGAAGGGGGAGAAAGCGGGGGGCATGTAGGGGATTTAACGACGATGACGCTCGTCCCCCAAGTGGCGGATGCGGTGGATATACCTGTAATCGCCGCCGGAGGCATAGCCGACGGCAGGGGAGTCGCCGCAGCGCTAATGCTTGGCGCTCAGGGGGTTCAGTGCGGGACAAGGTTCCTTACAGCATATGAATGTACCGTGCATCCAAATTATAAGAAAAAAATAATAGACGCAAAGGATATAGATACCGTAGTTACCGGAAGACGGCTGGGGCATCCCGTAAGGGCTCTTAGAAATCAGTTCTGCAATAGATTCAAAGAGCTGGAGAACGATGCGTCCATTACTGTGGAGGAAATAGAGCAATTTGGAGCCGGTTCCCTGCGCCGTGCCGCTAAGGATGGGGACGTAATGGAAGGAAGCTTGATGGCGGGGCAATGCGCGTCAATGATTAAGGACGAAAAAAGCGCAAAGGAAATAATTGAGTCCATGTTTCAACAGGCTGAAGGCGTGCTGAAACAATCGGCTAAACTCTTTTGGAGCAATAAAGATGAATAAGATCGTATTCCTATTTACAGGCCAAGGGGCCCAATATCCTGGGATGGGGAAAAGCCTATATGACAGCGTTCCAGCGGCTAGAGAGGTATTTACTGAAGCGGAGCGCATGAAGCCTGGAATAATTGAGCAGTGCTTTGAAGGAAGCGCCGAAACGCTTGCATTGACGGAAAATACGCAGCCATGCCTATTTGTTGTTGATTGTGCTTGCGCGGCCGCCCTTGAAAGCGCGGGGGTGAGGGCGGTCGCGGCGGCCGGCTTCTCCCTGGGGGAACTGGCGGCCGTTGCGTTTGGCGGAATTTTGTCGTTCCAGAACGCTTTCAAATTGGTTTGTGAGAGAGCAAGGCTGATGAACTCTGCGGCAGA
Source organism: Christensenellales bacterium (assembly GCA_048421225.1). GTDB lineage: Bacteria > Bacillota > Clostridia > Christensenellales > CAG-138 > UMGS946. The sequence goes on along the minus strand of DBFNRV010000064.1, from coordinate 6,389 downwards.
AGAGCATCCCGGGACGATGACTGCGGTTTTAAAGCTGGATGCTGAAACGGTTGAGAGAATAGCCCAAGGCTATGAGAATGTGTTTCCAGTAAACTACAACTGCCCAGGGCAAACGGTCGTTTCTGGAAGCCATAACGAGCTGGCCGCCTTTGAAGAAGAGGTAGCGGAGAACAGGGGACGTTGTATGCGCTTAAAGGTAAGCGGCGGTTTTCACTCGCCATTTATGCAAGGGGCTGCGAAAAGTCTTCGTTCGTATCTTAACAGCCTTGATTTTAATAAACCCAGAATTCCCGTCTACTCAAATGTTACGGCAAAGGAGTACGGCGACGCCTCCGAGCTGCTTTCAGCACAAATAATGAGGCCGGTACTCTGGCAAAGAACGATTGAAAACCTGCTTAAGGATGGGTTTACCGACTTTATTGAGGTTGGAGCGGGTAAAACCCTTAGCGGGTTTATGAAGAAAATTGGAGGCGCGCGTTTGATTTCAAACGTTGAGGATGGGCCGTCCCTTAAAAACACATTATCACTTTTAATGGGGGTTAGGGATGCTTAAGGGTAAGGTTGCGCTGATAACAGGCGCTTCACGCGGCATTGGACGGGCAATAGCTATTGAACTTGCGTCGCTGGGCGCCGATATAGCTATAGTATACGCTGGAAACCATAAGTCCGCCCTTGAAACAAAGTCGTTAGCGGAGGCCCATGGGATACGGGCTATATGCGTTAAGTGTGATGTTTCAGATTATGACGAGGTTCAATCAATGGTTAAGTCTGTAAACGAATCGCTAGGCCCGATATATGCCTTGATAAACAATGCGGGAATAACAAGGGACAAATTGGCCATGCAGATGCGTGAGGAGGATTTTGACAGCGTAGTAAGCGTAAACCTAAAGGGCGCGTTTAATCTTATTCGGCATTGTTACGGCGGATTTGTCAGGCAGCGCGGCGGCAGGATTGTAAATATTTCGTCGGTTGTTGGACTTATGGGCAATGCGGGGCAGTCAAACTACGCCGCGTCAAAAGCCGGCCTTATTGGGCTGACGAAAAGCGTTGCAAAGGAGCTTGCGTCACGCGGTGTAACCTGTAACGCAGTGGCTCCAGGCATGATCGAGACGGATATGACCGCATCGATGGCGGATACAGCCAAGTCGGAGCTTATTAATTTAATACCGATCCGACGGGCTGGAAGGCCCGAGGAGGTTGCCGCCGTGGTTGGGTTTTTATTGTCGGACGCCGCGTCATATGTTACGGGGACCGTTATACCCGTTGACGGCGGCCTATGCATGTAATTTTAAGGGGGGCAAGTCAAATGAGAAGGGTTGTAATAACCGGAATGGGCGTTATATCTCCTGTTGGATGCGATGTGGAAACCTGTTGGGAAAACCTGCGCTCAGCCCGTTCGGGTATTGGCATGCTTAATTCCTTTGATACAAAGGATTATAAGGTCAAGGTCGCCGCAGAGGTAAAAGGGTTCGTTCCGTCGGATCATGGTATAGATATTCCAGCTGCCAGACGCATGGACTTATATTCACAATATGCCATGGCCGCGGCCAAACAGGCGGTTGACGACAGCAAAATCATCGGGAATATAGACCAGGAACGCTTTGGGGTGTATGTTGGAAGCGGCATTGGGGGCATGCGGACATTTGTAAGCGAGACGGAAAAGCTTATAACCCGTGGGCCAGGCCGCATATCCCCATTTTTCATCCCAATGATGATAGGCAATATGGCGGCTGGAAACATTGCAATGGGATATGGCGCGCAGGGGCCATGCCTGCCAGTGGTGACTGCGTGCGCATCATCCACCCACGCCATCGGCGAGGCGTTTCGCGCTATACGCCATGGATATGCCGACGCTGTAATCGCAGGCGGCGCGGAGGCGGCGATTACGCCGCTGTCAGTGGCCGGATTTACAAGCTGCCAGGCGCTTAGCCTCTCGCATAGCCCCGACGAGGCGTCGCTTCCGTTTGATGCGCGCAGAAGCGGCTTTGTAATCGGAGAGGGCGCAGGTATAGTGGTGCTAGAGGAATACGAGCACGCCAGGCTACGAGGGGCCAGGGTATATGCGGAGGTCTGCGGATATGGCAACACATGCGACGCATATCACGTTACCGCTCCTAGACCCGACGGTATAGCAGCGGCGCGTTCAATATCAATGGCTATGAGCGAGGCTGGAATTACCGATGACGACACAGTGTATATAAATGCGCATGGTACGGGTACCCCCTTGAACGACTCATCGGAAACCGCCGCAATCAAGCTTGCCATGGGTGAGCGCAATGCACGGCAGGCTATGATCAGCTCGACAAAAAGCATGATGGGCCACATGCTGGGCGCTGCCGGCGCTGTTGAGGCAATCGTATCCACGCTTGCGTTAAGGGACGGAATCGCACCTCCGACGATCAATTATAGGGAATGCGATCCTTTATGCGATCTGGATTATGTGCCAAATACGCCTAGAAAGGCGAGCATAACCGCAGCGCTCTCCATATCGCTTGGCTTTGGCGGTCACAACGGTTGTCTGGCGCTGCGCGCTTTGGGAGGCTCAGATGAACATTAAAACGATCAGGGAGCTTGCGAAAATACTGAAGGATACCAATCTGACCGCGTTGGAACTCGTTGAAGGGGATACGCGTATACGCCTTGAGCGTTCCCAAAATACACAGCCGCCTATGCAGGCGGACAACACTATGAATGGTCCGATTCAAACCGAGCGTCAGGAGCCATATACCCTCCCAAGAGGGGATAGTGACCCAGGAATGGACTTTAACGACGTCGACGCAGTAACATCTCCTATGGTGGGTGTGTTCTATGCCGCTCCGGCCCCTGACAAAGAGCCATATGTGAGTCTTGGAAGCCGTGTCAAAAAGGGCGACATATTATGCATTATTGAAGCGATGAAGCTGATGAATGAGTTAACGGCGGAGCGTGACGGTGAAATTGTGGATATATGCGCCAATGACGGAGAAGTGGTCGAGTTTGGGCAGACGCTGTTTAAGATTTATTGATACGATTTAACAATACGGCAGTTGGAGGGTAGCATGAATAGGGAAGAAATAAAGGGATTGTTGCCGCACCGTGAACCCATGCTTTTGGTAGACGAGTTGTCGTTGACCGACGATGGCATTGCGCATGGGGTATACCATGCGCGCGGAGACGAATGGTTTTTTCAGGGGCATTTTCCTAAAAATCCGGTAATGCCCGGCGTAATTCAATGCGAAATTATGGCTCAGGCATGCGCGCTGCTCTTAGGCGATAGGCTGTTGGGCAACACGGCCTACTATACTGGTATGGATAAAATTAAATTCAAGAATAAGATAGTACCAGGCGATACGATAGAGGTAAGCGCAAAGCTGAGCCGATGTAAGGAACCTTTCTATTTTGCGCATGCGGAAGCTAAGGTGAACGGACGGCTTTGCTGCGAAGGCGAACTGTCCTTTGCACTTGTGGAGGGAAGATAAAGCGTGTTTTCAAAGGTATTGATCGCAAACAGGGGTGAAATAGCCGTTAGGATAATTCGGGCCTGCAAGGAGATGGGCATCGCTACGGTTGCGGTGTTTTCGGATGCCGACCGAGACGCACTGCATGTAAGCCTTGCCGACGATTGCCTCTGCATAGGCCCGGCTCCGGCAAAGGATAGCTATCTCAATATGAATTCAGTATTATCCGCTGCAATACTAAGTGGAGCAGAGGCGATTCATCCGGGCTATGGGTTGTTGTCGGAAAACCCAAGCTTTGCGAGAATGTGCGCTGATTGTGGAATCGCGTTTATAGGGCCGCCGTATGGAGTTATAGAGCGCATGGGCGATAAAGACGAGGCTAGAAGGACGATGAAGGCCGCGGGCGTTCCTGTAATCCCTGGAAGCCATATCGTAAACACCGCAGATGAAGCTGCAAAGGAGGCTGAGATAATAGGCTACCCCCTGCTTGTGAAGGCCCGCGCTGGCGGAGGCGGCAGGGGAATAAGGCGGGTTAACGGCTCCGATGAGCTTGAGCACGCATTCGCGGCGGCGGCGGCTGAAGCAAAAAGCGCTTTTGGCGACGGCGCGATATACCTTGAAAAATATTTGTTTCCGGTGAAGCACATCGAAATGCAGTTGGTTTGCGATAATTATGAAAACGTGGTTTGCCTGGGAGAGCGTGAATGCTCAATGCAAAGAAAAAATCAAAAGCTTATTGAAGAAAGCCCTTCTCAAGCAGTATCGCCGGGATTGAGAGAAGACCTGACTGAAGCGGCGACGCGCGCCGCGAGAGCGGTGGGCTACAGGGGCCTTGGCACGGTTGAGTTCCTGCTCGACGGCAATGGAAAATTTTATTTTATGGAGATGAACACCAGGCTTCAGGTAGAACATCCCGTTACGGAGATGGTTACGGGGATAGATCTGGTTAAATGGCAGATAAGAATTGCAGCCGGAATGCCGGTTGAATTTTCAAACGACGATGTCCGCATTGACGGTCACGCGATTGAATGCCGCATCAACGCGGAGGATCCCAGCCGTGGTTTTGCTCCAAGCTGCGGCACAATCGCCATGCTGCATGTCCCAGGAGGGCCATGGGTACGCTTTGATACGGCGCTGTATCAAGGATACAGGATACCGCCATTTTACGATTCTATGATAGGCAAGCTGATAGTACATGCTCAGACGCGTGAAGAGGCAATACGTAAAATGCATGCCGCGCTTTGTGAAATGGTGGTTGAGGGGGTTGAACATAACCGGGCGTTTCAGCTTGACCTTATATCCCATGCTGAATTCACAAGCGGAGCTTATACAACTGATCTGATAGGCCGATTGAACGATGTGGAGTGAGGTTATTAGCTATGATTAACAAAAATATGTTTGTAAAACCCAAGATCGCGCTCGAAGGCCAAAAAAACACGCCTGACCATTCCGAACAGTCAGAGGATAAGCTTACAGCATGTCCGTCCTGTAAGCATGCCGTATTTGCATGTGAGCTAGGGGAGCTTTTATATGTTTGTCCCAGATGCGGCCATCATTTTATGATAAGCGCTCGTGAAAGAATACGCCTTATCTCGGATCAAGATACATTTCGGGAATTTAACTCCGAGATTGAGGCAAAGGATAGGCTCGGATTCCCGCAGTATAAAGAAAAGCTTAAGCGGGCCTGTGAGGACAGTGGTGAAAACGAGGCCGTGATTACGGGGACATGCAGAATCGGTGGTACTGAAGCGGCCATGTTTATTATGGAGTCTCAGTTTATGATGGGAACTATGAGCGCTTCGGTAGGCGACAAAATAACCCGCCTGTTTGAATTTGCTAAGGAAAAGGGCCTGCCGGTAGTGGGATATACGGTATCGGGCGGAGCAAGGGTTCAGGAGGGTATGCTTTCATTAATGCAGATGGCAAAGACTAGCGCCGCGGTAAGGCGGCACAGCGATTCAGGTCTGTTATATCTAACTATTTTGACCAATCCTACAACTGGAGGGGTAACCGCGTCGTTTGCAATGGAAGGGGATATAATACTTGCCGAGCCGGGTGCGCTAATAGGCTTTGCAGGGCCGCGTGTAATAGAGCAGACAATGAGACAGAAGCTTCCTAAGGGGTTTCAGCGCGCAGAATTTTTGTTAAGCAAGGGGTTTGTAGACCAGATAGTATCCAGAGGTGAACAACGCCATGTAATAGGTTGGCTGCTTAAGCTGCATGCACACGAGCAAAGGGAGGATTGTCCATGAAAGCATATGAACGCCTGGTTAGGGCACGCGCCAAGGGCAGGCCTACGTCGCTGGAGTTTATATCGAATATTTTTGAGGATTTTTATGAGCTCCATGGCGACAGGCTATTTGGAGACGATCTCGCTGTTGTAGGGGGACTGGCACGCCTTAACGGGATGCCTGTAACAGTGATTGGCATCGAAAAGGGCGTGGATACAAAGGACAAAATCATAAGAAACTTTGGGTCGGCGAATCCGGAAGGCTACCGCAAAGCGCTTAGGCTTATGAAACAGGCGGAGAAGTTCCATAGGCCTGTCGTGTGTCTGGTGGACACCTCCGGGGCGTATTGCGGAATAGGCGCGGAAGAGCGCGGGCAGGGAAGCGCGATTGCTATGAATCTTATGGAGCTGATGAATTTAAGGACGCCTGTGGTTTCCATCCTTATCGGGGAGGGGGGATCAGGCGGGGCGCTTGCGCTTGCGGTCGCGGACGAGGTATGGATGCTTGAAAACGCGGTCTACTCCGTTATATCCCCAGAAGGGGCAGCAAGCATAATCTGGAAGGATGCTTCAAGGGTTGAGGCTGCCGCTGAGGCGCTTAAAATGACGGCGGAAGACCTTTTGGAAATGGAGATAATAGAGCGTATATTCGATGAGCCGGACGCTGCATGCGGGCAGGGCTTTAAAGAGGTATATTTGGCTATAAAATCAGCGCTTACAGA
>DBFNRV010000063.1:0-19604 GCA_048421225.1 Christensenellales bacterium | reverse complement strand
TACTCGCTCTCCGATTTCGATGCACAGCTAGCTGTGCATCGAAGAGCCTCCAATAACCGTCCTATGCGTCCTTTACAGTATAGCTCACCTAATGCTTTCCTTCGTGCCTATACTGTCCAACATGTTTGACAAACCTACAGCGGCTTGATACGGCACATCTTATACGCCCTTGCCGTTTTCATGTCCCTTTCCAGGACGCTTGAAAAGGCGGCTTTCCGTGCCGTTGAATATTCGCCTTATATTATCGCCGTGGCGTATAATGAGAAGCAGCCATAGCGCCGAGCATAGTACTATCAGCGGGATATTGGATGTGTTAAGGGCAATGGTAATTGCCGTAAACAGCGTCATTCCCAGCAGAGATCCCACAGAAACCATTTGTGTTGCATATATTGCTAGAAAGCTGAAAACCGTTATTCCCAGCGCTGTCCATGGGGCGACCATCCAGGCTATTCCCAAGGTGGAGGCGGCGCCTTTTCCCCCCTTAAAGCCGAAGAATATTGGAAAATCGTGTCCCAGCACAGTTCCAAGGCCACATAGATAGCCGCCCATGGTTGCCATGTCAGCGCCTAGTATTATGGCGTCCCCGCATAGCCAGCCGCAGATAAGCCTTCCAATTATAACGGATAGTATGCCCTTTAAAAAATCTCCTATAAATGTCAGCATGCCCGGCTTCATACCAAACACCCTCAGCATATTGGTTGTGCCCGCGTTGCCGCTTCCGTGCTTGCGTATGTCGTCGCCATAGGCCATTCTGCTGACCAAAACGGCAGTTTCAATGTTGCCTAAAAAGTAACCCATTAACAGAACCAATCCGCAAACAAAGTAATCCATAGATTTCCTCCATACCTTAAATCATATTTCAGGCCTTGTATTGGTCCTGCTTTTCACGCTTTCTAATTATCAGCCTTATCGGCGTCATATTAAGGCCAAACGATTTCCTGATATAGTTTTCCAGGTATCTCTTATATGAAAAGTGCATGAGCTCGGGATCATTTACAAACAGGACAAAGGTGGGGGGCTTTACAGACACCTGTACCGCATAGTAGATCTTTAAGCGTCTGCCTTTATCCGACGGCGGCTCTGTAGCCATTATGGCCTCCGATACTATGTCGTTGAGAACCCCTGTAGAAACCCTTCTGCTGTTTTGCTCACATACCGTGCGCACGGTATCCATTACTCTGTACACCCTTTGCCCGCTCAATGCCGATATAAAGATCATTGGCACATAGCTCATAAACGCAAGGTCGCAGGCGAGCTTTTTTTTGAACGCATCCATAGTGTACGTATCCTTTTCAATGAGATCCCATTTATTAACCACTAACACCGATGCCTTGCCCTCCTCGTGTACGTATCCCGCAATACGTACATCCTGCTCGCTGAGCTCCTCCGAAGCGTCAATAACGATCAGCGATACGTCGGCGCGCCTTATTGCTCCAAGGGAGCGGATTACGCTGTAGCGTTCAATGCTTTCGTCCTCAATAGCCCTCTTGCGCCTAAGCCCTGCGGTATCCACCAAGACATAGCTCTCCCCATTGTAGTCAAACGGGGAGTCGACAGCGTCCCGCGTTGTCCCAGGTATGTCGCTGACTATTGTACGCTCGTGGCCAAGCAGCGCGTTTACAAGGCTGGACTTTCCCACATTTGGTTTGCCAACAACGGCTATGCGCGTAACGCTCTCGTCGGTAAAATCCTCTGTTTCGTCAAAATACGCCGTCACCTCATCAAGCATGTCGCCCAAGCCGAGCCCCTGCTCGGCCGATATCGTAATCGGCGTCCCTATGCCCAATGTATAAAAATCGTATACCGCATCTTCAAGCTTAAGATTATCCACCTTGTTCACGGCAAGCACCACCGGTTTTTTGCTTCGCCTTAGCATTTCGGCAACATCTTCGTCAGCAGAAGTAATTCCTTCCCTTCCGTCCGCAAGAAAGATGATGACGTCCGCCGTATCAATGGCCAGCTGGGCCTGCCTGCGCATCTGTACGCTGATTATATCGTTTTTTACCGGCTCGATGCCGCCGGTGTCGATAAGGGTGAACGAATGCGTAAGCCATTCGGCATCCCCATAGATGCGGTCACGGGTTACGCCGGGAGTATCCTCCACAATAGCTATTCTTTTCCCGATCAGCCTGTTGAACAACGTGGATTTTCCCACGTTTGGCCTGCCTACAATGGCGACAAGCGGTTTCGACATAATTTACCTCGCATAATTCCGATTTTAATTTATTTTAAATATCTCCTCAATAAGCCTGCCGCCGTCGAAAGAGCATACGGGAAGCACCCTTACTTTCAGCTCTTCAGCGACATCCGATACACGCATTCCATCCAAAAAAACATCGTCGTTTTCTCTAAGCATGCAGGATGGTATCATCAATTTATCGCTAACAAGCCTGTTCCTTAGCTGGTTCACGATATCACAGCCGCAGATAAGTCCCGAAACGGTGACGGTATCCCCAAAATAATCGTTTTGGACCGCATGCAGGTTAATGTTTATATTATGCTGCTTCAAACGCTTAAATAGGCATTGAAGTAAATTGAACGCCGAGACTCCGGAAACTGCGTCTATGTTCAGCTCCGACTCCAAAGGTCTCATATTGCTTAGTTCATTGAGAAACTCGCGCTCAAACTTTCTCAGCATGCCCACCCCGTTCTCCAACTGCACAAAGTCTCCATATGAATCGTATGAAGGAAGGGGTTTACCAGCTATTATGTACATTTCATCGGATGCATAGGCGAATTCTACTCCATATAACCCCCTCATTTTATCCTGTACGGCGCTAATCTGCAAAATCGCCCTTTTAGCCTCGTCAGCGCTGAGGCATCTGAGAGGATAAAGGCCGGCGCGATGCTTTGTCAGCCCAACGGGAACTATCGCAACGGACTGGGCAAAAGGATAAAGCCTGGAGAGCCCGTCCAAAGTATAATCAAGCGCCTTGCCGTCATTTATTCCGGGGCAGAGCACAATTTGACTATGAAAGCGCAGACCTTCGGCCTTTAACCTTTCAAGCCGCTTAACGATCAGCCCCGCACTAGGATTCGCCATTAGCTTAACTCTCACCTCGGGATCCAGGGCATGGACCGATATATACAGCGGAGACACCCTTCTGCGCAGGATTCGCTCAAACTCAGCATCTGATACGTTTGTAAGGGTAACGTAATTGCCCATTATGATCGACATACGCCAATCATCGTCTTTAAACTGAAGGGTGCTTCTTCCCTTCCGTGGCATCTGATCTATAAAGCAGAACAGACAGCGGTTTTTGCAGCTTCTCATTCCGTTTATAAGGTCATCAGCGAAATTAAGGCCCAGCGGCTCATATGCTTCCTTCTCAATCTCAGCCTCCACCAACTCGCCGTCGGGCGATTCGTAGCACAGCAATAAAGACTCAGACGAGCATAGCGCCTCATAGTCAATGATATCGACGATATCCTCGCCGTCAATAGATATGAGCCATGAACCTGATTCGATTCCAAGCTCCTCCGCAATGGAGCCTGAATCGGTAGACACTATTCTGTGGCGCATGCTGCTTCTCCCGGTTTGCGCTGGTTTATATAACTAAGTATAACATACGCAGAAATATTTACAAGACAGGGTGGATTTCGAGTAGGTAGAAGCACAAATCCGGCTGAAATATTAAAGCGGCGGAGTCGCCCCCGCCGCATCAGTAGCCATAAAGATGGGTTATTCAGGCTTATGTTCATCGCATCCGCAGTTGCATCCGCATTCCTCATCGTCCGCCGGTATTATAATCTCATTGCAGTTGGGACACATAAGCTCGTCGTCGGATTCAATAAGATCTATGTCAAAATAAACCGTTTCTCCGCAGTGCGGGCAGGTCATTTCAACAAAATCATCGTCAAAGTCGTCATCTTCATCGTCACAGCAGTCACAATCCTCTTCATCGCAATAGAAAGCATCTTCAAGACACTCTATATCCTCCTCAAGCTCGGAAAACTCATCGGCCATCTCATCCAGGCACTCATCCAGCTCAATTATGCTATCCTCGTTCTCACGTATAGCGTCCGCTATATCCTCAAGGGCCTCGATAATGGCTTTAAAAAGCTTCCCATTGGTATCGTCGCCAAGATTGAGTCCATCTGCCAATCCCTTGATGTATGCTATTCTTTCATGTACTGTGTTCATTAGTGTTAGCCTCCGTTACTATATTTAATTTAATTACCCGAGTACCGCCAATACATATTCTTTGTTTTATGCGCGCTCCATATACTCGCCCGTACGCGTATCCACGCGTATCCTATCCCCCTGGTTTACAAACAGCGGTATGTTGATTTTAAAGCCCGTTTCCAGAATGGCCGGCTTTGTAGTACCAGTTGCGGTGTCGCCCTTGAAGCCGGGTTCGGTTTCCGCAACCTCCAGCTCGACAAAATTAGGAGGAGCTACAGAAAACGGCTTATCCTTATAAAAACGAATGGTAACGTTCATATTTTCAACTATAAAGTTGATAGCGTCCTCGACCTGGTCATGATTAAGAGCTAGCTGCTCGTAGGATTCGACATCCATAAAGTAGTATAGCTCGCCATCCGAATAAAGATATTGCATTTCCCTGGTCTCTATATGAGCTTTTGGATACTTGTCCGTTGGGTTAAACGTGCGCTCAAGAACCGCACCGGTCATGACGTTCTTAAGCTTCGTGCGTACGAACGCCGCCCCCTTTCCGGGCTTTACATGCTGAAAGTCCGATATCGACCAGACCTGCCCGTCTATTTCAACAGTTACGCCTTTTCTGAAATCGCCTGCCATTATCATGGGTTTAAACCTCCTAAGTTAATCTGCCTTTACTCTATTATTATCAATTCTTTTGTAGTAGTAACAGGATTGATATATCCGTTATCAGTAATTATACAGCAATCCTCTATCCTCACACCGCCCAGGCCCTCAATGTAGATACCAGGTTCGACGGTTATGGTCATACCAGGCTCAAAGACATCCGGCGAAACGGTACTCGCGCTGGGCGCTTCATGGACTTCAAGTCCAAACCCGTGGCCCAAGCTGTGACCGAAATTGTCCCCGTAGCCGTGAGAGGTGATATAATCCCTCGCCAAAGCGTCAATATCCCTGCCTGTGGCGCCTGGCCTAAGGCCCTCAAGCGCGAGCCGCTGGGCCTCGCGGACTATAGCGTAAATATTCATAAGTTCGCCGCGGGGCGTGCCAACCGCAATCGTTCGCGTCATATCAGAACAATATCCGTTGACCTTGCAGCCAAAATCCAACACAACCATATCCCCATGCCTCAGTTTCCTATCTCCTGGAACGGCATGACAAAGGGCGCCGTTTTCACCAGAGCCGACGATTGTATCAAATGATTTATCCTCGGCCCCGTGCCTTTTCATCAAATATTCCAGCTCATTAGCCACTTCTAGCTCCGACATTCCTGGCTTTATACGCTTTATAAGATCAGCGAACGCAGCGTCGGCCGCGTTTTGCGCTTTAATAATATGCCCAATCTCGTCTTTATCCTTTCGTATGCGTATCCTGCCCATAAATTCCGAGCACGGGACAAACTCGACTCCAAGCTCTTTAAACTGGCTGTATTGGCGCACCGTAAGTTCAGCGTCTTCAAAGCCGACGCTGCGGGCGTTTATTCGTGACAGTTCGTCTTTAATAATATCCATCACAGCGGAGCGGCTGGCTTCAAGCACCTCAAAGGCTCCCTTGCACTGGATATTAGCCTGTATTGTATACCGAAAATCAGTAATAAGGACGCGCCGGTCGGGGGAGATAAACAGTATGCCGTCTGATCCGGTAAAGCCGGAAAAATACATCCTGTTGATCCTTGAGGTAATTAAAACCGCGTCTACGCATTTTTCGCGGACAGCTTCCATAAGTCTATTGCAACGATCAACCATATTGCACCTCTTTATTAATCGGACATTTCACCGCATTTTACCATAGTGCCATTCAATTAACAAGCGGTTTATGGACTCTAGGCACGATATTTTAACTTTTATCTTTATATTTTAGGTGTCTGGATTGTAATTATTGGATATGCTATAATCATGGGTATTGGAATATTAAGTCGAGGTTGCATATGAGGCATATACCTAATATACTGTCCCTGATACGCCTGCTGATGGTAGGTTTATTCATTTATTTATTCGCGAACGGGATGTATTCAGGCGCCTTCATAGTCTATATAGTTGCGTTTTTTACCGATCTGCTGGATGGGTACATAGCCAGACGCAACAACTGGATAAGCGACATTGGAAAGGTGCTGGATCCGTTAGCGGACAAATTGTTGCTGCTGTCGGCGCTGTTTTGTTTTTACTTTGCGCGCTGGATACCATTGTTTGTTCTTGTAATAGCCCTGTTTAAGGAACTGATTATGATTATCGGCGGGATAATAATGTTTAAAAAACAAATAGTCGTCTATGCCGACTGGTTCGGAAAGATTGCGGCAGGCGTATTCAACGCGGCGGTAGCTCTCACCTTTGTGGGTATTTACTGGCCCGCTATACGAAAAATCCATATAGCGGTATACTGCGTTGCATTGGTAATGGCCTTTGTGGCGCTTATACATTATTATAGAAAATCGGTAAGGCCGTTGTTAATATCCGAAAGCCGCAAAGAAAAGCCAAGGGGGAAAGCGCGTTAGGATGGCCGCAAACCCATGAGCATTATGACCTGATGCAAATTTGACACAAATGTAAAAAGGTCCGCTCACGTATTGCCGTACAAGCACAAATACCTTATACTAAAGAAGATATTGATATAATGTCTCCAAGGAGTCTTAAATGGACAATAGATCGCATAAAAACTCAGCTGGAAAAAGCTCTTCCGCCTCAAATCCCAGAGAAAAAAACCCAAGTAGGAAAAAACGCAGGGTTAGCACTCCTGTGCTGGTTATGCGCGCCGTATTTCTGGTGCTTCTCGTTGCGCTGATCGGAGTTGGAATATGCATGGTTACGGTTAAACCCGGCAGCGACGAGATGAACGCATATAGGGATAATGGCAAATTTTACGACGGCATCAGCGTAAGCGGTCTAGATGTTTCTGGCCTTACCTTTGACGAAGCGTGGGATCTTGTAGCGCCTAAGGTTAAGCAGGATCTGGCGTCATTTAATGTTACGGTGAGGGTTGACAACAGGATATGGCTTCTTTCGGCAAATGATATTGGCGTTACGGTTACGCTTGAACAGGTTTTAATGGATGCTATGTCGCTTGGGCGGGGGGATACGGCTGTAAACAACCTTGCTGTAAAGAACGATCTGGCGCAGGAGGGGGCGTCCTTCGCGGTTGGATATCAGCTCAGCGATGAGAGCAAGCTGCGTGAGGTAATTGAGGGTATTGCAGAGCTGGTGGATACAGCTCCCATTGACGCCGTAGCCCGCCCCATAAGGACCTCAAGCGAGCCAAGTTTTGACTATGTTGAAGGGGAACGTGGAAGGAGACTGAACGTTGATGATATCATTTCAGATATAAAAGCTGCGATATCTGAAAATAACGCGCCTGTTGAGGTAAGCCCCGAGTTTGAGTATGTGGAGCCAGAATTAACAGTTGACGATCTGAAGGGCCTTACACAGCTTAGGGCTACTTACGAGACCTCGTATGGAACCAGCTCAAGCCTTAAGGAGTTTAACCGCATACGCAATATTCAAAAGGCGGCGGATATACTTAACGGATGCAGGGTGGAAGTTGGGGAGGAGATTTCCTTTAATGAATATATTGGCCCCAGATATGAAAAGGACGGGTGGCTCCTGGCTCCAGGAATAGTAAACGGCAGCAGATATGTAAATCAGGCGGGAGGGGGAATATGCCAGGTATCTACCACGCTTTACAACGCGCTGCTCCTCTGCGGTCCCGAGATTGAATTTACCGAGAGGAAAAAACATTCCTGGCCCTCGTCGTACGTGGATTATGGCCTGGACGCAACCGTATCCACAGGCGGACCTGACCTTAAGTTTGTAAATAAGACAGAAGCCCCAATTTATATATTTGCTTATGCGGACAATGTGAATTATATTATGACTGTGTACGTATATGGCGCTCCGTTGCCGGAAGGTATTACCTATAAGACGGAGGGAATAACCGAGGCGGTCATACCTCCGGAAAGTCCTGAATATATCTACGTTTCAGAGTGGCCTGAGGGTTACAGACAAACGGATATAAAGGCTAGGGACGGATACCGCGCAACCGCATATAGGTATAAGTATAAAGACGGTGAACTGGTGGAAACCGAAAAGTTGTACACCGACAATTACAGCCCTGTAAGGGGCAAGATTAAGGTCGGCACAGGGGATCCAGGGCTGCCAAAGCCGCAGTGATGAGAGCTAAATCTCCCCTTGGCGTTTAAAGCATGGCTCTTGGCTATGCTTTAATTACGCGAAAACTTGGCGGATACCGTCGGCCGTTGCAAAACGTATAATAAACGAAAGGTGGTTTCTTCCAAAATGGATTATTCAAAACTCATCGTAAAGAGCGTTCAGGATGTCCCCCCTTCGGGCATAAGAAAGTATTTCGACCTGCTTAACGATGAAACTATCAGCTTGGGCGTGGGCGAACCCGATTTCCCAACTCCTGAGGCAATTAGAAGGGAAGCGCTTGAAAGGCTGTCGAAGGGACGCATACCGTATTCTTCAAATTCGGGAATGCCTGAACTGCGCGAACTCATCTCCCGTTACCTGGATGAGCGCGTTAACCTGAAGTACGATATATCCGAAATCCTGATCACCGTGGGCGCAAGCCAGGCCATAGACCTAGCTATACGAGCCCTTATAGCGCCGGGCGACGAGGTGATAGTTCCCGAGCCCACCTATGTAGCCTATATACCTGGCGTAACGTTTGCGGGCGCAACGGCAATTCCGCTGATTACTACCGCTGACACAAAGTTTAAAATCACCCCGGATGCGCTGAAGGCAGCGATTACACCCAGGACCAAGGCGCTGATTCTTCCGTTCCCCAACAATCCGACTGGAGGGATAATGGAATATGACGACCTGGTTTCGATTGCCGATATTCTGCGCGGTACCGATATATTGGTGCTGGCCGATGAAATATATTCAGAGCTGACCTATGGCGGGAAGCGCCACGTTTCAATAGCATCCCTTCCGGGCATGCGTGAGCGCACCGTGGTGCTTAATGGTTTTTCAAAAGCGTTTTCTATGACGGGCTGGCGCCTTGGCTATGCGGCGGCTCCCAGGGAGATAATCGCCGCCATGACGAAGATACATCAGCTTACGATGCTAAGCGCGCCTACGCCTGCGCAGTATGCGGGCATCGCCGCGCTCAGGCAGGGCTTTGAAACCGACTGGGCGGACATGCGCTATATGATCAACGAGTATGATAAGCGCCGCCGTTATATAATCGATTCCTTTAATGAACTCGGCATGACCTGCAACGAGCCGGAGGGCGCATTCTACGTGTTCCCTTCAATATCGGTCAGCGGATTGTGTTCCGATGAGTTCTGCGACAGGCTACTGGCATATTCAAACGTTTGCGCTGTGCCAGGTACTGCGTTTGGACCCAGCGGAGAGGGCTATATCAGGTGCTGCTATGCCACGGATATAAACGATATAAAGGAAGCTGTACGCAGGATTAAGGCGTTTCTTGACTCATTGAAATAAACTGTTAATGTGAGGCTGGGCCGTCAAGGGGGAGTGCCCCAGGCGGCCCATTATCTAGCACCGCAAAAAAAGACGGATTTTATCCATCTAAGCGGGTAGTAAAGTTCATATGTTATGACGTGAGGTTTTACATATTTTAGTCAAACAGGTTACCTTGTCAACTGAGGGTACTATTCCATAAGCATTCGCATACGTATGCAAACACAGGACCTGTGGCTAGATGCAATTCTTTAATATGGATAAAGGGTCTATACAACATAGCCTTTATACCGTATAATCTTATCCATATGATTAATCGCGCTTAATTGCTGCAAAAAAGGGCTGGAGTTTTTAGATGAAGAGGGTTTTGGGCTGCATACGCCGTGCTGACGAGCGGTATAACATGATACAGGATGGGGATAGGATATGCGTCGGGGTATCCGGAGGAAAGGATAGCCTGCTTCTTATGTATGGCTTAAAACTATACCAGAGGTTTTGCAGGCGCAGCTATGAGGTGTGCGGCGTTATGCTTGATCTGGGCCTTGTAGAGCAGGATACGGCAAGGGTAAGCGAATTTGCTGACAGCATAGGTGTACCGTTCGATGTCATAAAGACGGATATAGGCGAAGTAGTATTCAATATCCGAAAGGAAAGCAACCCCTGCGCAATGTGTGCTAAGCTCAGACGGGGAGCGCTAAACAATGCGGCGCTCGCGCGCGGATGCAGGCTCGTAGCGCTTGGGCACAATAGGGAAGATGTGTTGGAAACGTTCTTCTTAAGCCTTCTTTATGAGAGCAGGCTTAATACGTTTGGCCCAGTAACCTATCTAAGCCGTAAAGACGTAACATTGATCCGTCCATTGGTATTTCTGCCGGAAAAATACGCACTGGGAGTTGCCAACCGTCTTGACCTTCCCGTGTTAAGGCCCAACTGTCCGGTTGCGGGCAAGACCAAGAGGGAGGAGATGAAATCAATTCTTTCATACCTATGCGGCATAGTGCCTGATGCTGAGGACAGGCTTATGAATTCAATAGCCGACACGCACAAATACAACATGTGGCACAACCTTAGGCTTCCGCCGAGGGATAGGATTGGGGAAGACTAAAACCCATTGTAATACAAGCCGTTTTAATAGCCAAATTTATTTGGAAGACGAGTATACGTCGGTATTTCCAAATTATGCAATGCTTAGAATATTTAAAACAAATGCCCATACTACGCTCTATGTCCTATAGGCGGTAAATGAGAATCAACAACTGCTATTTTCGTAACCTGATCGGAATGAACGTTTCCATCTGCGCCCAACCCTGCGCTTGTATGATTTCAGGAGGCGTAATAATGTGACCCATAGAATAATGGCCCGAACGGACGTCAAGCTCCAAAACTTCAGACTCCTCAATATATTTTAAGGCTTCTCCATACAACTTTTGATTGGTTTCCTCATCCCCGTCCTTGTAGCAATATGTTAAATAATACCCTCCTTCAAAATCAAGTATCTCGTTTCCACCATCATCCATGCCCTCGCTCAAAGCCCAAATCCAGACCATACCCTGATTCTTCTCATCGTAATATAGAAAATCACGAGGCATAAAGCTATCCCTTGCCGCTGGCTTAATGGCTGAAAAGTATTTGTCAAACTTCCCTAAAACGCCAGTGGGCGAAAAATCAAAATATTATCAAGCCCTGAAGAGGCGGCTTTAAACGACGGTAACGATATTATCCTAAATTTCATGTTCCCTTATCCAATCATTTATTTTATAAAACAATTATATCATGGTCAATATGTCAAACACCATATATTTACCGGCCTTTTGATGTACCGCAAGGCAATTACTATTGAGAACTGTTTATATTCATTTTAAGCCGGAATAACTAAAAACTACGCTGCGCAATAGGAATAAAAAGAGGAACGCCTGATAGGCATTCCTTAAAATAATGTTAATTCGCCCCAGGCAAACTTCTACAATACCTTTTCAGCCTTAAACTTTTTAAGCGCCTCAGTCAGCTTAGGAACAATTACGTTCAAGTCGCCCACGATACCAAGATCCGCGACATCGAATATGGGGGCGTCGCTATTCTTATTGATAGCGATTATGAAATCCGATTCCTCCATGCCGGCGATATGCTGTATTGCGCCTGAGATTCCGCAGGCGATATACAGCTTGGGGTGAACGGTTTTGCCGGTTTGCCCTACCTGCCTGTCACGGTCAATCCAGCCAGCGTCCACGTTTGCGCGAGAAGAGGATATTTCGCCGCCTAGTACGTCCGCAAGCTCATGAAGCATTTCAAATCTCTCAGGCTTACCTATTCCTCTGCCGCCTGATACCAGTATCTTGGCTTCAGTGATATCTACGCTTCGTTTTTCCCCTTTAACAACCTCCAATATGCGGATATTCATGTTGGATTGTTCAAAATCAACGGGGAATTCTGTTATTATGCCATGACGCGATTCATCCTTAGCCAGGGCTTTCATTACGCCGGGGCGCACGGTGGCCATCTGCGGGCGGTGTTCCGCGCACACTATGGTAGCCATTATGTTGCCGCCAAACGCAGGACGCGTCATGAGCAACAGTCCTGTTTCTTCATCGATCTCAAGCTTTGTGCAGTCCGCCGTAAGCCCCGTATGTATCCGCGCGGACACCCTCGGCGCCAGGTCGCGTCCGATTGAAGTAGCGCCATACAGCACTATTTCCGGCTGGTGTGCAGCGATAATCTCGCTCATGGCGCTTGCATACGGCTCGGTCATATATTCAGCCAACACCGGATTTTCAGCGATAATTACTTCGTCGGCTCCAAAAGCGATCAGGTTGGAGGCAGCTTCCCTAATATCATAGCCGATCAGAACAGCAGCGACCTTTTGGTCATGCGTGGTTATCAGCTCACGCGCCTTACCGATAAGCTCCAGCGACACCTTCTGCAGTTTGCCGTCGCGCTGTTCAGCAAAGACAAATATGTTTTTACTCATGTCCATTTACCTCCGCATTATATGATGTACTTGTCGGCCAGCGTTTTAATTATGAGCTCAACCGCTTCGTCGGCGCCAAGTTCGTATTTTTCACCCTTGCCCTTAGGCTGTTTGGTGAAGCTCTGCTTAACCCTGGTTGGAGAACCCGCAAGCCCTATATTGGAGGTGTCCAGCACATCCTCAAGTTCCTTAAGGGTCATTATATTTACCTGTTTTTCACGATAGGCGTCGAATATGCCTGCAATGCTCATATACCGCGGCGCGGCAAGTTCACTTAAAGCCGTAATGAGGCAGGGGAGTTTAACCTCTATCAAATGGTATCTGTCTTCAAACTGGCGCTTGACGACCAGCTTTTCATCGTCAATAGATTCTATTGATTCAACATAGCTCACCTGAGGCAGTCCCAGATGCTCGGCTATCTGAGGTCCAACCTGGGCTGTATCGCCGTCTATCGCCTGCCTTCCCGTGATAATGATGTCATATCCAATCTTCTTCAGAGCTGCAGCGATGGTGGACGAGGTTGCCCATGTGTCGGCTCCGCCAAACGCCCTGTCCGTTACAAGATAGGCCTCGTCCGCGCCCATCGCAAGCGCCTCTCTAAGCGCGGCGTCGGCCTGAGGAGGACCCATTGATACAACCGATACGGTTCCACCCACTTTTTCACGTATGGTGAGGGCCGCCTCAAGGCCCGCCTTATCGTCGGGGTTTATTATGCTTGGAACCCCTTCGCGTATTAAAGTCCCTGTCTTGGGGTCCAGCTTGACCTCCGTTGTATCGGGAACCTGTTTCATGCATACTACGATCTTCATTATTAGTCCCTCCTCAGTTGACGTTAAGGCCTGCCGAGATTACCATGCGCTGCACCTCGCTGGTGCCCTCGTATATCTCGGTGATCTTTGCGTCGCGCATCATGCGCTCAACAGGGTACTCACGCGTATAGCCGTATCCTCCAAATAGCTGTACCGCCCTTCGGGTTACGTCGCTCGCCGCTTCGGCCGCGAACAGCTTTGCCATTGCCGCGTCCATTGAGTACTTGGCGCCGCTTTCCTTTTTCATTGCGGCGCTATAAACCAGATATTTGGCCGCCTCCATTCGCGTATGCATATCCGCCAGCTGGAATTGGGTGTTTTGCATCTGCGAAATGCGCTTGCCAAACTGCTTGCGCTCGCGTACATATTTAATTGTTTCTTCGATAGCTCCTTCACCGATGCCAAGTGCCTGGGCGGCAATGCCTATGCGCCCGCCATCGAGCGTTTTCATGGCAAGAGCGAATCCCTTTCCTTCCCTTCCAAGCAGGTTTTCCTTTGGCACGATACAGTTCTCCATGATAAGCTCACATGTCGAAGATCCACGTATACCCATCTTTTTCTCCTTCTTTCCAACGGAGAAGCCGGGGAAGTCCTTTTCAATTATAAATGCCGATATGCCGCGGGTTCCCTGCGACTTGTCGGTCATTGCCATAACAATATAAATGTCGGCATAGCCGGCGTTAGTTATAAATATTTTAGTGCCGTTTAGGATATAATTATCGCCCTGAAGCTCTGCCCTGGTCTGCTGGCCGGATGCGTCCGTGCCCGCGCCAGGCTCCGTAAGGGCAAACGCGCCCAGGTGCTCCCCTGAAAGCAGTCTTGGCAGGTATTTGCGCTTTTGCGCTTCCGTGCCGTTTTCATATATAGGGGCGCAGCATAGGGAAGTATGGGCTGAAACGATAACGCCAGTTGTGCCGCATGCCTTTGAAAGCTCCTCAACGGCCATCACATATGCAAGCATATCTCCGCCAGCGCCGCCATATTCCTTTGGAAATGGAATGCCCATAAACCCGTAACGGGCCAGTTTTTTTACCGTCTCCACTGGAAACCGCTCCTGCTCGTCGATATCCTCGGCAAGAGGCTTTACCTCGTTTTCGGTGAACTTACGGTACATGTCGCGGAGCATTTCGTGCTCCTTGGACAGCGTGAAATCCATAATAAATGAACCTCCTCCGTTAAAATAGCATTATGTCGGCCTTTGTTGACCAGTTCAAGGCCCCCGGCAAGCTCGGGCGCGTCATCATCCACGCGCTCCCGCAGGCTATGACTCCACATGAGCGCTGGTCAAGCAAAGTTTATGGCCAGCATACAAATTATATAGTTGCCAATGATGTAAAGCAATAGATATTTGAAGGTTGCTATGGCATATATTATTATGACATGCTGAAGCGAGTTATTTTAGAGTTAAGCAATAAATTCTGTTAATGAAAATGGGCCGGAAACTGCTCCAGCCCATACTAATCTTCAATGCTTAGTCGTCGCTCTCAATAATTTCCGCGCCTT
Organism: Christensenellales bacterium; assembly: GCA_048421225.1. Taxonomy (GTDB): domain Bacteria; phylum Bacillota; class Clostridia; order Christensenellales; family CAG-138; genus UMGS946. Next base: position 4,766 of record DBFNRV010000063.1, on the reverse strand, counting down.
CAGGAGGATTGAATCCAATTTCGCAGCGGTCGGTATAAAGGAAATCCTCGCTTACCATGGCTCCGGTTTCTGCGTCCAGGGATTTTCTATAGATGTCCGCCTGTTCAAACATACCCTCCTTCTTACGAATATACACGACATCCCTAGCCTCTACCTCAAAACGGCGTTCGGCGGGACTGTCTGACAGCACATATCCATTTATCGAGTCTTCAGTAAACTCAAAGGCCAGCTGATATAAATGCGAGGTAAGGTTTTTGGCTTTCAGGTCAAGCCAGCCTTCGCTTATGGTAGCTTCCGCGCCCTGGGGAATGCCAGACGCAGGGAAGCTCCTTATAGTATGGGGATGCCTTTCAAGTATTTCAAGCGGGGTATGGAGGAACATCCAGTATATCAGGTCGCTAAGCTGGCATAGGCCCCCGCCGTACTGACCTACGACCTTTCCGTATACCAGGGTAAGGCCATCCTTGTACGGCGTCTTTTTATCAGCAAAGCGTGCGCGCATCCAAAATGAGAACGTTTCAGAAGGCTTTATTAGCAGCCCGTTCATCGTGGAGGCGGCCAGTTTCAAGTTATGGACCTTGTTATACTGATACTGTATATCGTGTCCGCTTTCTTCATTTATCAATGAAAAGCTGGAGTGGAACACCTCGTATGGAAGCCGCTGCTGCTGTATTATCTTTGAATACCTGTTTTTATCAAACCGCATCTTCAAATAGAAGAACAGCTTGCGCTGCTTCACCCTTAGCGGCAGCAGGAAGGGAAATATCTGTGTTATCCTTTTACGGGCCATGTAGCACCTCTTTAGTTGTCGTTGGTTTTATATTAATCGAAAGCTCTGATATTGTATAGTCTATGCGCAGTTGAATACCAGGCTAATCCGCACTATCCCATACAGTAATTATAAGGCCGTCATTATTGTTTCCGGAAATATGGACGGGCCTATCATGAGGTATTGATAATGCCTGTGACCCATATTGGTCAAACGAAGCGTAATATATTCTAACTATATTGCTTCCCATCTCCTCAATGAGCGGCCCCGAATCGTGTGTAAACTGGCGCAAATAATCAATATACTCCTCCAGGGCCATGTTCAAGCGGGCCATAATAAGCGAGTGGGGGATGCCTACATAACGAAAATGCCATGGCTCATGCGCAATGCCGGTTATTGACGTTTTATCCTTTGAATAACGCTCCACAAATCCAAAGCTTGGGGCGGACCGCCTGAACATCTGGCAAATTCCGTGATATGGAAAGCTAGGACGTATAAAATCTATATCGGGCAAATTCTCGCCCAGGTCAATAGCAAGCCCCGTCTGATGCTCGCTAGCGTCAACAGGCGCTACATAAGCGTTTGTAAACTCCGCGCCATTTTCCCGCATTGAACTTTCAAATATATCGCGTTGTTCCTCAGCGCTGCGATAACCGCTTACCGGAACTATCATATCATGTGCGCCAAGCGCCGAGATAAGCTGGAAGAGCATGCGCTGCGCATCAGCGCATAACAGTATGCCTTCATCGTTTTGGCTTACCGGGACGAGGTCCGATTCGCCGATCCTTTCGCGTATGGGATTATCCCTGTTAACAAGTATCAGGTTACCTTTGTATACAGACCTCTGATTCATAACTATGTCCTTCATTTTTATACCACCCATCCAATAACATGTTTAAAAACGTCCTAAAACTAATTCCTGCCGCTTCAAGCATCTTTGCATAGCGGCTTTTACCAGTAAGGCCAGGTATTGTGTTTACTTCGTTGAACACTATTTCGCCGTTTTCAGCTAAAAACATATCTACACGCGCAAAGCCGCTGCATTCAAGCACGCGGTATATAAGCTTGGCCGTTTGCTTAATTCTTTCTTCAAGGCTTTCGGGAATACGCGCGGGAACCCTGATGGTAGCGGTTCTTGCCCCGTATTTCTCCTCGTAATCCAGAAAGCCGCCGACCAGGTCAATTTCATCAACGGAACCGATTATTGGCTCAGGACCGCCGCCAAGCACGGCGCAACCCACCTCAATCCCATTTACTGCCTGCTCTATTACAACCTTAGTATCATGCTCAAACGCGCTGTTTACGGCGTACAACAGGCCGTCCGCGCATTCAACCTTGCATATGCCTATTGAGGAACCCGATCTGGCCGGCTTTACAAACAGCGGATATCTGAGCTTAGATGCTTTTAGGGCGATACCATGCATATCGTCGCCCCTTCGTACAACTACGGAAGGCGTTGTGCCGACACCAACGGATTTTACTAGCCTGTGGGCCACGTCCTTATCCATACATATGGAGGAGGATAACATACCGCAGCCTATGACGGGGATACCCGCCATCTCCAGCAGGCCCTGAACGGTCCCATCCTCCCCGTTTCTTCCATGGAGTACTGGGAACGCGGCGTCAATCCTCTCACAGGAGGCGCCCATCGATGTAAACTCTACTATGCCGTGAACGTCCCTGCTTGGCGATATAAACGCGACGGGGCACTTATAATAGCTCTCCCATGCATCGCTTTCAATAAGCTCCGCCGGCCCGTAGTATCTATGCCAGACGCCGTGCCTTGATATCCCTATATTTATTAATTCGTATTTATCGCTGTCTATATTCCGTATCACCGAGGCGGCGGACTGAAGGGAAATATCATATTCCTCAGAACACCCTCCAAACAGGATAGCTATCTTTGGTTTGCTCATTCAAAAACTCCTTTCACGCGTTAAACGGGTTCCTATATTTATTGTACCCAATTATCTAGAAAACATTGTTAATGCAAATAGGACGAATCATTAAAATAATCTTAAGTTGTACGGCTTTTTAAACGTATAACAAAAATTGATCATAAAAATCCATTAAAACATCCAAAGCGCCGTTTAAATCCATCCAAGGTTGCCCTAGGCCCGTTAAACCGCCGGAAGCGAATTATGGCCGTTCCCTGGCAGGTGTTTATCACATGGCCCGCATCTATTTTAAAGTATTGGAAGCGTTACAGTAAATACCGTATACTCTTCGCTGCTTGTGGCGTTTATAGAACCGCCGTGCGCATCGGCTATTTCCTTTGCAATGGCCAGCCCCAGGCCCGCGCCTCCCGTATTTGTTGATCTTGACGCGTCCAGACGATAGAATTTTTCAAATATGGCCCTCAGTTTTTCCTCAGGTATTCGTGCGCCTGTGTTCTTAAATGCCACTTCAACAGCCCCAATCTCCGATTTCGCGGCTATTTCTATTGCAGAGTTCGGCGGGCTGTAAGTGGCGGCGTTTTTTAGTATATTGTTAAATACGCGCGCGAGCTTATCCGGATCCGCATAGATTGATAGCCCGTCGGGAACGTTTATCAGCGCTGTTTTACCGCAAGGGGCAAGGATTGGGTAAAACTCGTCGGCTATCTGCATAAGCATTAGCTTAAGATCAATGACCTCCTTTTCCAAGGGTATAGTTGACAGGTTGAACCGGGTAATGTCAAAAAATTCGTTTACAAGGGTTTCAAGTCTATATGCCTTGTCGAGTGTGATTCCAATGTATTTTTGCCTTTGCATTGCGGGTAGTTCTTTAGCCTCATCCAAAAGGCTTAGATAGCCTATAACGGATGTTAGCGGGGTTTTTATATCATGGGCAAGGTAGGTTATAAGGTCGTTTTTCCTCTGGGTTTCCATCTGAGCGCGCTGTTCGTTTTTAATGCTAGTGAGCTTAAAGGAGTTAAGTTCACTGGCAATTTCCTGAAGGTCCTTATCCAAGGTAAGGTGTTCGCTGTTGCTTTTAAAGAAATTCTTCATATCACCGATTGCGGCGGATAATTTACGCAAAGCCCTCCCTTCAACGGCTACCCAACCGATAAATACCGAAAGTACCGTCAAAAATGGGATGAATATATACCTGTTGGTTATAAATGAAGTCATTATGGAGGCCCTTCCGAAGACTAAATTTAAAAGATTCGTGATAAACCCATCCGCAATAAAATCAAAAAAAATATACAATAATACTACTACCAATAAAATAATAGCTGTGACCATTATATGCGTATGAAACACCTTATTTCTATACGTCTTAGCAAAGGAATTATCCAATTTTATAGCCTACTCCCCATACGGTTTTTATATATTTAGGATTTTCCACCGAGTCCTGCAGCTTTTCGCGTAAATGCCTTATATGTACCATAACCGTATTGTTATTTGTGTAATATTTTTCCTCCCAAACTGCATGGAACAGCTTTTCCGAGCTTACAACGCGCCCCTTGTTCTCGCAAAGAAACCAAAGTATTGAAAACTCGGTGGGGGTAAGGCACAATGGGGCTTCGTTCAGTGTACATTCGTGACTGCCCTTATCCAACATAAGGCCGGAATAAGTTATTATTGACTCCCTTTCCGCCTGGCTCTGATTATATCTTTTATAGCGGCGCAGCTGCGCCTTCACCCTGGCTATAAGCTCCAGAGGCCTGAAGGGTTTGGTTACATAGTCGTCCGCTCCAAGCGTCAACCCGGTAATCTTGTCTATTTCCTGCTCTCTTGCCGTTAGCATTATTATGGGATAAGTGCGCGATTCACGTATGGCGCGGCACACCGTAAAGCCGTCAATATCAGGCATCATGACGTCTAAAATAGCAAGATCCAATTCGGTTTTTGCCGCGCATTCTAGAGCGTCTTTAGAGCAATAAAACTTATATACCATGAAACCCTCGTTGTTTAAATAAACTTCAATGAGGTCTGCAATCTCATGTTCGTCGTCTACGACCATTATGCGTGAGGCCATGTATCCACTCCTTTTATATTTGTATTTAGATTAT
>DBFNRV010000062.1:0-20291 GCA_048421225.1 Christensenellales bacterium | reverse complement strand
TGCAACGGTACCCTTCATAATATTTGCGGCCGTGTACGTGCTGAAATATTTCGAGGACCGAAACCCGAAGCTTGCCCCGGTTAAGTGGATATGGCTTTGTGCGGCGGTAGTGCTGTTTGCAATGTTCTATCCGGTTATATCCGGTGTTCCAGCGTCAGCCGATTATATAAAATGGCTCATGTGGTTACCGGGATGGACCTTTTTAGGCTGATTTTGAGGTGATATATGGAAGTAAAAAGCAAAAAGAATTTTATACAGTTTATAAAGTTTGCTCTTGTAGGCATAATGAATACCATTATCGATTTTGGGGTATACACGGTTCTTGTATCATTTACAGGCATTCATTACGCCTTAGCGCAGGCAATCTCCTATACCTGTGGGCTTCTTAACAGCTATCTGTTTAATACGGTGTGGACGTTCAGGGAGGAGCGTCAGCGCAACGCCAGGGAGTTTCTGCTGTTTGTCGCGGTAAACATAGCCACACTGTTTGTTTCCATCGGCATTCTCTATGTATTTAGAAACTTTATATTCCCAGAAGGGAACTCTGTAACCGACTGGATGGTTAACGGCTTCCTAGGAGGTTTCATTACTACGGAGAGCAAGGCCATTGAAATTTTAAGCAAGCTTATAGCCACGCCGATTACAATTATCTTAAACTTTCTTGGCAACAAGATATTTGTATTTTGTAAAGGCTCTCAAAAGAAATGAATGCCTAGGAGCCAAAAAGCTTGATGCGGTCAGCTTCAGCAGACTTATATTTGTAGTATCGGCCTCATGGTTAGCATAAACTGTGGGGCCCGCCCCTTTAATTTAAAAATATTGAATTAGCATTTTAAAATCTGAAAATGGCAAGTACACCCATATTCACTTATCCGAAAAAACGCTTGCATGTTTAACCTTAATTGGATTATCATTTAGAGGAGTTTATTGTAGGTACTTAAGCTGATGACAGCTTCTTTGGCCTATGTTGACCATAACGTCAAAAGAATGGCAGTTATATATTTTCATGCTGGATATGATTAACCAACGACCGGCGGGATTATATTCTGAGTTAAAACAAATCAATCCCCGTCTGTTCACGATAGAAACCATGAATAAACTTTGTGCAGATATTTTCATCAGTCGCTTATTTTAGTCTTATTCAGGTGGCAAAATAGCAGCATTTACCCCTTTATCGCAACAGGGACAAATTTAAATAATGAAATAAGATGAATATAAATAAATTTTCAATAAAACTTAATGGAGTGGTGTAAGGATGTTGGGAAGCGTTTTAAGCTATGGGCTTAATGGAATAAAGGGATATCCGGTAAATGTGGAGGTCAACTCAGCGGATGGGATGCCGGCATATGAAACGGTGGGTCTCCCTGATATGGCTGTAAGGGAATCAAAGGAGCGGATACGCTCGGCAATAGTAAACTCCGGCTTTCCTCCTGTTACGGGACGTATCACGGTTAATCTAGCGCCTGCGGACACAAAAAAGATCGGTTCGATATACGATTTACCAATAGCACTCGGTATTTTAGCTGCACAGGGCCTAATAGACAATATAAAGCTTAAGGATCACATGGTTGCGGGGGAACTTGCGCTCAGCGGAGAGGTGCGGGGCATATGCGGCGTTTTACCTATGGTGATAGACGCGTTTTCAAAAGGAATTAAAAATATGGTTCTTCCAAAGGCTAACGCAACTGAAGCATCATATATAGCCGGAACAAAAATAATTGCTGTCGATTCACTGAAAGACGCTGTAGGCTACCTGCGTGGCGAAAGGACCATAAATCCATATGTGCCAAAGGTTTGGAATGCGCAGATGTGCAAATACAACGTCGATTTTTCGGAGATAAAGGGGCAGCATGGCGCAAAACGGGCGGCGGAAATCGCGGCGGCCGGAGGCCATAACCTGCTGCTTATCGGCTCGCCTGGATCGGGCAAAACGATGATAGCAAAACGAATGCCCACAATACTTCCAAGCCTTACGTTTGAAGAGGCCTTGGAAATAACGAAGATTCACTCGGTGGTGGAATTGATCGACAATGAAAAGGGATTAACCACACAACGGCCATTCAGGTATCCGCATCATTCCGCGTCTACGGTGTCGCTTGTCGGCGGGGGACAAAATGCTATGCCGGGAGAGATCAGCCTTGCGCACAGGGGTGTTTTGTTTATGGACGAATTCCCAGAATTCCGAAAGGATGTTTTGGAAGCCTTGCGCCAACCGCTTGAGGATGGTGAAATCAAAATTTCGCGCGCAGCGGCAAAATCCACCTATCCGGCTGACTTTATGCTGATTGCCGCTATGAATCCATGCCCTTGCGGATATTACGGTTCGAGGACGAAGAAATGCAGGTGCACTCCTTATCAAATACAGCGTTATCAGCAGCGCATAAGCGGCCCAATGCTTGACAGGATAGACATGCATGTCGAGATGTCAGATGTGGGATACAAGGAACTGTCCTCCAGCGACGTAGGCGAGACATCGGCTGAAATACAGCTTAGAGTTAACCGTGCTCGTAGTGTTCAGCGCGAACGATATAGGGGTGAAAGCATTATTTGCAATTCACAGCTAAACGATAGGAACCTTATAAAGTATTGCCACCTGGACGCTTCGTCGGCAAAAATTATTGAAGCGGCCATGAGCAGGATGAACCTAACCGCAAGAGCTTACGGCCGCTTACTGAAAGTGGCCAGGACCATAGCCGATCTGGCTGGCGCGGATGTTATAGGCGCTGATCATATCTCAGAAGCGGTTCAGTACCGTAGCATTGAAGGAAAGTACTGGCGTTAAGCCTCAATGCGGCGGCTATGTTAGAGGCTGGAAATACTATGGGGTTATATTGGGCGTTAGTAACGCTCATCATGCAGGCGCAAAATCACGCTAAAACTGCTTTACCGCTCACACTGATACAGGAGGGAAAATGGAATGAGGATATACAGCAAAGAGGAAAGATATTGGATATGGCTAAATAAGATGTTAGGTTCGGGATATACCAGGTTTCACAATGTGGCCAAGGAATACGGGGGGCCAGAGGGGGCCTTCGATGCTGCAAAATGCGGCAAACTTAATATAAAATCCCCACTAAACGAAGGAAATGTGCGATTTATACAGAAGAATGCGTCGGAGGGCTTTATCGACGATTATTTAGAAGACCTAAATAATAAGACAATAGGAGTTACAACCCCTATAAGCGAAGATTACCCGTATTTGTTGTCCGAGATTTACGACCCTCCAACAGTGTTGTTTTATAGGGGTACTATTAAGCGGGAACTAACACTGTCTATAGCTGTAATCGGCGCGCGCAAATGTACCGATTATGGGCGGCGCGTTGCATTCACACTTTCAAGGCAGCTAGCAGACCAGGGCGTATGCGTAGTATCTGGGCTGGCATACGGGATAGACGGCGAGGCTTCAAGAGGCGCGCTTGCTAGCAAAAGTAGCGATTATCCGACGATTGCGGTGCTTGGCACCGGCGTTGATGTTGTTTATCCAACTCAAAACAGGATGATATACGATGCAGCGGCAGAGCGTGGAGCGGTGGTGTCCGAGTTTCCTCCTGGTACGCAGGCAATACCCGGCAATTTTCCAAGGAGAAACAGGGTAATAAGCGGCCTATCAAAGGGGATTGTTGTTGTGGAGGCAAGGGAAAAAAGCGGCACGCTCATAACCGTAAACCACGCGCTGGACCAGGGAAGGGATATTTTCAGCGTGCCTGGAAGGATAACGGATGTATCGTGCAGGGGAACAAATAATTTGATCAGGCGCGCGATGGCTAAGCCCGTATTTGGAATAAATGACATACTCGAAGAATACGGTATCTCATTATCCGATAAACCCGATGCGAGGCCAGCAAGGGATATCAGACAGACGCTTGACGGAGAGCGCGCTGTAATATATGATTTACTTAAAGATGGTGATAAAACCTTTGACGAATTGTGTGAATCAATGTCAATAGAGGCGGGAGCGCTTAATACCATCTTGACAGAATTGGAGTTTTCAAGAATAATAATTCAGACCCCAGGAAGGGTATTTAGCATTAGGTAGGCCGATTTAACGGCCTAATCGCCGATTCGGAGGTAGTTTAATGTCAAAACTTGTTATTGTGGAATCGCCCACAAAGGCAAAGACCATAGGAAAATTTCTGGGCAATGGCTACAAGGTGATTGCCTCTAACGGACATGTGCGCGACCTGCCCAAGAGTCAGCTCGGCGTGGATGTAGAACACGACTTTGCGCCCAAATATATTACCTTAAGAGGACGCGGCGACGTGCTAGACAAGATCAGAAAGGAAGCAAAATCAGCGGATAAAATATATCTTGCAACTGACCCTGATAGAGAGGGTGAGGCTATATCGTGGCACCTTGCCCATGTTTTGAAGCTGGATGAGGCCTCCGAGTGCAGAATCGTATTTAACGAAATAACCTCAAATGCGGTGAAGCGGTCGATAACCGCCCCGCGGCCAATAGATATAAACCTTGTGGACGCCCAGCAGGCCCGCAGGGTATTAGACAGGCTTGTAGGATATAAAATAAGCCCTGTTCTATGGGCTAAGGTGCGCCGGGGTTTATCTGCTGGACGAGTGCAATCGGTTGCAACCAGAATCCTGTGTGAGCGAGAACAGGAGATATTGGCCTTCGTACCTCAGGAGTATTGGACTATAACGGCCTTTCTTAAGGATCCAAAGCGCAAGAAACTGATTGAAAGCAAGTTTTACGGCTATAGTGGCAAGAAAACTGAGATAAAAAACCAGGAAGAAGCCATGAGGGTGGTCAAGCTTTCAAATGGGAATGATTTCACTGTAAGCGACGTGAAAAAGGCGGAGAAGCTGCGCCATGCGCCTCCGCCATTCACTACTAGCAGCATGCAGCAGGAAGCGTCAAGAAAGCTTGGGTTTACCACGCAGCATACAATGCTTGTGGCTCAGCAGCTATACGAAGGCATTGACGTTCAGGCCCAGGGCGCTACAGGTCTTATAACCTATATTAGAACAGACTCTGTAAGGATATCAAAGGAAGCACAGGAAGAAGCTTTAAAATATATAGCTTCTACATACGGAAATCCATATGTGCCGGCCACCCCAAATTTTTATAAGGGGAGATCCAGCGCGCAGGATGCGCATGAGGCGATAAGACCCGCCAATTTGAAGCTTACGCCGCAGATGATAAAGGGGTCGCTTTCCGCTCCTCAATACAAACTCTATAAATTGATATTTGAGAGATTTGTAGCAAGCCAAATGGCGGAGCAGCGCGTTGAAAACTGCACCGTTACCTTTGACGTAAACGGATGCACCTACAAATCTAACGGAACTAAAGTCCTATTCAATGGCTATACGGCTGTATATACCGAGGGTAAGGACGAAGTAGAGCAAAAAGAGATAGTGCTTCCGGAGCTAAGCGTAGGCAGTATATTCGCTCCGGACAGAATCGAACCCGAACAGAAGTTTACTTCTCCGCCCCCGCGCTACACTGAGGCTTCATTGGTAAAGCTGCTGGAGGAGAAGGGCATAGGAAGGCCAAGCACCTTCTCTCCAACGATTTCGACAATCATTGCGAGGGGTTATGTGCGCCGTGAGAAGAAACAGCTGATCCCCACTGAACTGGGGTTTGTCGTAACTCAGCTTATGAAGGAGCACTTCGGAGATATTGTCGATATGCAGTTTACAGCTGATATGGAGGAAAAGCTGGATAAGGTCGAGGAAGGCGAGCAACAGTGGACACAGATAGTAAAGGATTTTTATGATCCGTTCATACTTACGGTAGAGCGCGCTTCTGAAACCATAGAGAAGGTTAAGATACCTGACGAACCTTCGGATATACCCTGCGATAAGTGCGGAGCCATGATGGTATATAAGATGGGAAGGTACGGCAGGTTCCTGGCTTGCCCCAACTATCCCGAATGCAAGAATACAAAACCGATAATTGAAAGGATAGACGTGCCTTGCCCTAAATGCGGAGCGTCGCTAATTAAGCGAAAATCCAAGCGTGGAAAGGTATTTTACGGCTGTGAGAAATATCCTGAATGTGATTTTGTCGCATGGGATAAACCTGTAAATAAGAAGTGCACAAAATGCGGCTCTATAATGGTAACCCGTTTTGGCAAGAATTTTTGCTCAAACAAGGATTGTGAAAATTCGGCTATGCGCAAGCATTCTGCAAAACAGGAGGAGCAAACGCAAAAGGGTGGCTCCGATGAATGATGTCGCAGTTGTAGGAGCCGGCCTTGCCGGCTGCGAGGCCGCCTATCAGCTTGCAGAGAGGGGCGTCGGCGTAACTTTATACGACATGAAGCCTTCAAAGTTGCTAGCAGCATACGATTCAACGAATTTTGCCGAGCTTGTGTGCTCAAACTCACTGAGGTCAGACCGGCTGCAAAATGCGGCGGGGCTTCTCAAAGAGGAGCTTCGAAGGCTTGGATCCATGGTTATACAGACTGCGGATGAGAACCATGTGCCGGCGGGAGGCGCGCTGGCTGTTGACAGGGTGGGCTTTTCAAGGGATATTACCCAGCGTGTACGCAGCCATCCCCTCATTACCGTGGTTGAGGAGGAGATAAGGGAAATTCCAGCGTGCGAGGCAATAATAGCAACTGGGCCGCTTACAGAAGGGGCGTTAATGGAAAGTATTGAAAGCCTTCTGGGTGAAAGCATGCATTTTTTTGATGCGGCCGCGCCGATTGTGACTTATGATTCCCTAAATATGGACAAGGTATTTATGGCCTCAAGATATGGAAGAGGAAGCGATTACCTAAACTGTCCAATGAATAAGGAGGAGTATTTTAGCTTTGTAGAGGCGCTTAAGGCGGCGGATACGGCAGTTTTAAGAGAATTTGAGGACATAAAGGTATTTGAGGGATGTATGCCTGTTGAGGTGATGGCAAAGCGCGGCGACATGACGCTGGCGTTTGGCCCGCTTAAACCGGTGGGCTTGATGGACGAACGCAGGCCGGAGAAACCGTTTGCCGTCGTTCAGCTGCGCAGGGACGATACCGACGGACGCTTGTACAATATTGTAGGATTTCAGACGAATTTAAAGTTTGGGGAGCAGAAAAGAGTTTTTTCAATGATACCAGGCCTAGAAAACGTAGAATTTGTACGCTATGGCGTGATGCATAGAAACTCATATCTTAATTCACCGGCAAAGCTTGGAATTGACTATTGTTATAATAATTCAAATACCTATTTTGCAGGGCAGATTACAGGCGTAGAAGGGTATGTTGAAAGTATTGCCAGCGGATATACGGCGGGCTTGAACCTGGCCAGAAGATGTGAAGGCAAACCAGCTATAGATTTTACCAAAAAAACGGCGATAGGGGCTCTTTCACACTATATTTCTGAGTATTCTGGATCTGATTTTCAGCCAATGAACATAAACTTTGGTATAATAGATGGCGTACAAACCCGAATTAGAAATAAACAGGAGCGGTACACAGCGGTTTCCGCAAGAGCCCTTTGTGTTATCGATGATATAATTGCAAACGTTTTGTAAACAAATGCAATTATATATGTTTTAATGAATACAATGTGCTATTATGCATCAATAATGTATAAAGGGGTTAAATATGAAATTTGAGGGGACAACAATCGTTGCTGTAAAGCGGTACGGCAAGTGTGCAATCGCAGGCGACGGACAGGTGACGTTTGGGGAAAATACCATAATGAAGCATACGGCAAAGAAGGTAAGACGGGTATATCATAACAATGTGGCCGTGGGCTTCGCGGGCTCGGTGGCGGACGCGTTTTCATTGTGTGAACGTTTTGAGGCTAAACTGGAACAATACAATGGAAATCTAAAGCGTGCCGCAGTATCCCTTGCCCAGGAATGGAGAAGCGACAAGGCGCTTAGGCAGCTGCAGGCCCTTTTGATAGCGGCGGACGCAGACAACCTTCTCATAATCTCCGGAACAGGTGAGGTTATAGATCCGGACGATGATATTGCTACGATAGGCTCTGGGGGAATGTACGCGCTTGCGGCAGCGAAGGCATTAAAACAGAATACGGAACTGAGCGCTAAGGAAATTGCTACGAAATCCATAGCCATAGCATCAGAGATATGCGTTTATACAAACGACAACATCACCGTTGAGGAGGTTTGAGCATGTTGACCCCTAAAGAAATTGTAGATGCTTTGGACAGGTATATAGTTGGGCAGGATAGCGCGAAACGCGCCGTGGCAATAGCTCTCAGGAATCGATACAGGCGCAGCAGGCTATCAGCCGAGCTTCGTGAGGATATAACGCCGAAAAATATAATAATGGTAGGCCCCACCGGCGTTGGAAAAACGGAGATAGCGCGCAGACTGGCCAAGCTTGTGGATGCGCCGCTAGTAAAGGTTGAAGCCACCAAATTTACGGAAGTGGGATATGTGGGACGCGACGTTGATTCAATGATAAGGGATTTGGTAGAGGCTTCAATAAGGCTGTGCAAGCAGCGCAAACAGGCCGAGATCAGAATTTTGGCCGAGGCGTCTGCGGAGCAGAGAATTATCGACCTTTTAACCCACTCAAAAACTGAGCGCAAGGCTCCAATTAAAAACCCTTTGCAGATGCTGCTTTCGGCCGGAACTAATGAGCCTGAAAGCGTGCCGGAAGGGCAGGGTGAAGAGCAGGCCAAGTCACATTCGAAGCGTGAAGCCGTAGCGGAGGAGTTAAGAGCCGGCCTTAGGGAAGAGGATATTGTAGAGATAGAGGTGGATCAGGCCTTGCCTCAAAACGATGCGATGTATGCCATTGGCGTGGATATAAACCTCAATGAGATGTTTGACGGGATTATACCAAGGAGGAAAAAGCTGCGAAAGCTGACAGTGAAAGAGGCGCGCCGAATTATAACCCAGGAGGAATCCGATAAACTGATCGATATGGATGAGGTTATACGTGAGGCAGTCGAGAAAGCTGAGCAGGATGGTATAATATTTATTGATGAAATAGATAAGATTATCGGAACGCATTCCGCGTCAGGACCGGATGTTTCACGTGAAGGCGTGCAGCGGGACATACTTCCGATAGTGGAGGGCAGTACCGTTTCAACAAAATATGGTTCGGTAAAGACAGATCATATTTTGTTTATTGCCGCAGGCGCGTTTCATGTATCGAAAATATCCGACATGATACCGGAGCTGCAGGGACGTTTTCCTATAAAGGTAGAGCTTTCTCCACTAACGGCCGATGATTTTAAGCGTATACTAACACAGCCTGAGAATTCGGTTATAAAGCAGTATACCGCTCTTCTTGAGGCGGACAACGTGGCGTTAAGCTTTACAGACGATGCATTAACAGGGATAGCCAGACATGCATATACTGTAAACGAGACGACGGAGAATATTGGCGCGAGACGTCTGCACACCGTTATGGAACATCTATTAGATGATATCTCATTTAATGCGAATGGCAATCATCCGCTTGTTGAAGTGGTTATTGATGAAAGCTATGTTAACGAGCGGTTGAAATATACGGATAATGAAGGGGATCTTAAAAAGTTCATTATCTAAATAAAAGGATTTTACTATGCAACACGAATTAAAAGCTGCAATAGCGCTGATAACGGTCTGCTTGCTAATAGCGGGCTGTAGCGCTGCGCAAAGGGAGCCCGCCACCATTGATGTAGAGCTTCCAACGCCGGAGCCTACTATACAGCCGTTGGAGCCTGAACTGTCAACTGCTGTGCAGTCAGAGCCAAGCGCATCCCCTGTTTACAGCGCTGGACCGGATTCCGTTGCCCTAAACACGCCAACCCCTGAGCCCAAACCCACTCCCACTCCGGAATATATTGTTAAGGATATGCGGCCGCTTGCCGCGTATGTAAGAGGTAACGGAATCAATATGAGGGAAGGTCCGGATTTGTCATTCGACATAATTGGGAATTACTTGTTGAACCAAAAGGCTGTCGTCGATGGAGAATACGGGGAATGGTACAGAGTTAAAATCGAATCTAAAAAAGGATTCATGCATAAGGATTTCATAGCTCTGGGCGATCCGCCAAAACCAACGCCTACACAAAAGCCCAAGCCTACAAGCACACCTAAGCCAACCACCAATCCTGACAGGTTTACTGAAAAAGAGGTATACTTGGCGGCCCAGCTCGCACATTTAGAAAACAGGGGCGGCAGCATGAAGGGCTATAAGGCGGTGGTAAGCGTGGTGCTGAACAGATTGAGCCATATACATTTTCCAGATACTATAAGAGGGGTGATTTATCAAAACAACCAGTTCACCGTAGTTGACAGTATTCCGGGAACCACGCCCTGCAACAGCGCGCTAAAAGCTGCAAAAGAGGTTCTAAATGGCAGCGGAAGCATCCTACCAAGCGACGTTGTGTTTTTCAGGGTAGCTTCACTTGGCACGGATTGGGGAAACGACAAAAAGTATTATTGTACCATTGACAACAACGCCTATTTCCGGTGGATAGGTTAGCTGTTGTAAATGATGAGGAAAAATGGGCATTTGAGTTAAGCTCAAATACCCATTTTTTTATGCAATTTAAGCCTTTGGTTATTATGCGTCAGAGCATGCGGAACTGCAGGTCATTGACTAATCGTCTTTACTAATTATTGCGTCGGCACCATTTCGGTTCATTTTAACGGTTGGAAATATATTGGTATTCAACGCCCGAATGTCCATCCAATATGCATACATGTTTCGAAACTAACATTAACTTTGAAGGGAATAAGAAGAAGATTGCGGTATTACTTTTGCCAAAAGGTGAACACAATAATAACGTTATCATTTTGAGAGGTGGTGTTTTCTTGAAAACTGTCATTATGGCGGGCGGCGAGGGCAGCAGGCTTCGTCCGATTACTTGTACCATGCCAAAACCGATGGTGCCGTTGCTAAATAAACCCGTAATAGATTATTGTGTAGAACTTTTAAAACGACATGGCATAGAGGATATCTCGGTTACGCTTCACTACCTGCCCAACGCAATTAAGGATCATCTGGGAGAAGGTAGGGATAAGAATGTAAAGATCTCCTATTCGGTTGAGGAAAGTCCTCTGGGTACAGCAGGAAGCGTGAAAATGGCGCTGGGGGATTACAGGGACAGCGTACTTGTAATAAGCGGAGACGCTATCACAGATATAGATTTGAGCAAAGCCATTGCAAGACATAAAAGCGTTGGAGCGGCAGCCACGATAATATTAAAAAGGGTTGCGCTTCCATTGGAGTATGGGGTTGCCATAATGGATGGTCAAGGACATATTACCAGATTTCTTGAAAAGCCCCAGCTTAGCGAAGTGTTCAGCGATTTGGCGAATACGGGCATCTATATATTGGAGCCGGAGGTAATAAACCTGATACCGGATGGCTCCCAGTATGACTTCAGTAAGGATCTGTTTCCAAAGTTGTTTGAAAAAGGCATAACAGTACATGGTTATGTAGCTGAAGGTTATTGGTGCGATATAGGCGATATCAGGCAGTATATGCAGGCGCAAAGGGACATGCTTGACGGCAAATGCATGTTTGAAACCATAGCGCACAGAAAGGATGGGGTGTTTATTGAGCCAAAGGCAGGAATATCTCCAAATACAATAATAAACGGCCCCTGCTATATATCGTCCAATACGGAGATCGGCGAGAACACGTGCATCGACTCATATTCTGTGATCTGCAGCGGCGTAAAGATAAGCAGGGATTGCAGCATAAAGCGCTCAATTTTGATGGAAGGCGCAAGGCTTAGAAATAATATTGAACTGCGGGGCGCCGTTGTTTGTCAAAACGCCCATATCAGCGAGGGGGCGTCCATATTTGAAAATGCGGTTATAGGCAATAAAACTTATGTTGGCCATAACTGTACCGTGAGCCCTGGAGTACTGATCTGGCCGCAGAAGCAAGTGGATGATGGCGTAAAGTGCGAAGAGAATATAGTATGGGGGCAAAGCAAACAGCTGCAATTTACCGATTGCGGCATTAACGGATATTCGGATGGGAATCTGTCGCCTGAGGCAGTGGTCAGGCTAAGCTCAGCGTATGGAAAGATGCTTGGCCCTCTCTCAGGCGCCGCGGTAGCCACAGACGGAAGCATAGCCGCGGTTATGCTCAAGCAGGCTGTCATATCAGGGCTTATGTCGCAGGGGGTAGACGTATATGATCTCTCAAGTTCAGCGTATTCCGCATTGGGCTTCGCAGTAAGGCGCATGGGAATAAACGGCGGAATATACATCGATGGTGAACCTATGAAGGATCACCGCGCCAGAATACGCGTGTGTGACAACCAAGGCGTACTCATTGACGCGGGTAAGAGGAGAAAACTGAACTTTTTGTGCGAACAAGGGGAAATACTGCCGCTAACTGAAGCTGAGATAGGCCTGGTAAGGAACCTAAACGGCATGAATGATGTATATGAAGCTGAGTTATGGTCGCGGACAGCGCATGACAGAATAAGGGAAAATCCGCCTCGCGTACTGCTAAACGCACCTAAAAAGGCAGCGGACATAATATCAACGCTCTTAATAAAATGCGGATGCACGGTTATGACAAGCGATTCTGAAAACCCACAGTCAATTTATGAGCTAATGTCGGTACATCGTGCGGACTTGTGGATATATATTGATAACGCCGATAACGTAAACCTGCTGTTGCCCGATAGCGACATGGTGCGTCAGGATGAGCTTAACGCCGCTTTTGCATTAAACAGAATAGAACAGGATGGTGCAGCAAGTTTTATAATGCCGTTCAGTATGCCAGTGCCATACATAGAGTTCCTGCGCGAAAAGGGAGCAACCGTGGTGCTTGCACACGACGCGTCGGAGCGGCGCAAGCGGTCGCATCTAAAAGATAATAATCCCATGAACGAATTCTTTGAACCGGAAGCCGCGGCTATTAAAACGTGCGAGCTGTGGTCGCACGGGCGGCTCAAGCCCCTGCTGGACGCTCTGCCCAAAGCTTACACCAAAGAAACCAGTATAGGCTGTTCATGGAAGGATGTAGGCCGCGTACTGAGAAGCCTGGTCGATACAGAGCATGGGGCGTCAATAGAGACTGTAGACGGCGTAAAAATAAGAAGTGACACAGGGTGGGTAATTGTTAAGCCAAATGATGAATTCGCCGCCTGCCGGCTTATATGCGGCAGTTACAATCAAGAGTATGCGGATGAGCTTTGCGACATATATTCAAGCCGGCTTAAACGCATGGTGAGACAGGGCAAAAATCAATAGTAACACAAGTTTCAGGGGATGTAGAAAGCGCATCCCCTGAATTGATTTATTGCAAGCCGCGGATATATATGATAGCATTGATAATAAATCCTTGTGGAGAAGGTGTTTAATGCTTAACGTAGTACTGGTTGAACCTGAAATCCCCCAAAACACCGGAAATATATCAAGAACCTGCGTAGTAACAGATACAGCGCTGCATCTGATACGGCCGTTGGGCTTTGAAATTTCCGACCGCACGCTCAGGCGGGCAGGGCTTGACTATTGGAAGGATCTTTCCATAAGCTATTACGACAGCTTTGAAGAGCTTGAAGCAAAGAATCTCCAAGCAAGATTTTTCCTTGCAACCACACATTCCTCAAAAAACTACTGCGACGTTTCATATATGGATGGAGATTTTCTCGTCTTTGGAAAGGAAACCGCGGGGTTGGGTGAAAAACTGCTGAGCAGAAGGCGTGATGACGCAATCCGGACTCCTATGATGCCGAATCAGCGATCGCTTAATCTATCAAACGCGGTTGCAATAGTTCTTTACGAGGCATTGCGTCAGTTAGGATTCCCAAAGTTATGTTAAAGGACCCAATATATTTGAAAATATGGGGTTTTATGCTTGACACTGGCATTTGAGCTGGATTAAAATATAAGGTGTGCTTTGGAATGGTAGATGTAGTGCCCCACTAGCCCCGGAAGCAGTGCAGCATACGTGGCCAAGCCGCAAGATTACACAATTTTATGGAGGATAGCCATGAAGACATATATGGCAAAGGGTGAAACCGTAGAGCGTAAATGGTACGTTGTCGACGCTGACGGTATGGTATTAGGCCGTCTAGCGTCACAGGTTGCAACCATACTTCGCGGAAAGCATAAGCCAATATATACGCCGCATGTAGATACGGGTGATTTTGTAATAATTATCAATGCAGACAAAGTGGTTCTTACAGGACGAAAGCTTGACCAGAAAAAGTATTACCACCACAGCGGTTATCCGGGCGGAATCAAGGAAACCAGCTATCGTACGCTTTTGCAGAAAAAGCCGGAGTTCGCTGTATATGAAGCGATTAGGCTCATGCTGCCAAAAGGACCGCTTGGGCGCCAGATGTTGAAGAAGCTTCGGGTATACCGCGGCGATGACCACAAGCATGTAGCGCAGCAGCCAGAAACGCTAGTGCTTAAATAAAGGTAATGGAGGGACGAATTATGAAGACAACAGCGCAGTATCTTGGTACTGGAAGACGCAAAAAATCGGTTGCCCGCGTCCGCCTATTACCGGGGAGCGGAAACATAACGATAAATAAGCGTGACCTTGAGGATTATTTTGGGCTTGAGACTCTAAAGATGATCGTAAGGGCGCCGATGACGCTTACAGGAACTTTGTCAAAGTACGACGTCAATGTAAACGTATATGGCGGCGGAACTACCGGCCAGGCAGGCGCCATACGACATGGTATCTCACGCGCTCTTATAGTAGCCGACCCAAATCTCAGGGCGGCTCTTAAGCAGGCGGGCTATCTCACGCGCGATCCGCGCATGAAGGAAAGGAAAAAGTACGGTCTCAAAGCGGCCCGTCGCGCGCCCCAGTTCTCAAAGCGCTAAACTTTTTCAAAAACTACCAAAGGCCCCCGAATCTCTGGTTCAGGGGCTTTCTATTTTGGTATCCTGTGGCTTTTCTGTTTTAGACAAGACTCACCATCAAATACAGCCCGTTTGTTGCTGGAATGGCCCGGCCCGCGATGTTCATTTTATGTCGGGCAAAGATTTGAGCAAAATTCAATAAAACAGTTGCTTTTTCTTTCGATATGAGTATACTTGTAATTGAGCACTATTCAGTTTTGGAAGGAACAGCCAAATGGGCAGAAAAGTAGGCGGTGATACGAACAAAAAAGAGGCGATCCTTGCCGCGGCGCAGATATGCTTTTTGGAGCGGGGCTTTGACGGGACCTCGGTGCGGGCCATCATGAAAAAGGCCGGCGCGGAGATCGGGCTGTTCTATTACTATTTTAAGAATAAAGACGATGCCTTTGACAGGGTATTGGACCGCTTTTTTGCCGGATACGAGGCGGATTTTGCACGCATCGTTGTCCATGGCAAACGCAATCCCTGCCGCGTAATGGAAGATTTCTTCAGCTATATGGAAAGGGAAACAGGGGCGTTTCGCGAGAAATACGCTGCACAGATGCACCGAACGGTGCGCTGGGCCATTCGGGAGCATACACTTACGATCATAGAGCCGTATATCCGTCAGATTGTGGATATCCAGAGCGCCTACTATGGCGTGCCGCCTGCCCTGGCTCCAAATATGGCGGCGCTCTATCTGACCCATGGCGTGGGGAGTGCCATTCTGCATGAGGACAGCGAGCGATATTACGCAAACCGCGTTGAGCTGAAGCGAGGCGTCAGCCTGCTGATGGGCATGCCTATGGAGGAGCAAAACCTGCGCATTCCGTACCCAGCGATAAACGAGGATATTGAGGGCTGGATGGAGCTTGTCCGTACCATGCGGGACCATTTCCCAGGCATCGATGAAACGAAATATGCGCGGGAGCTTCCAAAACGCATTGTAAAAGGTGAGGCTTGGGTGTTTCGGGATGGGGACCGTATATTGGCGGCGCTGCTCTATTCCATAGAGCGCCGTGAGCTAGATTTCCTCGCCGTATCGCCGGACTGCCGCCGCCGCGGCCTCGCGCAAAAGCTGGTGGAAACGGCGGCGGCGCAGTTTCCCGTAGGGACGGTGCTCTCCGTTATGACCTACCGCGCCGGAGACCCAATGGGCGCGGACACTCGTGCATTTTATGAAGCGATGGGCTTTGCACCCTGCGAGGAGCTGACCATGTTCGGCTATCCCTGCCAGCGGCTTTCTGTCACTGTGCCAGATGAACCGCTGGGCTTAAAATTGGCAGGAGAGTGTTAAGTGGACAACAACATGAAAAAATTTTATCCGTGGCGCTGCCGTGTATTGTAATCGGCATTTCCATTGCCTTGATTTTTGCAAACTATTCGAAGAACAGGAAAAGCAAGGATGCCGGCATGAAGGGGAGAAGCAGCCGCCCGAAAACCACATGACGGACGCATATGCATCGGTATGTGCGCAGGAGTGGTGATTAGCACCACCGGCATTGTCGAGATCGGCCTCGGCATCAGCCTGGGGATGCTTTTGGAAATCGTGGTGGACATGAACATCAAAAAATAGAGGAAGAAGTTAAAGCTGATGAAAACTCATTCTAGATATGATACGGCAAGAAAAATCCTGATCTTCTGGTGCCTGTTTATCGGCGTCGGCGCTGTCTTCGGCGCTGCGTGCATGCTCATAGCACCGGACGGCAGTATTCTGGGAATGCATGGGATGCTGCCGTATTTTCAGGTGCTACCCCTGGCGGACACGCTGTATCAGAATTTCACATTTCCAGGTATAGCGCTGCTGTGCGTCAACGGTATCCCGAACCTTGTCGCCGCTGGATTGCTGTTTAAGAGGAAAAAGGCGGGCGTGATCTGCGGCACGGTTTTTGGGCTGACCCTTATGGCATGGATCGTCATACAGTTTGTGATCTTTCCGTCAAATGTTATGTCCAATCTTTACTTCGTATTTGGTATCCTGCAGGCGCTTACCGGCTGCGCCGCATGGGTTTTGTATAAACAGGAGCAGTTTACAATACATAGTGAGGATTATCCGAATATCGGCACAAATCCCTCCCGCCTCGTGGTCTATTTTTCCCGCATGGGGTACACCAAAAAATTGGCGCTCGCCGAGGCAAACCGTACCGGCGCGGAGGTCTATGAGGTGAGATCCACGGAGAAAACGGAAGGAACTCTGGGCTTTTGGTGGTGCGGGCGGTTCGGTATGCATCGGTGGGATATGCCGATTGAAGAGATGAAGACCGACCTTGCCGCCTACGGGCATGTTACGGTCTGCTCGCCCGTCTGGGTATTCCATCTCGCCGCTCCCATGCGCGCCTTCTGCCGGATGGCAAAGGGCAGCGTCAAAGAGGCGGACTACATCCTGACGCACTTCAACCCCAGTAAATACAGGAACGTCATAGAGGAAATGGACGCGCTGTTGGGCGTCGCCGCAACCGGGGCAGAAAGCGTCTGCGTACAGTGGGGGCAGATCAAAAAACGGTATGCCATAAAAAAGAGGAAACAAGATGAGACTTGAAACAAAACGATTGCTTTTGCGCCCGTGGGAAGACGGCGACGCGGAAGAGTTATATCTATACGCCAGCAACCCTGCGGTGGGTCCTATCGCGGGCTGGTCGCCGCATACAAGCGTGGAAAACAGTCTGGAGATCATCCATGGCGTTCTATCCGAGCCGGAAACCTATGCCGTCGTCCTCAAAGAAACTGGGAAGCCGGTGGGCAGCGTGGGTATTATGCGCACTGGGCACGGCGGCGCGCCCATGAGTGACACGGAGGCGGAGATCGGTTATTGGATCGGCGTTCCCTATTGGGGCCGGGGGCTGATCCCAGAAGCGGTAAGGGAGCTCCTTCGGCGCTG
This sequence comes from Christensenellales bacterium, assembly GCA_048421225.1. Classification (GTDB taxonomy): domain Bacteria; phylum Bacillota; class Clostridia; order Christensenellales; family CAG-138; genus UMGS946. The sequence continues at coordinate 2,671 of DBFNRV010000062.1, read as the reverse complement.
CTTTGAGGACTTGGGCTGTACCGCCGTATGGTGCGGATACTTTGACGGCAACGAAAAATCAAAGCGTGTACAGGAAAAGTGCGGCTTTGTCCATCATCACACGGAGGAGAACAAGCCGTGCGCCATTCCCGATTTGTGCAGGACGGAGCATTACACCCGCCTGACAAAAGAGGAATGGCTGAAAAGCAAAAGGCCTTCGGAGCTGAATTATAAAATTCTTGATATGGCTACCTACTACCGCCGCAGGGTTTACCGCCATTTCACCGAGGACTGCAAATGCTCCACCTCGATCACTTCGCGGCTTGATGTGACCGATCTCTACGATTACTCCAGACAAACAGGCACAAAGTTTTATATCAATTTCCTCTATCTGCTTTCTAAGGTGCTCAACTCCCGGGAGGATTATCGGATGGTCTACCGCTGGCAGACAAAGGATATCCTGGTATACGATCAAATCAATCCCATCCAGTATGTCTTCCATGAGGACACCGAGACCTGTACGCCGGTGTACACCGAATATTTCGAGGATTACGAAACCTTTTACAAGGCTTGCGCCGGCGATGTTGAAAAGGCAAAACAAACGCGGGAATACGGGCTGGATTATGCGGGGCATCCAAATTGGTTCGACGCCTCCTACATCCCATGGCTCTCCTACGATGCGCTCCATGTTGAACTGCCCGACGGACATCTACACTTTATGCCAACGATCAACTGGGGCAGGTTCCGCACCGAAAACGGACGCAAAATGATGCCGCTTACGGTGCGGCTCAACCACGCCGTCGCCGATGGGTATCTCGTGGCGAAGGTGTTTAAACTGCTGGGAGAGGAAATCAGCCGCTTTACCGGCAAAGCGATATAAGGGGGGATTACATTACACATGGAAAACATCATTGAAATTGATCATCTCAGCAAAAGCTTTGGAGAGGTCAAGGCGGTACAGGATCTGAGCTTCCGAGTCAAGGATGGAGAGCTGTTCGCCTTTTTAGGCGTCAACGGAGCGGGAAAAAGCACGACCATCTCCATCATATGCGGCCAGCTCGGCAAGGATTCGGGCAGCGTGCGTATCAACGGAAAAAGCACCGACGGCAATATGGACTCCATCAAGCGGGAGCTGGGCGTCGTCTTTCAAAGCTCGGCGCTGGATCAGCCGCTCACGGTCAGGGACAATTTACAGAGCCGCGCCGCCCTTTACGGCATTACGGGAGAAGGTTTTGAAAGACGTCTTATGGAGCTTTCGAAGCTGCTCGGTTTTGAGGATTTACTGAAGCGTACCGTGGGCAAGCTTTCCGGCGGCCAGCGGCGTAGAATCGATATCGCTAGAGCCCTGCTGCACAAGCCGAAGATACTAATTCTAGACGAACCCACAACGGGACTGGATCCGCAGACCAGAAAGCTCTTATGGGATGTGGTGTCGGATCTGCGCAAGGAAGAGCATATGACGGTTTTTCTCACAACCCACTACATGGAGGAAGCGGTCGACGCTGATTACGTCATCATCCTCGACAGCGGAGAAATTGCCGCTGAAGGCACGCCGCTCCAGTTAAAAAACACCTATACCGGCGACTTCGTCACTCTATACGGCGTCAGCGAGGACAAAGTGAAAGCGTTCGGCCTGCCGTACGTGCCGATCAGGGACGCTTACAGGGTTGCCGTTCCTAACACAGCCAAGGCGACCGAGCTGATCGCAGGCAACCAGGAGGTCTTCACCGATTATGAGGTTACAAAGGGCAAAATGGACGATGTTTTTCTTGCCGTAACCGGCAAAGCACTGACAGGGGGCGAAAACAAATGATAAAACTTTCAGCACTGGTCAAACGCAACTGCAAGCTGTTTTTCAAGGATAAGGGAATGTTCTTTACTTCCCTCATTACCCCTGTGATTTTACTCGTTCTGTATGTCACCTTCCTTGGGAATGTGTATCAAGACGCTTTTCTGTCTTCCGTGCCGGAGGGCTTTGCGGTAGACGCGAAATTGATCGACGCTCTTGTGGGTGGCCAGCTGATCTCCTCCATTTTGGCGGTGTGCTGTGTGACGGTAGCTTTCTGCTCGAATCTACTGATGGTACAGGACAAAATATCGGGCGCTAAGCAAGACCTTACCATAGCCCCCGTGAAACGCAGCACCCTTTCCATGAGCTATTTCTTCTCGACGGCCATTGTCACGCTGATCATCTGCGGGGCGGCGCTTGCCATTTGCTTTCTGTATCTTGCGGGCACCGGCTGGTATCTGTCGGTAAGCGATGTGCTTTTGACCTGCCTCGACGTGGTTTTGCTTGTCCTGTTTGGAACGGCGTTATCCTCTTTGGTAAACGCTCCTTTGTCCACCTCTGGGCAGGGTTCGGCGGTGGGAACGATCGTCAGCGCGGGCTACGGCTTTATCTGCGGCGCGTATATGCCGATTTCCAACTTTGGAAACGGGCTGCAAAAGGTTCTGTCCTTTCTTCCGGGCACCTACGGAACTTCATTGCTCCGCAATCACGCGCTTGAGGGTACCTATGCGGAAATGATGTCGCAGGGCTTTCCCGCGGAGGTGGTGGAAGGCATTCGGGATTCCATCGACTGCAATCTATATTTCTTTGGCAGCAAGGTCGGAATCGGGACCATGTATCTGATTCTCGGCGTTTCGGTCGTTGCCCTGATCGGGCTTTATGTGCTGTATAACGTGCTGAAGG
>DBFNRV010000061.1:0-4138 GCA_048421225.1 Christensenellales bacterium | reverse complement strand
TCAACCATCTACTTCTGGCTGTCAAGGTACGACGGAACGATAGAATCGCTGGCCGACCGTTCCAGGCGGCCGCACTCGCATCCGAATCAGCACACAGAGGCCGAACTAAAGCTCATTCAGGATATGCGGAGAAGTGACGTCCACTTGTACGCGTCCGCCTGGATGCGTCGTCTGCTCGTAGGGTTTAGGAACATAAGGCTTCTTAGCGGGTTCTACGGGCAGCATGCCAGCGCGGGTTAGAACACGATACAGGCTCTCGGGGCAACGCGTGTAACCTCGTTCCCCCAGCCGGCACCAGAGGTCGATCAACCCCAGCTTCGGGTCAAGGTCGTTCCGCGTCGCTGTTGTCCAAATGACGACAAGCTATACCAGTACACTGCCGTGGTAGAAGTAGTACCGGTTCGCGTACTCTTCCTCCGGCGTACTTACGCTTTTTGCCTTTTTTAGGTAACCACTGAATAAAGGACCGAAAGGACACCATAAAAGGAAGGAAAAGGGAAGAGCGCCCCGTTAAGGGGATTTATCAGCGGTACCCCCAGGCATTTTATCTAAGCTTCGCAATCCCTGCGCCAGCCGGAACGGGCCAGCATGTAGAGATTGGCGGATGCGCACAACAGGTACGCCTGATTCTTATTTTTTTCAAGACCTCGATAGCGTACTTTCACATATGCGAAAATGCGCTTGATAATAAGAAAGACATATTCTACCTTACTGCGTACACGGGATTTCTGATACTCGATGAAACGGTCCCAATCAAAACCTGGAACAGATTTAGGCCAGTGAAAACGATTGTGCGTATTGATCCGATATTCCATAGCGGAAAGTTGGGGATTCTGTTGAAACTCCAGACGTTTTTCCAGTCCGGTATATCCTGCGTCGCCGTATAATACCTCGTCATCCCCTCGTATCAGGGAAGCGGCCATATCCCGCTCACTCCTGTTTGCAGCGGTTACTTCAAGAGAATGAACATATCCTGTTCCAGCATCCACACCGATATGAAGCCGCTCCCCAAAATACCACTCGTTCCCTTTTTTTACCTGATGCATCTCAGGATCCCGCTGCTGTTTTGCATTTTTTGTGGAGGTGGGGGCTTCCACTATGGTCGCATCCACAATGGTTCCTCCATGCATCAGCTTGCCATTCCGCTCAAGAAATGCGTGGATACTCTCGAATAGCTGTCTGGCAACCCCATTGTCGTTCAGCAACTTGCGGAATTTGCACAGTGTGGTCGCATCCGGAACCTGCTCTTCTCCCACAAAATCTATTTGCATGAATTTGCGGAATGCATAGCTGTCATAAATGGCATCTTCAACTCCCTCGTCCGAGAGAGTGAACCAGTTTGCCAACAGATACATCCGCAACATCGTTTCCACTCCGCGCGGCGGACGGCCTCGTTTCCCAGTCGGATAATACGGCTCCACTAAAGCCACCCACTCTTCCCATGGGATGACCTCCTCCATTATTTCCAGAAACTCATCCCGTTTGGTTCTCCGTTTCCGATTCGCATATTCCATGTCGGCAAAGCTCTGTTGCATCTTCTCTGCTCCTTGACGCTTTTTCTCTATGATACTACACTTTGCTTCTGTTCGAACCATTAAATCAGTGGTTACTTAGGCGCCGGATCGTTTGCATCCGGTGCCTGTTGTTCATGCCTGCTCTCTATCTCTTGCCATCATATATTATCATTCGTTCCAGGTTCATCATGTTTCCTTTCGCATATAGATTTATTAACGTCTTTAATGACTTTAAAGCCGCTTTTATATTTTCACCGCCCAGGTTCACCGTAATGCCGATTTCATCCCATTTTCTCCATATGTCTGCTAGGCTGCGTTCTCCTCCATTTCCCCATAACCTGAGCATCTCTTCCAGTACATTCCATTCATCGTCTTTTAGTCCACTGAACACCACCTTTACGTTTAAGCATGATGGGTAAGGTTTGAAGCCTTTCTCCTTCTCAAACTCTACCTCCTTGTATATATAACCCTCCGCTATCCTATGTTTCCTTTCCTCCTGCCGTCTGGTTTCCCTTTCACGGTACTCCTGCTGCATTCGCCTTATTTCCAGCATTTCCTCGTCTGTACACACCAGCTGGTTTACATCCATCGTATCTAACCACGCGTTTGATTCAGCCAGTTTCTTTAAATCCTCTTTAAGCAGTATCGGTTTCAAAAAGTTCTTCAGCTTCAGATAGCCGTCCCTGTCATATTCGTTTATATCCTCCGTCAGCTGAAGCCAGTATACCACTTTCCCATCACACTCAAGCTTCTCCGCCCTATAGCACGGCGCGTTTGCCTTTACTGATTCCCAGCCTCCCAACGCGTCTATATGCTTCTGTGTCAGCGCGTTTATGTAAAAATATCCCCTTGCTAGTTCATCGTATTGGTCGGATCCTTCTTTGGTGTAATAATCTAATCCTGCAGAATATTTCTCATAGGGTGTTTTGCTGAATATTCCTACTTGAACCATTCTCAACATATGATCCATGCATCCATATACTCCGTCCAACCGGAACATCATTTCCTTCATTTTCTCTTCAAACTCATCTAAAGAGAAATACTTTATATATTGCTCGTTTACAAAGGCTGAAACCTCATTTGGTATTCTGTTATCTACAGTATGATTGGGTCGTGATTGTTTCATATTAAGGTTGGTGCATAAACTCAAGTTTACAATACCATCTCCTATTGAGTTAGACCTCTCAAAGTCTTCAAATATTTCAACGCATAGGGCTTTGCCCTCGCGTATATTACTCTTTACTTTTTTCCACCTTTTATCGGTATATTTACAGATCAGTATTTTTTTATCTATTGTACGCTCAACAGCTATTACTACTGGCACTCCTGACTTTTTGACCCCATGTAGATACCAGTCATATAATTTTATTATATCTTCAATGTATTCAAAAAGATCTTTATACGTAGACACCGTAAATTGATAGCCTAACTCAACGACGGTTCTTGAGTCTTTATTTAGCTTTAACTTATTATCAAGTTTGCTCCTCATTCTGCTTTCCTCCTGTTATTTATCAATTAAACGCATACTCATCCCTGTTGAATCCGCCGCTTCCCGTATTCGCAAATGCAAATGCCGCTAATCCCAACCCAAACACAGCCGCCGCCGCTCCTTCAAACGATACGCTCGGGGTCACAGGTTTGGGAGCCCCTCTCCTGCTGCCTGATCCTGACGAACCTTCCAAACCCTTCAACAACGGCGCCAGCAATGGTATAAGGAACAAAAGTGATTCTGGCGATATGCTCGGCACCTCTACGTTCTGCGGCCTTACCTTGCGGTCCGGCGTTGTACTGTAATACACTACTCCTCCTACAAACTCTATATAAAGTGTCTCGTTTCCATGCTTAACTGTTTTAAAGTCCTTAATTTCTTTTCCTGGTCTAAACAATTTAACCCCTAACAATTCTCTAGCTGCATTTGCTGCTTCAGTATATCGCGATATAGCTTTAGGTCCAGTTGTGATACCGTAAGTACTTAAAGGTTTCACCTCATATATACTTCCAACGCCATTTTTGTCAATTACAACTACGTCAGCGGAGCCTGTATTTCCAAGAATTGATCCCCCTGGTATTTTATACTCAGTAATTCCCCCTAAGTGCGCCGCTAACGCATCCCTTACAGCATGATGTCTTGGGGTTCCAACTTCAAATTCATATAAAGCAGCATTTAAAATTGCGCCCCATATACTGTCCTGATCGTAAGGCTCTCCTTCTGACTCCTGGGGTTCAGGCACAACCCGTGTAGTCCCGCCATCACAAACAGCCATGGGCTTCATCGGCATATGCCCGGTCGGATCCACCATATTAACAGGATTGTTCCCGCAGTAGCTGTATAGGTGCTGTGTCCATGGCGCATATGGCGTTCCAGTGTACGTGTCCTGCGATACAAACCGTCCTGTTGCTGGGTCGTAGTACCTCGCGCTCATGTACTGCAGCCCGCTCCCTAGGCCCCTTACGCTTCCCGTGAACGTTACCTCATTTATGAATCCCGCTTCCCCGCCGTCGGTTGTGTTTCCGTACTCGTCGTACTCGTATCCCTTTACCAGGTTCCCGTCGTCCCCCACTATGTTCGTTACGCTTCCGCGTATGTCATAGTGGTAGAAGTAGTAACGGTTCGCGTACTCTTC
>DBFNRV010000060.1:0-10173 GCA_048421225.1 Christensenellales bacterium | reverse complement strand
TCTTTGTTTTGTAAGCTAGAATATCAAGAAGGCGTCAAGCGAAAATGCATTGTCGCACAGTAGAATTTGTTTCGTTGAGATTTGAATATTAATATCATATTTACCATTTTCACGTGCTGGAAACCCTGTAAAATGGGGCTTTTCGAACCCCTGTTTTTCCAATCATGTCCCGCCTTTTGTTATTTATCTATTGACTTACATATAATTTATGATACGCTGTAGTTGTATTTTAAAGATGTATGTTGATTTATGCGTTTTAATTGCGTTGCTACTAAAATAATCAGATGTGACAGTAAAAAAAGCAAGAGACTACAAATAAATAATTTTGGAGGCAACATAAAATGAAAATATCAAGCGTTTTTTTTGATGCTAACTTGCCATCACCTATTTCTCGTGTAGATTGGGGATGAAGAATGGAATGAAAAACAGTGTTTTTGTTTCTATTGCCATTGTCGTAGGATGCCTACTGATTTGTGTTTCAATGCTGTATTCGGCTCATACAATAACAGTTGGTTTAGATGAACTATTATATTCTGTAAACGGTTTCAAGGTTAATCCTACTGATAACAACGAAGAATACGGGGATTTCATGTCAATTTACATTGCTGCGGCATACCTGAAGGTTGATGTTGATGAGCTGAACGGTTTACTTGAAAGCGGTGAGTTGGACGGTACATATTTTAAAACAGGAGAAAGCAATGGCGGATACAGCATAATCTTTATACGAGAAAAGCTTTATTCATGGTGTCTTGAGCGGTCTTTGCATTTGACTGATTAGATGAAGCCATATGTGCTGAACAATAAATTCACTGTGATGTGGCAGCTTGCCCATATGCTTATCCGCAATCCGGAGGCCATGGCGGATAGCGATTTTTGCGAGTTTTTTACCGATGAGTAAGCCCATAACTATTAGGGGCGCGGCGGCCATTCCTGGCCACTGTTTATTTTTCGCTCTTACGTGGACAATTAGAACGGCATTTTAGACTTTAATATTGAGCTTCCGCCGATTTCTTGAAAAGCTCTCAAGAATCAAAGGTGGCCGTGACGTATGTCCTGTCGGACAACAGCCTTGAGCTCACCAACCCTTTATCCGAGTCAAAGCGCGAGTAGATTACACTTTTTGAAAGACCTCTTCCGAGCTGAGACGTCTGACAAAAACCGATCGCTCCTACACGCCTAGCCTAACGGCAAAGTGGAGCACGGCCACAGTGGGAATCAAAGGTACTTCACTACACCCCCGTTTCTTCTCGCTGGCTGACTTTGCCGCACAGCTTGATTGTACACCGAAAAGCTTAAAATAACCGTCTCATCCCTCCCTTACAGTATAGCTCTCTCCGGTTTTTTCTTCGTACTTATACTGTATATCATGTTTCACAGGCCTACAAATTCAGCTTATAACTTTATCTAAATACGTCTTCAAAAAATTCATTATGAACCGCACAGATAATTTAAATTATGGTATACTGGATTTTATAAAATTTGTTTGGAGGTTGGAAATGCTACCGTTTGACATTCGCCCAGCAACGCCGCTGGATAAAGAATTCGTTTATGACATTAAAAAGGAATCGATTTCAAAATACTTCGAACCTACTAATTGGGATGAGGCGGCGCAGCGCAGTTCTTTTGAAGAAAATTTCAGCGTAGATACCTGCTCCATAATCATGGTTATGGGCATATCCGTAGGCTTTGTAATCATTCAGGAATCTAGGGATAGATTGTGGATAACGGATATATATCTTGCTCCTCCGGCGAGAAATAAGGGGATAGGAACCGGTGTCATAGAGGATATAACTGATTTTGCGAGGTGGCACGGAAAGCCTGTATATATCAGCTGCTTCAAAGCAAATGAGGGGGCCCGACGCTTTATTGAAAGGTTGGGATTTAAAATTAGCGGCAAAACGAATTTAAGTTACGAATTTATACTGACACCGTCGGACGGGGAGTAAGCGATGCTCATACTGTTGACCATTGCGGGCATATTCCTGTTGTTCTTTTCCGTCTCAATATTTATTTATGAAAAGGTATTCAAGAGACGCATAGATATACCGGAATCGGTGTTCGAACCCTCGTTCGGCGATACTCCCAGTTTGGAAAGGCGGCCAATCCAGTTTAAGAGCAGGCGGATGAAGGTGCTTAGGGGATATATATATTACAGCAATTACGGTTCCCACGCTGACGGCGTAATTGGCGTAATCATACTAGTTCACGGCTTCGGCACAACGCACATGGATTATCTTCATCTCATAGAATGTTTTGTTAAAAGCGGTTTTGCCGTGTTTTCATATGACAATACAGGCTGCGGGGAGAGCGAAGGCAACTCTATGAGCGGTCTTCCTAACGCCGTAAGCGACCTTGAATGCGCAATAAAATGTATTAGGCAGGATTATGAGCTTGGCGGACTGCCCCTATTTGCGTTCGGCCACAGTTGGGGCGCCTATGCGGCGACATCGGTGTTGGCACATATAAGCGGCATAACGGCGGCGGTTGGATGCTGTGGCTTTAACACTTCGCTTGATATGCTTAAATGCTATTCCACCGCTTTTTCCGGCAAAATCGGCCTTTTGATAATACCGTTCGCCGCATTATATGAACGAATTAAATTTGGCCGCTATTCAGCCGCTTCAGGTTCCTATGGCGTTTTGAACTCCAATGCAAGGGTAATGCTTATACACAGCAAGGATGATACGGTGGTTCCATACAAGCACAGCGTTGCCGCGCATGTTAAGCCATTTATAGAGCCGGACGGACGCGTTGTTGTAAAGCTATACAACGACTGCGGGCATAATGTGTTTCGATCGGACGCATCGATTGCATACAGGTCTGAAATAGTAGCTGAACAGATGAAGCTTAGAAAACGCTATGGGAACAACATTCCAAAAAAGATTTGTGATGAGTATGCAAATAGTATTGATAAACGCTTGCTCTCAGAGCTTAAAGTTGATTTAATGGAGGAGATCGCCACGTTTTTTACCAATTCGTTAAAGTAATTATAAGCTTTTTATTCTGAAACGGCAAAGGTCCTTTTTAAGCAATAAAAAGGACCTTTAATCAACTATAGCAAATTATTTGATTATTTTGATACCTCCGATAATAGGAAGTTCTTTCGCCTGGCCGTTTACAGCATTTATAATTCCGATGATTGACAGCACAACCGGAGCAATCCATACAATCGATAGGATTGTGCTAAACATGTACCCCAGTACAGGATTTATGGCATACATAACGGTCGTTATTATAATATTCGCTACACTCCAAACGGCCTCAAGTATAAAGAGGTTAAATCCCTGCTTTGCATGAAATTGCGCAAACTTTGAATCCTTGGAAGCAAATAAAGGTATCAGGCATAGTATTGATATATATGACAGAATCGCCATGCCCTTATTTTTTTCTATATCATCGTTTGAAAACTCGTTAGTATTGTCCGGAGTATCGAAAATCGTATTTCCTGACTGACCACCTCCTCCATTCTCCTTATTTTGTTGATTATAAACTGGCTGACCGCATGAAGGACAAAACCTGGCGCTATCCTCAATCTTAGTGCCGCACTTACTGCAAAAGGCCATAGACGTAACCTCCTAAAATTTTATATAATCCATGATTCCAATTCTATATAATTAAGCCGGTAGATCAAAAACCCAAAACGGCATCTTATTCACTGGAAATCCTAACTCAGTAGAGGGAGCAACCCTTTAAGCAGATCCATACCGAATCTGCTTATATAATTGACAATCACCATTCCCAATATAACTAACAGTATGATATAAACAACCATCATTATAAGCGATGCCCTTGCATAGTTTCTCGTATTTGGGTTTGTTGCCCCGCCGCATGCCCATACTATTAATAGGATAAGGTTTACTATAGGTATCATCATAAGAAACGCTATACCGATAAACGCGCCCACGCTGAGAGGTTCATATCTTGTTTCCTTTAAAGGAGGACTGAACGTCTTCTCCGTTTCCACGCTATTAGGCGGCATATTACGAGCTGCTTGATGGTTTATGTTATCAACCCTGGGCTGCGAGGGGTATTGAGACGTCTGTGGCCGTACACCTTTATACTGTTCGGAAAAACGCTCCCCTGGTTTATCGGTCTTAACGTCTGATATAACAGCTCCGCATAGGGTACAAAATTTTGTCCCTTCAGCAAGCCGGGTTCCGCACTTGGTACAAAACGCCATAAATCTCCTCCAAAACCTTATAAAATAATCTGTTTTTTTATTATTTAATCACCCTATTATAAATAAATCCCATATAAGTATATAACGGTAACATCTACTTTTCAATATAAGCTTTGAAAATTAAATGTTATTTTAAACAGCTTGACTTAGTGTCGCCATTGCTGTTTTTGCTTTTTATCTCCATAACTTGTATGCTTTGTGGTATGATATAGGTACATACCAGAAAGGTTTTGAAATAATTATGGCATACCAGGCATTATACCGTAAATACCGTCCCAGGACCTTCGATGATGTCATAGGTCAGGAGCATATAACAACCGTACTTAAAAATCAAATTCTATCAGGGCATGTTGCACATGCGTACCTATTCTGCGGAACGCGCGGCACGGGGAAAACCAGTACCGCGAAGATACTTGCAAGAGCGGTAAACTGCACTTCCTCTACAGCTGGGAATCCATGCGAGAAATGCGATAATTGTATTATAGGCGATAATGAAAACATAGATATCGTAGAGCTTGACGCCGCCTCCAATAATGGAGTGGCGGACGTTCGTATGCTTATGGACAAGGCTTCGTTTCTTCCTCTTCGTCTGAAGATAAAGGTATACATAATAGATGAGGCGCATATGCTGTCCACCCCCGCGTTTAACGCCCTGTTAAAAACGCTTGAGGAACCTCCTGAGCATGTAATGTTTATCCTTGCTACAACGGAGCCTCAGAAGCTGCCGGCTACGATTATATCGCGCTGTCAAAGGTTTGACTTTAAGCGTATTTCTGCTTTTGATATAGTAAAACGCCTTAAAACCGTTCTTGAAGACGCGGAATCACATATTTCTGATGATGGATTGCTTGCCATCGCACGGGCGGCCGACGGCTCTATGCGCGATGCGCTGAGCCTTTCAGACCAGTGCATATCCTTTTGCGGCAGGGACGTAAGCACGGAAATGGTATACAGCGTTCTTGGAAGCGCCGATACCGGCTGCATTTTTTCCATCGCCGACGCTATTATAGATTCCGATGCGCAAAAAGCTATGCGCCAGCTGAATGAAATAGTGTTATCCGGACGCGATTTAGGCGTATTCGTCCATGATTTTGCTTCGCATATGAGGGCATTATTGATGGCTAAGCTATGCGGAAGCTGCTGTGATATGCTCGACTGCACCGACGAGGTCATGAAAAACTATATCGCTCAGTCTGAGCGCTGTACCGTGGAGCGGCTTGTGCGCGTGATTGGGCTTTTGTTAAAAACGCAAAGCGATATGAGATGGCTTACGCTTCCAAGGGTTTTGATTGAAAACGCGCTTGTTATCGCATGTCTTCCCGAGGAATGCTCCGATATTTTATCGCTGTTGGACAGGGTGTCCGGCCTTGAATCGCGGATAAGCGACAGCTTTCAAGGAGCGGTATATAAACATGAATCTGGAGATAGCCGCTTAGAGGATAGAATCGTCAATATTGAGAAAATGCTGTCCGAATCCTTTACACGACTCAAGTCTTTAGATATAAGCGGCAACGGGGCTGGCCTGTCTGAGGGGCTTGAGCCGACGGCTATAATGGAACAGGCCGAGTATAAAGTAAAGATGGGCGAAAACCTCGACGAGACTACGCGTAATAGAATTAAGGATACCGTGAATAAGCTTATGGATGAACTCAAGAGTTCCATTCCCATTGCGTGGCCCATACTTATGCAGCGAAAATCAGCCTGGTTTGAAGACGGTTATCTGAAGATAGGATTTACTCAAAGCGGTTTTGTTGACCAGCTTAATACGGCGAATCTGAAAAATGAAATAGCTCAAGTTCTTAAAAGAGTAGATCCAACATTAAAATTGGGTTTCGTCCATCTGCGCTATCAGGAAGATTTTTCTGAACTCAACGACCTACTTGGAAATATGCTCGACTTTGAGGAATAATTAGAAAATCAGCGGAGGGTAACGGCAATCTCGGTAAAGGGTTGCAGGATGGTGGCTTGCACCGTCCTGCAACCTTGTTTTCCCAGCAAGAGTGCTATCTTTTTTCTATTGCAGCGTTAAGTATGCCGCTTGACGTCTCTTCCTTGAATTGGGTCGTATATAGTTCGTAGTAGTATCCTTTCAGCTTCAGAAGCTTACTATGCGTACCTTCCTCCGTTATCCTGCCGTTTCGTATTACAAGTATGCGGTCGGCGTTTCTTATTGTGGAAAGCCTGTGTGCTACTATAAAGCTGGTCCTGTCCTTTAACACCGTCGTAATTGCGTTTTGTATAAGCTGCTCGGTTTCCGTATCGATTGAGGAAGTGGCTTCGTCAAGTACGAATATCCTCGGATCCGCGAGAACCACCCTTGCAAACGATATAAGCTGCTTTTCACCTGTTGAAAGCCTTACGCCGCCTTCTCCTACTTCGGTGTCATAACCGTTTTCCTGCTTGAGTATAAAGCCCTCTGCGTGAACCATTTGTGCTGCGCGCCGTATATCCTCAAAAGAGGCGTCCTTCCTACCATACGCTATATTATCCTTAATCGTTCCAGAGAATAGGTGCGGCTGCTGCAAGACGTATCCGAGGCTCTTCTGCAGCCAAATCTGGCTGCGCTCCCTGTAATCCCTGCCGTCGATAAGTATCTTGCCTTCCGTTGGTTCATAGAACCTGCAGATCAGATTAACTATGGTGCTCTTTCCCGCGCCCGTTTCGCCGACAAGGGCTATGGTTTGCCCAGGTTTTACATGAAGGTTGAAGTCATTGAGAACACGCTCCCCTTCCTTATACGCAAAGCTTACGTGATCAAACCTTATATCCCCGACTATCGGCTCCCAGTTTTGCGGCTTTGGATCAAAGCTGTCGCCGTACTTTTCCTCTACCTCCGGACTGTCCTCAATATCGCACGGAGTATCTATCAAAGAGATAACGCGCTCCGCACTGGCCTGTGCGCTCTGGAATTCGGCCAAAATACGCGCGAGGGACTGTATCGGATCAAAAAACTGCATTGTGTAGCTTATAAAAGCCGACAGTGTGCCAAACCCAATAACGCCGAATATGGTTGCCTCTCCAATATTATTTAGCAGCACCGCCTGGCCTCCCTTATACAGTGCAATCGCCGTGCCTATTGAGCCAAGCATCATTACAAGCGGCATAAATATATACGACAACACCGCTGATTTAATCGAAGAACGTTTCATTTCTCCCGTAATCTCTGTGAACTCGTCGTAATTCTGCTTTTCACGCACAAGGGTTTTGGTCGTCATCGCTCCCATTATGCCCTCGTTGAAGCCACTGGTTATACGGGAGTTGGTCTTTCTAACTACTCGTTGGTGCTTAAGAATCCTTCTTTGAAAAATTAAGCATAAAAGTGCCAATGGAGGCACTACCACAAGTACCAATAGCGCAAGCCGCCAGTTAAGCGACAGCAATACCACCATTACGCCGATGATATATGATAACGCCCAGAACAGGTCAACTATGCTCCATGCTATCATTTCGCTCAGTCTAGCTATATCGCTTACCATTCGGGCCATAAGATAGCCTACAGGTGTGCGGTCGTAGAATGAAAACGGCAGCTTTTGAAGCTTTATAAATGCATCCTGACGTATATCATACGATATATTCATCTCCAGTTTACTGGCGCCCGTTACAAATAGATATACGCATACTCCTTGGACTGCCACAACCGCAAGATACGCCGCCATGAACCAGCCCAGCCCGTCTATACTTTGAGCGGTGACAAAGTTATCTATAGCATACTTGCTCAGCAGCGGATAGATTATATCAGCGCCCGATACTACAAGCATGGTAAGGATCAAGGCTATTACAAGGCGCTTATACCTCATAGCATATCTGATAATCCGCTTCCAGATATTTAGGTCTACCTTTTGATCGAATTCTTGTTCCTGGATCCCGTTACTCATTCGGCATCCCCCCTCTCCGCCTTTAATTCATCCTCAAGCATGTTCTGAATGTACGCAATTCGTTTATAAAGCCCGTCCTGTTTCAAAAGCTCTTCATGCGTACCCTGTTGAACAAGCCTGCCGTTTTCAAGTACCAGGATGTTGTCTGCTTCGCATAACGTTGTAATCCTGTGAGAGATTATAAACGTCGTGCTGTCCTTCCTGCGCAGTTTAAGCGCTTCACGTATCGCTGCGTCGGTTTCCGTATCCACCGCGCTCATCGAATCGTCAAATATAAGTATCGGGGCTTTCTGCATAAGCATTCTGGCTATTGCAACCCTTTGCTTCTGCCCTCCGGAGAGCGTTACTCCGCGCTCGCCCACTATAGTGTCATATCCGTTTTCAAAGCCCATGATAACGTCATGTATCGACGCAACTTTGGCCGCCTCATATACCTCTTCAAGAGAGGCGGAGGGATTTACGATGCGGATATTATCCATAATTGTACGGGAATACAGGAACGGTTCCTGAAGTACGATTCCTATATTGCGCCGCAGATGGTCATGTGCAATGTCATTTATATTGACGTCGTTTATATGAATTGAACCCGCCGTACAGGTATATAGCCTTTGCAAAAGCTGAACCAGGCTCGATTTGCCAGAACCGGTAGAACCAAGTATTGCAATCGTCTGGCCCGGCTTTGCCCTAAAGCTGATATCCTTAAGGACGTCGTCATAGGCGTCGTAGCCAAAGCATACATTCCTAAACGCTATATCACCCCTGATCTCTGGCTTTAAGGCCAGTCCAGGTTCCTTTTCCTCCGGATGCGACATTATGTCGTCAATCCTCCTGATCGATACGGCGGCCTTTCCCATATCGGCTAGGATACGGCCAAGCTGCCTTACGGGCCAGGTTAGCATGCTGGTATATGTGCTGAATATCAGCAGCTCGCCCAGCGTAAAATCGGATGTAGCCGCAAAGTACGAACCCGCGAACAGCGTAATGGCTATCTGGACATAACCCAACGAGTCGGACATTCCCCAGTAAAAGGCGAGCATTTTCTGTAACTTAAAGGTTTTTTCCTTATAATCCGTATTGCGCTCAGTGAACTTTTCGACCTCGCTTTTTTGCTGCCCAAACGCTCTTACGACACGAACGCCCGTCAGGTTTTCCTGTAGCGTAGCGGACAGCATTCCCTCTGATTCATCAGAAATTGTAAACTGCCTGCGTACCTTTCTGAAATAAACAAACGAAGCAATACATAAAAATGGCAGAAGCATCGTTGACAGCAGCGCCATCTTGACGTCGAGCGAGAACATTATGGCTGTCGCCACAATAAGCATTACAAGCGTTCTTAACATCTCAAGAAGCTGGTTTGCTACAAACCGCCTGACGGTTTCAACATCTGATGTACACCTCTGAATCAGGTCGCCGGTTGATACATGCTTGTGGTAGTCATATGGTACGGCCTGCAAATGCCAGTAGAGGTCGTCTCTCAGCGTCTTAGCCATTCCCTCGGACGATTTCGCCACAAAACGTCCGCGAAAATGGGTTGCCGCGGCATTTATAAACGTTACCAACACTAGCGCAACAGCGCAAAGTATGAAATGACTTATCATATAATCGCGGCCGCCGATGGATTCAATCCAGTTCATTACCGTTTGCGGTATATCGGTTTCTTCGATGCCGCCAATGACATAATCCACAGTAAAGCTGATTATAAACGGTCGTATATACATGGCAATTACCGCTATAATCATTGCAATCGCTCCCGCAATCATTGCCCGCTTATGTCCATACATCATTCGGGCGATGAGCTTTAAATTCAGCTTCCGCTTTTTGGTGTTCGTTTGTTCCGTGCCTGTCTGGTCCAATGCTATCACACTCCTTTCAACATAAACAAAAAAACCGCGGTGTATGTCCGCGGTTTGCATAGATCCAGCTCTTAGCGTTTAAAGCCAAAGATCACCAGAAGGCCATGTACACGCGCACATACCAATACATATAAAATCGCCCTTTAGGACAAGATTTCCACTTCTGAAAATATACTTTATCATGACACGGCCTCCTTTCTGCATTTGTTCTATGGGGAATTATAAACGCATTATTGTAAGATTGCAACATTATTGAAACAAATAT
>DBFNRV010000059.1:0-10500 GCA_048421225.1 Christensenellales bacterium | reverse complement strand
TGCAATTTATCGCTTGCGCTTATGATAATATGATGCTATAATTGTAGGCGTATGGTGTTGTGCCTTTTTTACAAGGTTCTTAAAGGGTGGGAGTTCTCCCACCTTTCATTTATGAATGAAGAAAATTGGGGGGCCTTGGTTTTTCTTGATTTAGGCGCGTCCATCCGCACGGAGGGTAAAGAATAGCTATGAAATTGACAAACGATGTATTTGCGTTGGTCGAGGGTACCGTTCAAGGGCTTGGATATGAGCTAGTGGAGGTGCAGTATAAAAAGGAACAGGGGCACATGGTGCTTACCCTGTTTATTGATTCGCCCGGCGGAATTAAAATGGAGGACTGCGAATGTGTAAGCAGGGCAGTGGATCCAATTCTGGACGAAGCCGACCCAATATCAGAGCAGTACTACCTAAGCGTTTCCTCCTTGGGGCTTGACAGGCCGATAAAAAGCGATAGGGATTTTGAACGGAACCTCGGTAAAAAAATCGTCGTAAAGCTTTACGCCCCAAAAGACGGGAAAAAAGAGTTTACGGGTCTGCTTGAGAGTTTTGATCAGCTTTCCTTTGCAATAGCCGAACATAAAAGCGGAGAACGGCTAAGCTTTTTAAGGAAGGAGGTCTCCTCTGTAAAGCCGGTGATAGAGTTTGAGTAGACAACCCGGAAGGAGTTGACATATTATAATGAATGCTGAATTCATAGAAGCACTGAATGTGATAGAAAAGGAACGCGGCGTAAGCAAGGAGAAGCTCATAGAGGCCCTTGAGGCTGCGCTTATATCCGCCTATAGACGAAACTACGGCAATGTTGGAAACGCCAGGGCCGAAGTTGATATAGAAACGGGCGAGGCAAAGATCTACGCCTCAAAGGCTGTAGTTGAAATTGTTGAGGATCCGCTTACCGAGGTTTCGCTTGAAAACGCTAAACGCATTAACGCATTATACGAGGTAGGCGATGTAATAGAGGAAGAAGTACGCCCCAAAAACTTTGGACGTATAGCCGCACAGACCGCCAAGCAGGTGGTTGTACAGCGCATTCGCGAAACGGAGCGGTCAAACGCCTATGACGAATATATGGAAAAGGAAACCGAGATGCTCACGGGCATTGTTCAGCGCGTGGATAAAGCAGGGGTTTATCTCTCCATTGGCCGTACAAGCGGATTCCTTGACGCCAGGGAGATCCCTCCTGGAGAAACCTACGAAACCAATATGCGGCTTAAGGTATACGTATTGGAAGTAAGAAAGACCAACAAAGGCCCCCAGGTTTTTGTTTCCCGCACTCATCCGGGTCTTGTAAAGCGTCTGTTTGAGCTTGAAGTTCCTGAAATTCACGCCGGACTGGTGCAGATCAAGGGCATAGCCAGAGAGGCGGGTTCGCGCACAAAGATATCGGTATATTCCAACGACAGCCGCGTTGACGCTGTCGGCGCGTGCGTGGGGCAA
The DNA here is from genome assembly GCA_048421225.1 of Christensenellales bacterium. Taxonomy (GTDB): domain Bacteria; phylum Bacillota; class Clostridia; order Christensenellales; family CAG-138; genus UMGS946. Next base: position 9,063 of record DBFNRV010000059.1, on the reverse strand, counting down.
AAGGGAATGCGCGTCGAGCGCATCGTAGAAGAACTGCGCAGGGAAAAAATAGACATAATCGCGTGGGATCCGGATCCCGCCATATACATAGCTAAGTCGCTGAGTCCGGCAAAGGTGCTTATGGTTTATACCAAACCGGCCAAATATGAGGAAAACGGCGACAGGTTTGATGGAGTGGCACGGGTTGTCGTCCCAGACAACCAGCTTTCGCTCGCTATTGGCAAGGATGGCCAGAACGCCAGGCTGGCGGTTAAGCTTACACGCTGGAAAATAGACATAAAGAGCAATGCCCAGATGGAAGAGGAAATGGAGCGCATGGACTCGGGCGAGGATACGCCGGAGGTTTAACGCTGATCGCTCCAGCCCTTTAGGAGGTGGCCGACGAAATGCCTAAAAAAACGCCTATGCGTATGTGCGTAGGATGCAGAAATATGTTTCCAAAGCGTGATCTTGTAAGAATTGTTCGTCCTATTGAGGGCAGCGTTGCGATTGATTTAACTGGCAAGGCGTCCGGCAGGGGAGCGTACTTATGCAAAAGCCAACAGTGCCTTGAGCGCGCCGTAAAAACCAAGGCCCTTGAGCGCGCTTTGGAACGTAAGCTTGACGGAGAGCTTCTCGAACGCCTTGGAAGGGAGCTTGAGCGCGGATGAGTGAAAGCAGGCTCATGTCAGCCATAGGTTTCGCTATGAAAGCTGGCAAATGCTATTCAGGAGAGGTAGCCGTTCAAAAGGTTCTGGGATCCCAAAAGGCGCTGTTGATCTTACTTGATTCTTCCGCATCCAAAGCAACGCTTAAAAGATGGACAGAGCGAAGCATGAACCGCGGAATTGAATGCCTTACGGTTGATAATCTTGGCGGAGCAATAGGAAGGGAAAACAGAATGGTTGCTGTTATAACCGACAGGGGGTTTGCGGATATGATAAAAGGGATTTATACCAAAGCGCCGGATGATGGCGCAGACAACGGGGGTGTTTGTTGATGTCAAAGGTTAAAATTACCGATTCAGTGCATGCGCTGGACGAAATAGTAAAGGTGCTGTTTGAGCGGATAAAGCATATTCACGGCGAAGTAAGCACCTCCCTGCAGGGTGTAAAACGGCGCGAGTCCCAGCTTATAGAGAAGGAAAAACAGGAACGCGAGGCTCAGCAGGAACGTGAACGCAGGGAACTGTTCCTTAAAAATCTCGAATCGGACGCCTCGCTAGCCGTACATGTCGGCGGGAACGATGAAGACGACGAGGAGATCGTCGCCGCTGCCATCAAGCCGGAAGCGGAAGCGGCCATAACTGATCAAGGAGGCCAGACGCAGCCCGAACCGGCTCCCGCGCCTGAACCCGAACATCATACCAAGCCCGATATTGATATAAACGGCCCCGAAACGACTGTGACGGAGATTGTACAAACGCCTCCGGCACATGACCGCGACCGCGCACCCAAACCGGATAGCCGGCCGGCAAGGCAGAGCAGGGAGCCCTCGCCTCCGGCACAGCGTGCATCGGACGCTGCGCCTAAGGCGCCAACTACGCCTAAGACTCCAAAGGCCGACGCTCAAAAAGCTGGACAGGGCGAGAAACGAGCCCAACCCTCCGGCAGGGATAAGCCCGATAAAAATAAGGCCCGTGACAACGATAAAAAATCCAGGAACCGGAAATCAATAAAGGGTGGTACAAGCGGCTGGGACGACGAGGCGCAGTTTGGCTCAAGATATCCAAAGGCCAGGAAACAGCAGCAGCCCGTACATAAACCGGAACCTGTCAAGATCGAAAAGGCGGTGATCACTACGGAAACAATAACCGTTAAAGACCTCTCTGAGAAGATAGGCAAACCCGTGGCGGAAATAATAAAGAAACTATTCAACCTTGGCATAATGGCAACCATTAACCAGGATATTGATTATGATACCTGCTCATTGATTGCCGCTGATTATGACATAGAGCTTGAATACCAGCCGCTGAAAACATTTGAGGATGTCCTTCAGGAAAGCGCCGTTGCGGACGAGGAGCAGAACCTGATTGAGCGTCCCCCTGTAGTGACAATAATGGGGCATGTAGACCATGGCAAGACTTCGCTTTTAGACGCAATACGCCACTCAAGCGTGACAGCCGGCGAAGCCGGAGGAATTACCCAGCATATAGGCGCATACCAGGTATTGTGCAACGGGAAGCCGATCACATTTATAGACACTCCAGGCCACGAGGCCTTTACGTCAATGCGCGCCCGCGGCGCACAGGTCACTGATATAGTAATACTTGTTGTAGCGGCGGACGACGGAATAATGCCTCAGACCATTGAGGCGATCAATCACGCTAAGGCGGCGGAAGTACCGATAATAGTAGCTATAAACAAGATCGACAGGCCCAATGCAAATCCCGAGCAGGTAAAACAGCAGCTCACCGAATATGGGTTGGTTACCGAGGAATGGGGCGGCGATACGATTTGCGTTCCCGTTTCAGCAAAGACTGGCGAAAACCTTGAAACGCTTCTTGAGATGGTGCTTTTGCAGGCGGAGGTGCTTGAGCTTAAGGCCAATCCAAATCGAATTGCCAAGGGCACTATAATTGAAGCCGAATTGCATAAGGGCAGAGGCCCCATCGCCACCGTCCTTATACAAAACGGCACCCTCAAAATCGGCGACACAATCGTTGCGGGAACAGCCTATGGGCGGGTTCGCGCGCTTATGGACGACAAGGGCAGAAGGGTTACGTCGGCAGGTCCTGGGCAGCCCGTAGAGGTGCTCGGCTTCTCCGAGGTCCCCTCCGCAGGCGATGTCTTAAACGTCGCCGAAGCCGACAAGCTGTCAAGGCAGGTCGCCGAAGAGAGGCGCGACAAGCAAAAGGCGGCGCAGCTTAAGATGATGTCAAAGGTATCCCTTGACGATCTTTTCAACCAGATTGCCGAGGGCCAGGTTAAGGATCTGAACATTATCGTCAAGGCTGACGTGCACGGCTCTGTAGAGGCGGTAAAGCAGGCCCTTGAAAAGCTATCCAACGAAGAGGTCCGCGTACGCTGCATACATGGCGGCGTAGGCGCGATAACAGGATCTGACGTAATGTTCGCAGCAGCGTCCAACGCCATTATCATTGGCTTTAACGTACGCCCCGACAGCACAGCAAAGCAGACGGCCGAACGCGAAAAGGTTGATATCCGCCTATACAGGATAATCTATAACGCCATTGAGGATATAGAGAAGGCTATGAAAGGACTGTTTGCGCCCGTATACAGAGAGGTGGAGCTTGGACGCATATCAGTTCGCAATACGTTCAAGGTATCCGGCGTAGGCACGATTGCAGGCGCTTATGTTCAGGACGGTAAGGTGTCCAGAAACGCTCAGGTGAGGGTGGTACGGGACGGTATTGTAGTCCATGAAGGCAAGATTTCTTCTTTGAAGCGCTTTAAGGACGACACAAAAGAGGTAGCTACAGGCTATGAATGCGGCATTGGCATCGAGGGTTTCAATGATATACACGAAGGAGATATCATTGAAGCGTACGTAATTGAGGAGGTTAAACGGTAAACCCAACCCTCAGTGAAAGCCACAGCGAGTTCGGTAAAAAAATTTTATAAGTGAAAGGCGGAGGCGTTGCAATATACGGGACCATTGTCCGGTTTATGGATTGGCTCCGCCTTTAAAGAGAACTATAGGGGTATACGGAAAGGATTGATGCAGCCCATTCCGTTGTCAGTCTAATATATATAATAAACTGGAGAAGGCTAATGATAAACAGGTATGACAGGGTTGGCGAGGAGATAAAGAAGGGATTAAGCGATGTTTTAAGGGAGCTTAAGGACCCCAGGATCTCGCCAATGACTACAATTATGACATCTGACGTAACAAGCGACCTTATGCTGTGCAAGGTGCGGGTAAGCGTTTATGACAAGGATGAACAAATTCGTAAGGATACTATAGAAGCGCTGAACCACGCATCGGGTTTTATCGCCCGGGAGCTTAGACGCCGCATAGATATCCGGCGAATTCCAAAGTTGGTGTTCATCAAGGACGATTCCATCGAATACAGCGTGCATATATCAAAGGTGATCAACGAGGTTATGGCCTCAGATAAGGGCCCTGCCGATGAATAGCCTAAACGAAATCGCATCCATTATATCATGCAGCGATGATTTTACTCTCGTCGCTCATGTATCGCCCGATGGCGACGCGCTTGGCTCTATGTTGGGTCTTCAGTTAATCCTTGAGGCTATGGGCAAGCGCAGCCAGCCCGTATGCGACGGGCGGGTGCCGCCCATATACGGATTCCTGCCGGGAGCCGAGTGGATCGCACACGCCGCGGACGCCAAACGCACCGGCTGCGTGATAGCCGTGGACTGCGCTGATAAGCATCGCATGGGCAGCGCGGCAAAGCTTTTTGACGCTGCCGAAACAACCGTTGTAATAGACCATCACGCCACAAATACCGGATTCGCGCAAACAAACTATATATCCGGCGGCACGTCGTCAACGGGCGAGATAATATTCGAGCTTGCCAATATAATGGGGGTGGCGATCGACAGCGATATAGCCACGTGCCTTTATACGGCAGTGCTTACAGACACCGGAAGGTTCTCGCACAGCAACACCACTCCGAATTCCCTTTTGACCGCGTCAAAGCTCATTGAAGCGGGCGCCGACGCGTCAAGGCTTAACCGGCTGATCTACTCTAACTTCCCGTGTTCAAAGCTGCGCATGCTGGGAAGGGCGTTAAACCGGCTTGAGCTGTTTGAAGATGGAAGGATTGGGCTAATAGTGGTGGATCAGGATGATATGGCGTCCGTTGGGGCCACTAACGACGATTGCGAAGGCATTGTGGAGCATATCAGGGACATAGATACCGTTGAAATAGCGGTGTTTGTACGTCAGGCCCGCGACGGCTCTTATAAGGTAAGCATGCGGTCTAAGGATTATGCCGACGTTGCAAAGCTATCCGAAAGGTTTGGCGGCGGCGGCCACGCAAGGGCGGCGGGCTTTACGTCGCATTTTGCCCTGACGCGAACCAGGGCGATGATACTCGATGCGTCGGAAAAGGCTCTAAAAAATGGTTTGGCCGCGGACTAGCCGGCTATTGAAATTCTAAGATATACTAAATAATATTGAACGCGGAATTAAAAAAACGTATGATTAATAATTACGCAGAGGGAATTGAAATGGAACGCCGGTATGAGGGCGTGCTTTCGGTGCTTAAGCCCCCTGGGCTTACGTCCTCAGACGTTGTAACGGATCTGAGGAGAATATTTGAAATAAAGAGAATCGGGCATGCCGGCACGTTGGACCCGGGCGCCGCGGGAGTGCTGCTGGTATGCGTAGGCCGTGCTACCCGCCTGTTCGATCACCTTGTGGACAAGAAAAAAGAGTATATAGCTGAGATAGAATTTGGCGTGTCAACCGATACGCAGGATTCTTACGGCCAGGTTACCGGCGAATGTGATAAACGCGTTAACCTTGTAGAGCTTATTGACATCCTGCCAAGGTTCACGGGAAACATAGAGCAATGCGTACCTATCTACTCGGCGGCCAATCAGGATGGCGTAAAGCTTTATAAGCTGGCCCGCGCCGGCGCCCCTATCCGTGAAAAGCTGAGGACAATTACGATTTATTCCCTTGATATAATAAGGCAAACCGGGCATAATAGATTTTTAATGTCCATCCTGTGTTCAAAGGGCACATATATAAGGACGCTCTGCCATGATATAGGGATTGCCCTGGGCACATATGCCCATATGAGGTTTTTATTGAGAACGCTATCCGGTGAACATGTTGTTGAGAACGCTTACTCCATTGCTGAATTAAGGGATATGAAGGAGCGCGGCCTACTCGGCGGCGCGTTGACGCCTGTTGACGCCGCTGTAAGCCATATTCCCGAAATCCGCATAGACCTTAATAACCCAAAGCAACGCAGGATGCTGATAAATGGGGCGGAAATCCCTTACAGCGGCGCTGCTTGTAGCGGTGCGGACGCTTTATACAGGGTCTATCTTGACGATGAGTTCCTGGGGCTTGGCGCGGTTGATAACGGCAAACTCAGAATTAGCCTTATGTTGAATTGAACGAGGTGTATATTGATGTGTAAAGGGTCGGTTATTGCGCTGGGGATGTTCGACGGGGTACATATAGGACATAGGGAGCTGATAAGGACTGCCCTTAAAGTTTCGACCGAAACAGGATACAAACCCATTGTATTTACGTTTTTAAACCATCCTTGCGAGTTGTTTGGAACTCTCCCACGAATGCTTACCACAAGCGAGGAGCGCATTTCAATCCTTAGATCCCTTGGAATAGACGTTGAGGCCGTGCAATTCGACGCGACGATGGCTAATACGCAGCCCGCCGATTTTGCAGCTATGCTGGTAAATGATTATGGCATGAAACACGCGGTAATGGGGTTTAACTATTCATTCGGGGCCGGAGGCGCCGGAAATGCGGAGACCATGCTGAAGCTTGGCAATGGTCTTGGTTTTGAAACATCAGTAGTTCCTCCGGTAAAGCTTGAGGGAATTGCTGTGTCAAGCTCCAGAATCAGAAGGCTGATAGAATCGGGTGATCTCGAAGAAGCCAATATATTGCTTGGCGCACCATACGCCATTACGTCGCATATAGTAGGCAGCAGAAAAATAGGCCGCTCAATGGGCTTCCCTACCGCTAATTTCAAAGGTATAAGAGGCAAGGTGCTTCCCAAAAGCGGCGTTTACGTAACGCTTGCAAAGATCGACGGGAAAGCAATGCAGTCGCTTACCAATGTCGGAACCAACCCCACCGTGGGCGGCATGGAAACGACAGTGGAAACGCATATACTCAACTTTTCCGGCGACATCTATGGCATGGCTCTCAGAGTTGAGTTCCTTAAGCGGCTGAGGGACGACCGAAAGTTCCCCTCGGTGCCCGACCTGGCTGCGCAGATTCATGAGGATGTGCGGTGCGCAAAGGAGTATTTTACTCTGAGGGCGGCAAAATAGATCCCAAACCATGTTTACAATCTTGGTTACATATGTTATGATTATTTAGTAGATTAGACCCGTTGCTTTGTTTGGCGAAACTCCAACGTCAGGCGCAGTTGCCGGGGATATGAAAATTAGGAGGAAACAGAAGTGGATAAGGACTTAAAAACTCAGATTATCGAACAGTATAAGCTCCATGAGGGCGATACGGGTTCACCGGAGGTACAGATAGCAATACTTACCTCTCGAATCAACCACCTTAACGAGCACCTCAAGCAGAACAAAAAGGATCATCACTCCCGTAGGGGCCTTCTCAAGATGGTTGGTAAGCGCAGGGGGTTGCTTAACTATCTCAAGGCAAAGGACATTGAACGCTATAGGTCCATAATTGCGAGCCTTAACCTGAGAAAGTAATTCTAAACGGCTAAGTTAATATGCATAAACTGCGGGGATTGGGTTTTGACAGCTCAGGTTCCCCGCTTTTTTAATAAAAAGAGAATATTGACTTTGATAGTTCTATATGCGTATTATTAGTTATAATATAAGGTATTTATCATAATTCAATTTGTGATTGAGGCTCGTATTATGCTTGTATTATTATAGATACTGTAATTGCGGCTCTTATCCTTATCATTGCAGCCATGCTGATTGATTGCCCGCCTGCTCAAAAAAGCAGCAGCCATATGAACAGATTGTCCGCAAAAGGAGGTTTGTAGCGCTATGAAACCGGCAAAGAGATTTATATTTGCGGCTCTTATCCTTATCATTGCAGCCATGCTGATTGTATTGCCCGCCTGTTCAAAAAAACAGAAACCATATGAACAGATTGTCCATGAGTTTTATCAGGATAGGAGGGATAAGCTTCCCGACTGGGTCACCGAGGAGTATTGTCTGGAGTTTTACAGGTCCTTATATTGGAATACTAATGATCCCCCTAATTTTTCGCCAAATCCTATTGAACGGGTATCCCCTGAGGATTACGGTGTCCTATATGGCGAGTGGGTAGACTATAATAAGGATTATTATGCTGGAGAGTGAAAATAGGGGGTTCAAGCAAATAATCAATTTAACTTGAAGGATTCAGGAAAACTTGTTTAAAATTTAGTATCTTAATTCGGATCTATGCAACATATTGATAAAAAGATTGACAACAACGCGTAGTATAAATATCTTATATATTGACAATTCAAAAGGAGGTTTGTAGTGCTATGAAACCGGCAAAAAAAATTGTGATTGCGGCTCTTATCCTTATCATTGCTGCCATGCTGATTGTATTGCCCGCCTGTTCAAAAAAGCAGAAGCCATATGAACACATTGTCCATGAGTTTTATCAGGACAGGAAGGATAAGCTGCCCGATTGGGTCACCGAGGAGTTCTGCATAGAGTTTTATAGGTCCTTATATTCGAACTCTAATGATCCTCCCAGTTCCATACTGGGAGAACGCCGATTATCTCCTGATGAATATGGAACACTATGCGACGAATGGGTAGACTACAATAAGGATTATTATGCTGGTGAAGGGGGTTCAAGCAAATAATCAAAATTAACTTAGAAAATTTAGTATCTTAATTCGGATCTATGCAATATATTGATAAAAAGGTTGACAACAACGTGTAGTATGTTTATTATGTATCATATAAGGTATCTTATATGTTGACAATTCAAAAGGAGGTTTGTAGTGCTATGAAACCGGCAAAAAAAATTGTGATTGCGGCTCTTATCCTTATGATTGCTGCCATGCTGATTGTATTGCCCGCCTGTTCAAAAAAGCAGAAGCCATATGAACAGATTGTCCATGAATTTTATAAGGACAGGAAGGATAAGCTGCCAGACTGGGTGACCGAGGAGTTTTGCATGGATTACTATCGAAACAAGTATTGGGTCGAAAGCTCTCCACTGCCCTCCCCGATGGTGTTGGATGAACCGCTTTCTCCGGATGATTATGCAGCATTATATGACGAGTGGCATGATTATACTAAGGAATATGTAGATGAGTATAGTGGGTGAGTAACGGACGAAATTAGCCGTGCTTGGCCATCCTCTCAGCTCTGTACTAGAAGAACGACGATTATCTCCACAAGTATGGGGCACTATGTGGCGAATGGGCAGACTATAATGGGGTAATTGATTTAAATA
>DBFNRV010000058.1:0-23361 GCA_048421225.1 Christensenellales bacterium | reverse complement strand
AGAGGGGCTGAGGTTTGCAATCCGCGAAGGCGGAAGGACCGTAGGCGCGGGCGTAGTAGCAAGCGTAATAGAGTAAGTAAACCGGCTATAGCTGGTTAAAGGAGCGGCCGTCCATTAAAAAGGGGCGGCCGCTTATGTATGTCTGTAATCTGTAAAAGTTAAGCTTGTGCTGGGTGATATATCGGTTAAGCGAAACGGCGGGATTTAACGGCCGTCCGGCATAGCGGCGCGCAACCCATTTCAGGTTAAAAGGAACGATAGGGTGTTTTTGCGTTTTGCTACAGACGGGGCCGGCTTGAGATAGGGCATGTATGGCGGTGAGGCAGCCGCTCAAGCGGAGGGCGGGGGACTCTTTCCTAATTGACTAAGACGGGCCAACTATTGGGCAGCCTGGGCCTAAATGCTGGTACAGCGGAATGTAATCCGTTTCAGGTTAAAAGGAACGATAGGGTGTTTTTGCGTTCTGTTACGGACGGGGCCGGCTTGAGATAGGGCATGTATGTCGGTGAGGCAGCCGCTTAAGCGGAGGGCGGGGGACTCTTTCCTAATTGACTAAGACGGGCCAACTATTGGGCAGACTGGGCCTAAATACCGCCATAGCGGCGCGTAATCTATTCCAGGTCAAAAAGGAACGATAGAGTGTTTTTGCGTTCTGTTACAGACGGGGCCGGCTTGAGATAGGGCATGTATGGCGGGGAGGCAGCCGCTCAAGCGGAGAACGGGGCGCTCTTTCCTAATTGACTAAGACGGGCCAACTATTGGACGGCCTGGGCCTAAATGCTGACATAGCGGAATGTAATCCGTTTCAGGTTAAAAGGACCGATAGAGTGTTTTTGCGTTCTGTTACAGACGGGGCCGGCTTGAGATAGGGCATGTATGGCGGTGAGGCAGCCGCTTAAGCGGAGAACGGGGCAGTCCATCCATGATTGACTAAGACGGACCAACTATTGGGCAGACTGGGCCTAAATACCGGCACAGCGGCGCGGCATAGCTTAAAACGCAGGTCAGGCGGGATGAACGCCGCAAAGAGGAGGACGGCCCATGTTTTAAATTCGATTGGGACGGCGCTGAACATAATACGCAAATTGGCGGATCGCGGTATTTATCTTTTTGGCGATTAGGAGCATAATACATATATGCATAAACATGGGAGGAGAGTTTCAGTGAAGAGGATAGTATCAATTATTCTGGCCGCGGCGGTGTGCATGCTTGCGCTGGCCGGATGCGCGCCCAAGGCGGAAATAAGCGTGATAGCCCTCAAGGGCCCGACGGGGATGGGTATGGCATATCTGATGGAAGGCCAGGGCGAAGGGAAATACAGTATAGACCTAACCAATATGCCGGACGATATCAGCGGCCTTGTAGCGTCGGGAAACGTGGATATCGCGGCTGTTCCCATTAACATGGCGTCGGCGCTGTATAACCGGCTCGACGGCGACGTGCGGATTATAGCGGTAAACACGCTGGGCGTGCTGTATGTGCTTGAAAATGGGAATACCATAAACTCGCTTGAGGACCTCAGGGGCGGCACGCTTTACGCGACGGGGCAGGCGGCCACGCCGCAGTACATACTGGATTACCTGCTTGAAAAAAACGGGCTGTCGGACGATGTAACGGTTGAATACTACCAGGATCATGCCGAGCTTTCGGCGCTGCTCGCATCGGGCAGGGTGTCGGCGGGGATGCTTCCGGAACCGAATGTCACGGCTACGCTTATGAGCAACGCGGACGTACGCGTTGCGCTTAACATAACCGAGCTGTGGAACGAAATCTGCGAAACCGAACTGGTTCAGGGCTGCATAATAGTGCGCAAGGAATTTATGGAAAAGCATAAGGGGGATGTGAACAGGTTTTTAAAGGATTACGGCAGTTCCGTTGAAAAGGTGAACGCAAATCCCGCGGAAGCCTCTGAAATTATTGCCAGGCATGGTATAATGGCAAACGAGGCCGCCGCCGAAAGGGCGATACCCAACTGCAATATCGTTTGCTACACGGGCGATGAAATGCGCGATTCCGCACGCGGGATGCTTGAAATCCTGTTTCAGATGGAGCCAAAGAGCATCGGCGGGGCTATGCCGCCAAGCGATTTCTATTATGTGCCTTGATTATGCCTGATAAAGTTTATAATTGGGCCTGCGGCCGGCCGGCGCGTGGACACTGGTGAAGCGTCTAAAAAAGGACGGCCTTTCCGTGGGGATGCTGGGGCCCGCTTTCAAAGAGGACCGGAAGCGCGTAATATTTATGGGGGAATATGCTGAAAAAAGCCGCTAGAATTGCGCTAACCGCGCTGATATGGCTGTGCCTGTGGGAGGTCGCCGCCCTGATAACCGGCAGCGACCTTTTGCTGCCGGGACCGGCGGCCACGGCGAAAAGCCTGTTTTCGCTGCTCGTTTCCGGCCAGTTCTGGGCGAGCGCGGCAATGACGCTTGCGCGCATATCAGCGGGCTATATATTGGGAATGCTTACTGGTGCCGCGCTGGGCGCGCTTACGGCGGGCGTTTTATGGCTCGACCGCGCGCTTGCGCCGCTGCTTGGCGTGATAAAGGCCACGCCGCTGAGCTCTTTTATCATACTAGTGCTGCTCTGGCTGACAACCGGCATGGTTCCCGTGTTCATCGCATTCCTGATAGTGGTGCCCATAGCCTGGGCAAACGTGCGCGAGGGCGCGCGCGCCACGGACCCGATGCTTTTGGAGATGGCGAGGGCATACGGGTTTTCGCGCAAAAAGACCATTAAATATATATACGCCCCCTCGATACGTCCCCAATTTGCGGCGGCGGCGACCACGGCGCTCGGCCTTGCGTGGAAGGCGGGCGTTACCGCCGAGGTGCTGGCTTCCCCCGCGCTTTCGATAGGCAGGGGGCTTTACGAAAGCAAGCTCTACCTGGAGACGCCGGAGCTGTTCGCGTGGACCGCGGTAATAATCGCTCTTTCCATGCTTTTGGAGCGCGGCGTAAAAAAGCTGATCGCGCTTTCGATTCGAAACCGGCCCCGGGCCGGCGGCGATACCGCGCTGCGGCAATGATTGACGGCGCCGCCGCACTACGCGTTTTTTTTGCGCGGCCAAGCCCTGTGAATCGAAGGTTGGTAAAGCCGCCACGGGAAAGCGGGCGCGTTAAAGGCTTAGCGCATTGCGGCTATGAGGAGATGCTATGGAGTTTTATAAGATCAGCGGCCTTACTGCGGGATACGGTGCGCTTTTGCCCGTTAGCGGGCTTAACGCCAGGCTGCCTAAACGGGGGGTGACGGCGGTATCCGGCAGGTCGGGAGCGGGCAAAAGCACGCTGCTAAGGGTGCTGGCGGGACTGCTCAGCCCCGTATCAGGAGGCGTTGACCCGGGCTTTATGGCGCTCAAAAAGGCTATCGTATTTCAAGAGGACAGGCTGCTCCCCTGGCTGACCGCCGAGGAGAATGTTACCATAGCGCGCGAAGGCGAAGCGGGGGAGGCTCTCCGGCTGCTGGAGGCGGTAGGGCTTTCAGGCTTCTTCGGCGCGTATCCGGACGAGCTTTCCGGCGGCATGAAGCGGCGCGTGGCGCTGGCGCGCGCCATGCACTACGGGGGAGGGGCGCTGATACTGGACGAACCGTTCAAAGGGCTCGACGCCGCGCTGAGGGAAAGGGTGTGTGAAACAGTGAGGGGCATGTTCCCCCTTACGGTGATTGCAACGCACGATATGGATGACGCCCGCCTTTTATGTCCCAGCGGATGGCCGATGGAGATCATCGATCTCAATAGGGGTTGAGCCGGCTTTAACGCCGGCCGGTTTGAAGGTTTAACGCTGATTTTGGCAGATCATGGAGTTTTTTTCGCATAGAATTGGCCAAACATAAAATATATTTTAAAAAACTTCGGATATTTTAAAATTTACTCTTGCATTAACAAACGATTGCCTTTATTATAGTCATGCTGTGCGCGTGAAAACGCAGTGTTTCTGCGGCGCACCGCTCCCGGCGAGAGGTTACCGGCTGCCATCCGGATAGTTCACGCCGGGCCGCGGCACGGATATAGTGCCGTTACGCCCACATTGATCGGGCAACGGGCCATGCGCCCGCCTTGGTTTTTTAGAAATGAACGCCAGGGTGCGTGTACGCCCCAATTTTAAAGGAGGACTTAAATAATATGGCAAACCAGAGGATCAGGATTAAACTGAAGGGCTATGAACACAACTTGATCGACCAGAGCGCCGACAAGATAGTGGACACCGCCAAGAGGACGGGCGCAAGGGTTTCGGGGCCGATCCCGCTGCCCACGGAAAAGGAAATAGTAACCATTCTGCGCTCCCCGCATAAGTACAAGGATTCCCGCGAACAGTTCGAGATGCGTACGCACAAGAGGCTTATCGACATTCTTCAGCCCTCGGCAAAGACCGTGGACGCGCTGATGAAGCTGGACCTCCCCGCAGGCGTTGACATCGAGATCAAGCTGTAATCTGGGAGGTAAGAGAAAGATGAAAAAGGCAATATTAGGCAAGAAATTGGGAATGACCCAGATGTTCGCAAAGGACGGCACGATGGTTCCCATCACCGTCATACAGGCCGGCCCCTGCCCCGTGGTACAGGTAAAGACCGCGGAGCACGACGGCTACGAGTCCGTACAGGTTGGCTTTGCCCCTGTTCGTGAAAAGCTGCTTACAAAGCCGCAGCTAGGGCACCTTGGCAAGGCCGGCGTCGCCCCGCACCGCTATCTCAGGGAATTCAAGCTGGACGACTGCGCCGGCTATGAGGTAGGACAGGTTATAACAGCCGATAAATTTGACGAGGGCGACCGCGTAGACGTAACCGGAAAGAGCAAGGGCAAGGGATTTCAGGGCGTAATCAAGCGCCATAACCAGGCCAGGGGCCGCATGACGCACGGCTCGCGCTATCACCGCAGGGTCGGCTCAATGGGCGCATGCTCCTATCCTGGCGAGGTGTTCAAGCATAAGAACCTTCCGGGGCATATGGGAAATGTACGCGTAACAATACAGAATCTCGAAGTTGTCCGCGTTGACAAGGAACGCAACCTTCTCCTTGTGAAGGGCGCGGTACCAGGGGCAAAGGGCAGCCTTTGCATCATAAAGAGCACCGTGAAGTAGGCCTGAAAGGAAGGAGGAAGCTATAATGCTTAAAGTTTCTATAAAAAACATAAAGGGACACAACGTAGGCGAAGTTGAGCTTAGCGAAAGCGTGTTTGGCGTCGAGCCAAACGCGGCAGTGCTCCACGCCTATGTAAAGGCGTATCTGGCCAACCAGCGCCAGGGAACGCAGAGCGCCCTCACGCGGTCGGAGGTCAGCGGCGGCGGCATCAAGCCCTGGAGGCAAAAGGGCACGGGCAACGCGCGCCAGGGTTCAACCCGTTCGCCCCAGTGGAGACATGGCGGCGTGGTATTTGCGCCGAAACCCCGCGACTACAGACTTTCAATGAATAAAAAGGCAAAGCGCCTTGCCATGAAGAGCGCGCTGTCGGATAAGGCGATGGAAGAGTCGATAGTGATATTCGACAATCTGGGCATAGAGGCGCCCAAGACCAAGGAAATGGTTCAGGTGCTAAAGAACGTCGACGTGAAAAACGCCCTTATAGTTCTCAGCGGCAAGGATGAAACGGTTGAGCGGGCGGCCCGCAACATACCTGGCATAAAGACCACGATTGTCGGCACGCTTAACCCCTATGATATATTGAAGCACAGGACGCTGATCCTCACTGCTGATTCGCTCAAAATGGTCGAGGAGGTATATAATTGATGAACCACTACGACATCATCATCAAGCCTGTGCTCACCGAGAAGTCCTATGACTATATCGAAAAAAAGACCTATGTGTTCATCGTCGCCAAGAACGCCACGAGAACGCAGGTCAAGCAGGCCGTCGAAACCATATTCGGTGTTAAGGTTGACAGGGTAAACACTGTAAACACCCTGGGCAAGATGAGGAGGCAGGGCCGCACCCAAGGCCGCCGCCCGAACCTAAAGAAGGCATACGTCACGCTCAAGAAGGATTCAAAAGGCATTGAGTTCTTCGACAGCATGGCAGACTAGGGAGGCAACAATGGCTATTAGGAAGATTAAACCAACTACTCCAGGCCAGCGTTTTATGACCGTTTCGGCCTATGAAGAGATAACCTGCAAGACCCCGGAAAAATCGCTGCTTGAGGACCTGAGAAAGTCCGGCGGGCGCAACAACTCCGGCCGCATCACGGTAAGGCACCGCGGAGGCGGGGCAAAGCGCAAGTACCGCGTGATCGACTTCAAGCGCAACAAGGACGGCGTACCCGCCAAGGTCGCCACGATTGAGTACGACCCAAACCGTTCGGCCAATATCGCGCTATTGCACTATATAGACGGCGAAAAGCGCTACATCATAGCTCCGCTGGGCCTAAAGGTAGGCGAAACCGTGATCAGCGGCGAAGGCGCCGACATCAAGGTAGGAAACGCCCTTGAAATCAGAAACATACCGGTGGGCACCATGATACACTGCATTGAACTAAAGCCGGGCAAGGGCGCGCAGCTGGTGCGCAGCGCTGGAAACGCGGCGCAGCTCATGGCAAAAGAGGACAAATACGCCCAGGTAAGGCTGCCCTCGGGAGAGGTAAGGCGCGTTCCCATGAGCGCGAAGGCCACGATCGGCCAGGTTGGAAACGCCGACCACGAGCTGATAATGTACGGCAAGGCCGGACGCATACGCCATAAGGGCTTCAGGCCCACCGTGCGCGGCTCGGTTATGAATCCTGTCGACCACCCGCACGGCGGCGGCGAGGGCAAGAGCCCGATAGGACGCCCCGGACCGGTAACCCCGTGGGGCAAGCCGGCGCTTGGACACAAGACCAGGAAGACAAAGAATGTTAACGATAAGTTCATCGTCCGCCGCAGAAACGGCAAGTGATAGCGAAAGGAGATAAATAATGAGCAGGTCAATCAAAAAGGGACCGTTTGTTGAGGAGCGTCTCTTGAAGCGCGTCATGGATATGAACGCATCCGGCAAGAAGACCGTATTAAAGACCTGGTCCCGCGCATCAACCATATTCCCGGATATGGTGGGGCATACGATAGCCGTCCACGACGGCAGGAAGCACGTGCCGGTATACATCACCGAGGAGATGGTCGGCCATAAGCTGGGCGAATTCGCGCCCACCCGTACCTTCCGCGGCCACAGGGGATCGGAAAAATCCTCGGGCGGCAGGTAAGCTAAAGGAGGAAAGCATAATGGCAACCAGAATGAGAGAAAAAGCGGTAGTCCGCCGCGAGAACGCCGACAGAAGGCCGCGCGCAATCGCGCGTTATATAAGGATTTCATCGCGCAAGGTAAAGGTCGTGATAGACCTTATAAGGGGCAAGCGCGTTGCGGACGCCGAAGCTATATTGATGCACACGCCAAAGGCCGCCTCAGAGCCGGTGCTTAAGCTCCTGCGCTCTGCCATGGCCAATGCGGAGAACAATGTGGGCCTTAACCCCGACGAACTCTATGTAAGCGAGGTTTACGCGAACCAGGGCCCGACCTACAGGCGCTTCATGCCGCGTGCAAGGGGACGCGCCACCAGGATCAGAAAGCGCACAAGCCATATAACCATAATCCTGGACCAGTATAAATGAGGAGGTAAACTATGGGACAGAAAGTTAATCCGAATGGTTTCCGCGTAGGAGTTATCAGGGACTGGAATACCCGTTGGTATGCCTCCAAGAAGGATTTTGCGGATTACCTGCTAGAGGATAAAGCTATAAGGGATTTCCTGAAAAAGACCTATTATGAAGCGGGAATTTCCAAGATATCCATTGAGCGCGCGGCGAACAAGGTAAACGTAAGCATACACACGGCAAGGCCCGGCATGCTGATAGGCAAGGGCGGCGCCGGAATTGAAAATATAAAGGCGCAGGTAACAAAGATCGCGAACCGCCCTGTAGGCGTAAACATCATTGAGGTCAGAAACCCCGACGCAAGCGCGCAGCTCGTTGCCGAAAACGTGGCGGCCCAGCTTGAAAAGCGTATTTCCTACCGCCGCGCTATGAAGCAGTCGATGGCGAGGGCCATGAAGGCCGGAGCCAAGGGCATAAAGATCAAGTGCTCGGGACGCCTGGGCGGCGCTGAAATAGCGCGCGACGACAAGTACCGCGACGGTTCCATCCCGCTGCAGACGATGCGCGCCGACATTGAATACGGATTTGCCGAGGCAGCCACAACCTATGGCCGCATAGGCGTTAAGGTTTGGATATACAAGGGCGAGGTGCTCTCTCGCCGTTCAGAAGGAGGCAGATAATCATGTTGATGCCCAAGAGAGTGAAGCGCAGGAGGGTACATCGCGGCCGCATGAAGGGTACCGCGCACCGCGGCAACTTCATCACCTACGGCGAATACGGCCTTGTTGCGGAAGAACCTGCATGGGTTACTAGCAACCAGATCGAGGCGGCGCGTATCGCCATGACGCGTTATATAAAGCGCGGCGGCCAGGTTTGGATAAAGATATTCCCCGATAAGCCCGTTACGGAAAAGCCGGCGGAAACACGAATGGGAAGCGGAAAGGGTTCGCCCGAATACTGGGTGGCCGTAGTAAAGCCCGGAAGGGTTATGTTTGAAATCGCGGGAGTGGACGAAGCCACCGCACGCGAGGCGCTGAGGCTTGCCATGCACAAGCTGCCGCTCAAGTGCAAGGTCATAAAGAAGGAAACTGTAGAAGCAGGTGGTGAGAGCGATGAAGGCTAAAGAGTTGAGAGAGATGACTACCCAAGCGCTTATCGAGAAGGAAAAGGAGCTTAAGGAAGAGCTGTTTAACCTTCGTTTCCAGCTAGCGACCGGTCAGCTTAAAAACCCAAAGCAGATCGGCGAATGCAAAAAGGACATTGCCCGCGTTAAGACGCTCCTGTGCGAGCGCGAACTAAGGGCCGCTAACGAGTGATAGGCGAAAAGGAGGAAAACCGATGGAACTGGAACAAAGAGGCTTTCGCAAGACCCGCACGGGCGTTGTAGTAAGCGATAAGATGGATAAAACCATCGTCGTAGCCATAAAGACCAAGGTCCGCCACCCGCTCTATGGAAAGATGGTAAACCGCACCCACAAGTTCAAGGCGCATGACGAGCAGAACCAGTGCGGAATCGGCGACACCGTCAGGATCATGGAGACCCGCCCGCTGTCCAAAGACAAGCGCTGGCGCCTGGTCGAAGTAATAGAGAAGGCCAAGTAAGCCGCAAAGGAGGAACAAAAAAATGATTCAGCCTCAAACAAGATTGAAAGTTGCGGATAACAGCGGCGCTAAGGAAATAATGTGCATACGCGTGCTCGGCGGTTCGGTCCGCAAGAGCGCGAACGTAGGGGACGTAATTATAGCGTCGGTTAAAACGGCCTCGCCAGGCGGCGCTGTAAAGAAAAAGGACGTTGTAAAGGCCGTTATAGTGCGCACCGTTTCCGGCATACACAGGCCGGACGGCAGCCACATCCGCTTTGACGATAACGCCGCCGTAATCATCAACGATCAGAAACAGCCGCGCGGCACCCGTATATTCGGGCCGGTGGCAAGGGAACTTCGCGAGAAGGACTATATGAAGATAGTGTCCCTTGCTCCCGAAGTGCTGTAAGGAGGGCGAAACATGAATAAGCTCAAAATAAAAAAGGACGACACCGTAGTCGTAATAACGGGCAAGGACAAGGGCAAAAAGGGAAAGATCCTGTCGGCCATGCCCAAGGATAACCGCGTTGTCGTCCAGAATGTAAACGTGGTAATGCGCCATACCAAGCCCCGCAAGCAGGGCGAACCAGGCGGACGCATCTCAAAAGAGGCCCCCATACACGCGTCAAACGTAATGCTGGTGTGCTCAAGATGCAATAAGCCGACCAGGGTAGGCTACGGCTTTGAAACAGACGGCAAGGGCGCAGTTAAAAAGTTCCGCGTATGCAAAAAGTGCGGAAAGAAGATCGACTGAGGTAGAAGGAGGTTATAACAGTGGCTAAAAAACAAGATGCTTCTCAGGCTCAGCCAAAGAAAAAAAAGGTCCAGCAGGAAGCCAAGCCCTTCAGCGGACCCGCTCGCCTCAGGTTGAAATACCGTGATGAGATCGCGCCTCAGCTTAAGGAGAAGTTCGGTTATAAGAACGTAATGGAGATTCCAAAGCTTGAAAAGATAGTGCTTAACATGGGCCTTGGCTCTGAAAAGGACAATCCGAAGGGCCTTGAGGCCGCTATTGAGGAACTTGCCATAATAGCAGGGCAAAGGCCGATAGTAACGAGGGCAAAGAAATCGGTCGCAAACTTCAAAGTGCGTCAGGGCATGAACGTAGGCGCCAAGGTTACCCTTCGCGGCGACCGCATGTACTACTTTGCGGATAAGCTTATGAATATCGTACTTCCGCGCGTGCGCGACTTCCGCGGCGTGTCGGACAAGAGCTTTGACGGCAGGGGCAACTATGCTATGGGCGTGCGCGAGCAGCTTATATTCCCTGAGATCAATTATGACGACGTTGACAAGACGCGCGGAATGGACATCGTGTTCGTAACCAGCGCCAAGTCCGACGAAGAGTCCAAGGAACTGCTCAGTCTTCTGGGTATGCCGTTCATACAGGGTTAATAAGGAGGAAGTTTAAAGTGGCAAAAACCAGCATGAAACTCAAGCAGCAGCGTACTCCGAAGTACAGCACGCGCGCATATACCCGCTGCCGCATCTGCGGCCGCCCGCATTCCGTGCTGCGCAAGTACGGCATCTGCCGCATCTGCTTCCGCGAGCTTGCGTATAAGGGCGAGATCCCCGGCGTGCGCAAAGCAAGCTGGTAAGCGTGCGGACTGAAAGGAGGAACAACAATGCTCGTTACCGATACCATAGCCGATATGCTGACAAGAATCCGCAACGCGCTCATCGCTAGGCATGAGACGGTGGATGTTCCGTGTTCGAACATAAAAAAATCCATCGCCCAGATACTGCTCGACGAGGGCTATATAAGGGCCTTTGAGGTCAAGGAAGACGGCGTGGCCAAAATGATTCACATCACTCTCAAGTACGGTCCGAACCGTGAAAAGGTAATTACCGGCCTTAAAAGGATAAGCCGTCCAGGCCTGCGCATATACGCCCGCAAGGATAAGCTGCCCAAGGTTCTCAATGGACTAGGAATAGCGGTTATCTCAACGTCGCGCGGCATCATGACGGACCGCGAGGCCAGGAAGCTGGGCGTAGGCGGCGAAGTCATGGCCTATATCTGGTAATTAATTTATAAAAAGCAGCCCCGACAAAGCGGGTAATATCCCGCGTAGGGGCTCAAAGGGCGTATATATACATAACGCCCATATAAAAGCGTGATCGACACATGTGCCGGCCGAGGCCCGAAGGGGCCGATGAGGCCGACAATGGATAGATATAAAAACAAAATGTGGAGGTGTAACACATGTCACGAATCGGAAAACTTCCGATAACTATTCCAGCCGGAGTGACAATCACGGTCGCTGACGATAACACCGTGACCGTAAAGGGCCCAAAGGGGCAGCTTTGCGAGAAACTCGCTCCGTCGATGGAGGTTGCCGTGGACGCGGGCGTGCTGACGGTAAAGCGTCCCAACGATCTCAAGGAGAGCAGGTCCCTACACGGCCTTTCCCGCTCCCTCATCAACAACATGGTTATCGGCGTTACAGATGGCTTTCAAAAAAAACTGGAGATAAACGGCGCCGGTTACAGGGCTCAGAAACAGGGCAACAAGCTCGTTCTGAACATGGGCTACTCCCATCCGGTCGAATTCACGGAACCCGAGGGCATCGAATTTGAGGTTCCCGCCCCCAACAGGATTTCTGTAAAGGGCATAAGCAAGCAGAAAGTCGGCCAGATTGCGGCCGACATCCGCGCGGTAAGGGAGCCTGAGCCTTATAAGGGCAAGGGCATCAAGTACGACTATGAAGTCATACGCCGCAAGGAAGGCAAGACCGGTAAGTAATGCCAAGAGAGGAGTAAGACAATGATATCGAAAATAGATAAGAACGCAGTGCGCAAGGCCCGCCACTACCGCGCCCGCAGGTATATCGTGGGTACGCCGGAGAGGCCGAGGCTTAACGTGTACCGCAGCCTTAAGCATATATACGCGCAGGTGATTAACGACGAGACCGGCTCCACGATCTGCGCCGCGTCCACGCTGGACGCGGAGCTTCGGGCCAAACTTGCCGGGAAGGGCAAGAAGGAAGCCGCCGGCCTGGTGGGCGAACTGGTAGCCGAGCGCGCAAAGGCAAAGGGAGTTACCAAGGTCGTGTTTGACCGCGGAGGCTATCTGTACACCGGTCGCGTCGCCGAGGTGGCGGGCGGAGCCCGAAAAGCCGGGCTGGATTTCTAAGGAGGTTAATGATGCAAAAGCGTTTTGAGCAACCCGTACAGGAATTTAAGGAAAGGGTCGTCAGCATCAACCGCGTCGCTAAAACGGTAAAGGGCGGCCGCAACATGCGCTTTTCGGCGCTGGTCGTTGTAGGCGATGAAAAGGGCCGCGTCGGAGTAGGCATGGGCAAGGCTGTCGAAGTCCCCGAAGCGGTGCGCAAGGCGATTGAAGACGCCAAGCGCCACATAATAAACGTTCCGATAGTTGGAACAACCATTCCGCACTCAGCAGAGGGCAAGTTCGGCAAGGGGCATGTAAGGATGCTTCCGGCTCCCGAGGGTACGGGCGTAATCGCCGGCGGACCCGCCCGCGCCGTGCTTGAGATGGCCGGAGTAAAGGACATCCGCACTAAGAGCTACGGATCAAACAACCCCGCCAACTGCGTTAAGGCGACTCTGGACGGCCTGCTTCAGCTTCGCACAGCCGAGCAGATAGCGCGCCTCAGGGGAAAGACCGTCGCAGAGATACTCGATTGACAGGAGGAGCAAAAATATGGCAAACTTAAAAGTGACGCTCGTCAAGAGCACCATAGGCTGCCTCAAGGATCAGCAGGCGACGGTAAAGGCCCTTGGGCTTAGGAAAGTTAACTCAACCGTAATAAAGCCCGACAATCCCTGCATCCGCGGCATGATCTTCAAGGTCAAGCACCTTGTAAAGGTCGAAGAGATATAATTGGAGGTGCAACATGAAACTACATGAGTTGAGGCCCGCCGAAGGGTCCACCTTCTCCGAAAAGCGTGTCGGCCGCGGCACCGGCTCGGGGCTGGGCAAAACCTCGGCGAAAGGCCACAAGGGCCAGAAGGCCAGGAGCGGCAGCAAGAAAAACGGCTTTGAAGGCGGCCAGATGCCCCTCGCGCGCCGGCTGCCCAAGCGCGGATTTACCAACATCTTCGCAAAGGAATACACGGTAATCAACATTGCTGACCTCGACAGGCTTGACAACGGCACGACCGTTACGGCCGAGCTTCTCAAGGAGATGAGGATCATCAGCAAAATAGAAAAGGACGGGTTGAAGATATTGGGCCGCGGCGAGCTTACAAAGCGCCTTAACGTAAAGGCCGCCAAGTTTACACAGACAGCTCAGAAGGCCATCGAGGCCGCGGGCGGAACTGCCGAGGTGGTCTGATGTTTAAGACGCTCGTAAACGCCTGGAAGGTGAAGGACATACGTACAAAAATATTGTACACGCTGCTTCTCATCCTGTTGTACAGGCTTGGTTCGTACATACCGGTGCCGGGCGTCAACGCTACAGCGATAGCGGCGACGCTTGAGGAATACGTAGCCGTCGGAGGCTTCATGAACCTGTTCACGGGCGGCGCGTTTTCAAGATATTCGCTGTTTGCGATGGGTATTTCGCCCTATATAACCGGTTCAATTATAATGAACCTGCTGACCGTCGCCATTCCGGCGCTTGAGCGCCTTTCAAAGGAAGAGGATGGACGTCAGAAGATAGAAAAGATAACAAGGTACGTAGGCGTCGGCCTTGCGTTGGTACAGAGCGTCGGCATTGTTCTGGCGATGGGCGAAAGCGCCGTATATAATCCAAGCTTCTTTACCTATCTCACAATCGGTATAACCTGTACAGCCGGCACCGCGCTTTTGATGTGGATGGGCGAGCGCATTACCGAAAGAGGAATAGGAAACGGCATTTCCCTGCTTATCTTTGCCTCGATCGTATCTCAGGTCGGACCGATGGCGGTATCGCTTATCAGGAACGTATTCGTGCTTGGCGCATATCAGTGGTGGACCATACCCCTGGTACTGGTGTTCGTAGTGCTGCTCACAGCAGGCGTAACGCTCGTTGACAAGGCGGAGCGCCGCATTCCGATCACTTACGCAAAGCGCGTGGTCGGCCGCAGGCAGTATGGCGGGCAGACCACATATCTTCCCATCAAGGCCAACGCCAACGGCGTTATGCCCCTGATCTTTGCCATGACGGTGCTAAACGTGCCGACAATGATAATAGAGCTGGCCGGCGAAGGGTGGTTTTCCAACTTCTGGGACAGCTGGTTCAGTAGCGGGACCGTGGGATATTACATCCTCTATGCATTAATGATTGTTGGATTCGCATATTTTTATTCAACGATATCATTTAATCCCGTGGAAATTTCCAGGAACCTCCAGCAAAACGGCGGAGCGATACCAGGCCGCCGTCCCGGCAAGGACACCGGCGATTATCTAAAGAAAATATCCGGACGCCTTACCATGTTTGGAGCGCTGTTCCTGATGGCGGTTGCCATAATACCGACGGTGGTGCTTGGATTCTTCGAACTGGATACGATGTTCCAGGCATTTGGCCCGACAAGCCTTCTGATCATGATAAGCGTAGCGCTCGAATCTTCGAACCAGCTCGAATCGCTGATGCTCATGCGCCACTACAAGGGTTTCCTCGGTTGATAGAAAGAGGATGCAGCAATGAGACTTGTGCTTTTAGGGCCTCCGGGCTCTGGCAAGGGCACCCAGGCCGAAAGGATATGTGAGGTTTACAACACCCCTCACATATCCACCGGCGCTATGCTCCGCGAACTGCACGCAAAGGATCCGGAGCTGGACGCGAAGATGAAGTCGTACACCGACCGCGGGGAGCTTGTACCGGATGAGCTTATAAACGGGCTGCTCAGCGGCAGGCTTAAAGAGGCGGACTGCCAAAGCGGATTCCTGCTCGATGGATACCCGCGCAACATGGCTCAGGCCGAAGCGCTGGAGTCGATAGGAGGAGTCGACGCCGCCATACTGATAGAGGTTGACAAGGAGCGCATAGTGGACCGGATATGCGGCAGGCGCGTATGCGGCGAGTGCGGCGAAAACTACCATGTTTCATTCCTTAAAGCCCCTGTCTGCGTGAAATGCGGCGGCGAGCTGACCATAAGGAGCGACGATAACGAAGCCACGGTAAGGCACCGCATAGAGGTATATGACGCGGCTACCAAACCGCTCATGGACTTTTACGAAAATAAGGGCAAGCTTCTCAGGGTCGACGGCAACGGCTCCGTTGAGGAGGTCTTCAAAGCGGCGCTCGCCGCCCTTGGGAGGAAAATATGAGCGATGGCCATATAATTATAAAGACCGATGCGCAGGTGTCGCTTATGCGCGAAGCGGGGAGGCTGACGTATCAGGCCCTTGAGCTGCTGGGAAGGCTAGCGCGGCCGGGCATAACGACAAAGGAGCTCGACAGCGCCGCGTTTGAGTTCATCAGAAGCCACGGCGCGACCCCATCGTTTTTGGGGTATAATGGATTCCCCGCATCAATCTGCACGTCGGTAAACTCACAGGTCGTACACGGAATCCCTGGAACTTACCGGCTTAAGGATGGAGACATACTAAGCGTGGACGTCGGCGTATACCTCAATGGCTGGCATGGCGACGCGGCCAGGACGTATTGTATCGGCGAAGTTTCGCCAAAAACGAAGAAACTGGTTGAAATAACGGAAAAATGCTTTTATGAAGGTATAAAATTCGCCAGAGAGGGCTATCATCTATCGGATATTTCCCGTGCCATTGAAAAATGCGCGCTGGATGCCGGATACGGCGTTGTAAGGGACCTGGTGGGCCACGGAATAGGCCGAAGCATGCATGAGGCTCCCGAGGTGCCCAACTTCACCCGACCGCTCGTGAGGCTTATGGGGGAAAGGGAGCACAAGGTGCGCCTGAGAAGGGGAATGGCGCTTGCGATAGAGCCCATGATAAACATGGGCGGACCCGAGGTCGTTATGAAAAACGACGGCTGGACCGTTGAAACATACGACGGCATGCCAAGCGCGCATTACGAGAACACGATAGCCATAACGGATTCGGATCCGATTATATTGACATCTGCCTAGGAGGGCATATGGACGACGACTATCATAACCTGGTGGGATATGTTGCTACTTCAAAGGCCGGCAGGGATGCGGGACGCAGCTTCCTGATAGTAGGGGAAGTGGATGAGAACTACATCCTGCTGGTCGATGGAACGCTTAGAAAGCTGGCAAGGCCCAAGAAGAAGAAGCGCAAGCACGTGCAGATGCACGGCGAGTGCGCCGAAAGCATAAAGATAAAACTGCTCGACGGCAAGCAGGTGTTTGACGCGGAAATACGCAACTGCCTGCTCAGTCTGGGGTTTAACGTTAAGGAGTGCGAAGAAGGAGAACAGAATGTCTAAGGACGACGTAATCGAAATCGAAGGCATCGTAACTGATTCCTTCCCAAACGCTATGTTTGAGGTGGAGCTGCCCAACGGACACAAGATATTGGCGCACATCTCAGGAAAGCTCAGGATGAACTATATACGAATACTGCCGGGCGATAAGGTTACAGTGGAACTGTCCCCCTATGATCTCACACGCGGACGCATTACGTGGCGTGGAAAGAATTAACGGGATAACCGGCACACGATATTCTAAGGAGGGTATGAACTATGAAAATTAGGCCTTCGGTTAAGCCGATCTGCGAAAAATGCAAGATTATTAGGC
This sequence comes from Christensenellales bacterium, assembly GCA_048421225.1. Taxonomy (GTDB): domain Bacteria; phylum Bacillota; class Clostridia; order Christensenellales; family CAG-138; genus UMGS946. The sequence goes on along the minus strand of DBFNRV010000058.1, from coordinate 6,607 downwards.
GTAAGGGCCGTATAATGGTCATTTGCGAGAATCCGAAGCATAAGCAGAAGCAGGGATGACCAACCTGCCGCGCATGCGCGGGCGAGCCATGGCTCCCTTGGCAAAAGGGCGTAAAGCCCTTGCCTGGGACATGCTGTAAAGCACAGAGGAGCCGGCTCAGAGGAGTGATTTTGGGCAAAGCCCCTTTTATTGGGGAGACTGAGGCGCACACGACGCGCTTCAGCGTCCCAATGGGCCGCCCTGGGATAAAATGATCCCGCTCCTCTGTGCTTCTGCGGTGTGGCGCGCGGATCATAAAGCCGGAAAACAATTTCGGTTTAGAAAAAAACAAAAAAACAGTTTGAACAAAGCGTGAACTGTGATATAATCACGCGTTAAGTTGAAAACCAACCGCCGGAGCGGCTGGCGCGCAAAAAAACGCGCGCAACCGGCGGGAAGTGATATATAAACAAATAACTATGGAGGTGCATTAGTTCTATGGCTCGTATTTCCGGTGTAGACTTGCCCAGGGAAAAGCGAATCGAAATCGGCCTTACCTATATTTACGGCGTAGGCAGGACGACCGCTTCTGAAATACTGGCTGCAACCGGCGTCGATCCCGACATTCGCGTCAGGGATATGTCTGAAGCAGATGTCAATAAACTCAGAGAGTACATTGACCACAACGTAAAGGTAGAGGGAGATCTCAGGCGTGAAACCTCGATGAACGTCAAGCGCCTGATTGAAATAGGCTGCTATCGCGGCGTACGTCATCGTAAGGGCCTGCCCGTAAGAGGACAGAGTACAAAGCAGAACGCGCGCACCCGCAAGGGGCCAAAGCGCACGGTCGGCGGCAGGAAGAAGTAAGGGGAGGTAACGATAAATGGCAAAAGCAAAGGTCAAAAGGACTGCTACGCGCAAACGCCGCGAGCGCAAGAACATTGAGCGCGGCGCAGCGCACATACGTTCCTCCTTTAACAATACTATGGTAACCATCACAGACCTTCAGGGCAACGCGATAGCATGGTCGTCGGCAGGCGGCCTGGGGTTCCGCGGATCAAGAAAGAGCACGCCCTTTGCTGCGCAGATGGCTGCGGAAACCGCCGCCAAGGCCGCGATGGAGCATGGCCTAAAGACCGTAGAGGTATATGTGAAGGGTCCAGGCTCTGGCCGCGAGGCGGCTATACGCGCCCTGCAGGCGGCGGGTCTTGACGTCAACATGATCAAGGACGTGACGCCCATCCCGCATAACGGGTGCCGTCCGCCAAAGCGCAGAAGAGTTTAAGGAGGCAAACGAACTATGGCTAGATATATTGATTCCGTTTGCAGGCAGTGCCGCAGAGAGGGCACCAAGCTGTTTTTAAAGGGCGACCGCTGTTTCAGCGCAAAGTGCGCGGTGACAAAGCGGCATACCCCTCCGGGGCAGCACGGCCAGTCACGCACGAGGAAGCCTTCGGAATATGGAACGCAGCTTCGCGAAAAGCAGAAGGTGCGCAGAGCGTATGGAGTATTGGAATCCCAATTTAGGAAATACTATGAAATGGCCGTCAATATGCGCGGCGTAACGGGCGAGAACCTTCTTTCCCTGCTTGAGCGCAGGCTTGACAATGTTGTGTACCGCCTGGGATTTGGAAGCAGCCGTCCAATGGCGCGGCAGATGGTCAATCACGGCCATATCCGCGTGGATGGCAAGAAGGTGAATATAGCGTCATATATTGTTAAGCCGGGCCAGGTGATCTCCATACGCGACAAGAGCCGCGATATGGATTATCTCAAGGAGCTGCGCGAACAGGGCGCTAAAAACCCCATTCCCAAGTGGCTTGAGCTGGACACGGAGAATCTCCGCGGCACGGTCGCATCGATGCCGCAGCGCGACGATATCGACCTCAGCATCGAGGAGCACCTCATAGTCGAGTATTACTCAAGGTGATCATAGACATAATCACCCTGATCGCTTGGCAAATTTGAAGAAAAGGGGATTTGAATATGTTTGAAATCGGAAGGCCTAGGATCGAATGTGCTGATATGACCGACACGCATGGCAAGTTTGTCATTGAGCCGTTGGAACGCGGACTGGGAACGACGCTTGGCAACGCGCTTAGGCGCGTGTTGCTCTCGTCGCTTCCAGGAGCGGCCGCGACATCGATAAGGATTGACGGAGTGCTTCACGAGTTCTCCACGATTGAGGGCGTAAAAGAGGATGTTACAGAGATCATACTCAACATCAAAAAGCTTTGCCTTAAGCTTCATACCGATGAAACCACGCTTGTAATAGACGCTACGGGGCCATGCACGGTAACGGCGGGCGATATTGAAAACGCGGATATAGACGTTGTCGACCCCAGCCAGACGATAGCGACGCTATCGGCCAACGCCAGGCTACGTATGGAGATACGCGTTGGACGCGGCAGGGGCTACGTATCATCGGAAAAGAACAAGCGGCCCGATATGCCCATCGGCCAGATCGCGGTGGATTCCATATACACGCCTGTGGAAAATGTCAAGTTTGAAGTCGAGGATACCCGTGTAGGCGAGATTACCGACAATGACAAGCTGACGCTGGAGATAGCGACCAATGGCGCGATGAAGCCGGACGAGGCCGTGAGCTTTGCGGCAAAGTACCTGATTGATCACCTTCAGCTGTTCCTTCATCTTACCGATTCGGTGGAAGGGCTTGAGATACTCATAGACAAGGAGGAGGACAAGAAGGAGAAGATCCTTGAAATGACCATTGAGGAGCTAGACCTTTCCGTCCGTTCGTCCAACTGTCTCAAGCGCGCGGGCATCAACACGGTTGAAGAGCTGATACAGCGCAACGAAGAGGATATGATGCGCGTAAGAAACCTCGGGCGAAAGTCGCTTGAGGAGGTTCAGCAAAAGCTGGCGATGCTGGGACTTTCGCTCCGTCAGAACGAAGATTGATATTACTACGCATAAACATATAAAAAGGAGGAAGGTAGAATGCCAAACCGTAAGCTGGGCAAGCCTTCGGATCAGCGTCGGGCAATGCTTAGGAACCTGACCACCGCTCTTATCTGGAATGGACGGATTGTAACCACAGAGAAGCGAGCGAAGGAAGTCCGCCCGATAGCGGAAAAACTGATAACGCTTGCCGTTTCCGAATATAAGAATACCGTAACCGTCCGAAAGGAAGTGCATAACGATAAGGATCAGGTCGTGGAAGTTGAAAAGATCAACGACCTGCCTTCAAAGCTGCATGCCCGCAGGCAAATCATGGCCTATCTGTATGATGTGCCGGAACCCAAGGACAAGAAGGAATCCAAGTCGGCATACCGTGAGCGCACAAAGGACAGGAAGCATCCGGTCGTGGAGAAGCTGTTCCGTGACATAGCGCCCAAAATCGACGGCCGCAAGGGCGGGTATACCCGCATTATCAAGATGGGGCCGCGCAGGGGCGATGCCGCCGAGATGGCGATGATTGAGCTGATAACCGAAAAGGCCAACTGATAAGAGTTGGAAAAGATCAACGCAGGCCTGTCCACAGGGACGGGCTTTTGTTTTATTGCTGGCCGGACGCTGGGGAGCTTTGTTTCCCGAAGAAGTATTGAAGCGCCATCGCAAGCAGTAAAAATGCGACGGGCCGGCCAGACACCGATTAAGAACAGCCATATTAGGTGTTGCCGCCTTGGAACGGCCATTACGGAGGAGAGATAGACCGTCACGCCCCCAAGGCCATCATATGTTCATCATTCAGTATGAGCATATCCCATTCGAAGCCGTCTTAAACTCAGCTTCATCAGGCTTTCGAGCCGGCATATATAGTTTTCCCTTTCAGGCATTACGTTTTCCTATGGCGTTTAACCGGTTTACCAAAGGCTATGCACAAGACCGTTTGAGTTATCAGAGTTCTTCAAGGCGCTTGAGCAGCTCCCCACTTTTCAGACGGTCAAGCGCTTCAGCGCCCCATTGTGGAAACGCCTCTCTAACGCATGCGAAGTACAGCGTTACCAAATCCTCCAATATGCTGTTGAGCGCCGCGTTCCCTTCGTCGTATTCGCCGTAGCTCTTCAAAAAGGCCTCCCGCGCCGCCTCTGACAGGCTATAGGTAACATTCCTTATATCGCCGGCCGCGGGTCCTTTGCCCAAAAGATTGTAGTCGAACATGAGCGCGCGCGTCCCGTCACGCGATACCGCCATATTCGTATAATAAAAGTCATTATAGACAAGCGTCTTGTCCATAGCGCCGATAAGTTCCTTAAGCCGGTGCAGGCGCCCGTACAAGGCGCTCCAGACGGGATTATCCCCAGTATTGGTTTTCAACCTTATGAATTCCAAATTAGCGCCGGTTATACAGTCGCTCTCCATATACATGCCGCCGCCATGGTCGGCCACATACGCCCTGCCCCGGTCATGGAGCCGCCTGTACCATTTGGCAAGGGCCGCGGCAACCGTTTCATCCGCCATATCCTCTTTAACAGCAAGCCTGTACTCACCGCTGAACTCGAGATCCTCCATCAGCAGCGCGTTGTCGGTATACGCGATAAGGCCGATTGTGGGCACTCTTAGTCCATTTAATATTAAATAGTTCCCTACTTCGCGGCAATACTCCGCATTATCAAAGATTTTTAACACATATCTGCTGTTTGCGCCCTTCACGCGGTAAACGGACACCCCGTCCTTTGAGCGGATTTCCGTTAACTCGGAACAGTCCGCGCCCATATCCTTTACCTGTTGGCGTACAGTGGCTTCATCCATGTTTTATCCTCCCGCGCCGCGCAAAAAGGCGGCGCATTTAATTTGCATTCTGTTAGGGCTGAGCATCCATATTTAAATCGTCTGAACTCCTTTCAACAAAAAAACCGTTGGGCGGCACGTCGGACCCCATCCTCCACACCATGGGGCCGATGCTTGCAAGGATTTGCGGAGACTCTGGGGCACAGTTTCTCTTATACTGCTGGGTAAAAAAGCGCCTGATGAACACATCAAAGGTTCTTCGTATCTCGCCGGACTCAAAGGGCAGCTCGCGTACCGCCTTCTCGATGATAGCGGAAGGCTTTTCCTTATTTATTAAAAACTGATATATGAAATAGTCGTGCATCTCATAGCTGCCGAGCAGTTCCTCGGTTTTCTGTGATATCTCGCCGGCTTCGGAGGGCAGCAGCTCGGGGCTTACGGGCGTGTCCAAAATATCCTGCAGCGTATCCGCCGCTTCCCTGAATTCGTTTTTGGCTTCGGTTACTACCCTGCGTATAACGGTTTTTGGAAGCGAAGCGTTTATGCCGTACTGCGCCAGATGATCCCCACCAAAGGTGGTCCATCCGAGCGCGGCTTCGGACAGGTCCCCTGTGCCCACGTCCAGCAGGTTTTCCATATTGGCAAGATCCAGAAGGATCTGAGTCCTTTCCCGTGCCTGGGCGTTTTCATAGACCACGTCGCGTTTGTCCATGCCATGCCCGATAGCCTCAAGGTGTGCGGAGCACGCGTCTACTATCGGGATTTCCCTGAAAGAACAGCCGAGGGCCTCGCACAGCTTCCTTGAATTTTCCCTGGTGCGTATTGACGTACCAAAGCCAGGCATGGATACGCCCAAAACGCCGCTTCTGGGAAGCCCCGTCATGTCCGCGGCCTTTACGGAGGCAAGCGTAGCCAAGGCGCTGTCAAGCCCTCCTGAGACGCCGATTATAAATCCCCTGCCGCCGATGTGTTCCAGCCGTCTCCTAAGCGCTTCAGCCTGCAGCCTTAGAATCCGTCTGCATTCATGGGCGGCGCGCTCGGGCTTTTGAGAAAGATAATACGTGGGCGGCTGCATAACGGGAACGGCCTTTGCCGATGCAATCCAGGAGGCGTTTACATCCGCGTATACGAACGGATCGTCGGAGAACGGTTCCGTCATAGCGATAATTTCACCGCCCGCGGATATGGCGCAGAACCCGTCATATAGGAAGAAAGATGAAGATTCACCGGAATTCGGGGCCGCATAAGCCGCCGCAAAGCCCGATATGGCCGTATACCTCCTGAGCGCCTCGGAAACAAGGCGGTCGCTATGCGCGGTCGCGTTTAAAAAGGAAGGAATAAGGGTCACGTTTCCATCGGGCACGCTTAGCTTGCTGGATAACAGCTCGTTGCCGAATATTACGTTTATACTGCGCGGAAAGATGGAGCGGGGCTTTGACAAGTTGTACTCAACCGAGGGGATAAAGCCGAATGGGGCTTCGGCACAGTCTGAAAAGGACGTTGCAAGCACGCTGCCGCGATTGATAAGCGCTACGGCGCTGCGCACGCTGCCGTTTATCTCGCATGGATAACCCACCGCCGAGGTTATGCTGAGATTTTCAGTGGCCCTGCATACGCTCTCAAGCGCCATGCCCGACAGGTCGAGCATATGCGGATGGGAAAGCAGTGACCCGAGGCTGGCCCCCGTAAGGGCAAGTTCCGGAAAGACGATGAAGTCAACATCCAGGTCAGAGGCGCGCTTAATAAAATTTGTAATTAAATCCGCGTTTGCCATAGGGTTGCCAAGTACCGTTTTAGGCGAGGCCGCCGCTATGCGCTGCTGTTTTTTTAACATGTAAATACTCCTTGTGCAAAACACATTTATTGTATAGGATATTATAACATCAGTATAAATCAACATGCTAAAAAAATATTAAATTAATTTAAAAGAAGT
>DBFNRV010000057.1:0-10461 GCA_048421225.1 Christensenellales bacterium | reverse complement strand
AATAAAATTTTGCGGGAGTTATATATTTATAATTTGATAGCGGCATTGTAAATGAATATATGAGTGATAATGAATTCGGCGGGCATTGGCTACCCTCAGTTGACAAGGGTAAACGCGGTTTTCGCACACCCAGCCCGCGCTGGACTTTGTTCTAGCCGCTTGCCGTAGGTCAGCTACGCCTGCACGCCCGCGTCTCATCCCGCACGGGCTGGGTGTGCGAAAACCCATAAGACCTTGAGAAGCCGGATTTGGGCCGGTTCAAGGCCGAGGAGCGCAGGACTGTTCAGCGCTAATTCAAACGACGAGAACATAGAAATGGCCCAAATCCGGCTCTTTAGGCGTATTTACCCTTGTCGACTGAGGGTATTTAGTTCAAAAGAAAAGGGACAACATCTATTTGTTGAACCCTGCGCTTCATTAAAGCCGGCGGTTAAGGACGTTATGGCGGAAATCAATCATAACCTAGAGGAATTTGTTCCGTTTAACCAAGCCCTTTACAGCGATTTGTTACCAGACTGGCAAAGCGCTATTCAGGGGATAAAGGTTTTGCTTGCCGTAAGCTGTCCCCTCCGTACGACGCCATGGTAAGGGAACATGAGGAAGAGGAGCTCGTGGTATTTGATCCTATAAGATTTAATACGTATAAAGAGGAGGGCAGTGATTTGCCACCTGGCACGCGGTCTCATGACCCATGAAAATGCCCCTGTATGCCTGCGCCGCGGGCCCCGCCCAATAATAGGCGATTATGTAAGCAAACTGAAATATATTACGTTTGACGAAGGATTTGCTCATTTTATATCGTTTGCGAAAGACGTGATATCATATGATTTTACGAAAGTAATATCAAAATAGTATTTAAAGTTCTTATGTAGGCTTAAACACGCAGAATGAAACCAATGCTGAAAAGAGAAACGCAATATTAATCGTGGCCGACAGCGGCATCTATTGGGACAAATTTGCTGCCATAGACGGAATTCTGTATTTAGACCAGAACAAAGCGCATATAACCGAAATATATAAAGAGGGCCAGGATGGGATATTTGTTCGTATGGGCATTATATAGCCGCCATATAAGCATATCCGAATTCGCGGCCCAAAATCAGGGATCTTATGGGGGATGGGATAAGGACTAAACGATCCCCATTGGTTCTGATACCTTGATCTATACTGTAGAAATATACCTGTAAATGTTGAAGCATATTATTTTTTTGTCTTGTCGTAATAATCCGTCCATATCAACATATCTTTAATCATACGCGGGTTCAGGGCATGACGGAACACGCATACATCAAAAGGACAAGGAGCAAGCGTATGGTTGATAGAAGCATAATAGAAGGTTCCAGTTTAAGGCTAAGGGCTCACTGCATACATATTGACAACAGGGAATTGATGAGCGTTACAGGCGTAAAGGATGTCCTTAATTTCAATGAACAGGAGGTTTCGCTTGTAACGGAAGCAGGCGAGCTCCATATTGAGGGCAATGACCTGCACATAACCAAGCTGAACCTTGACGATGGCCAGGTAGTGATTGAGGGCGAGCTTATAGCATTGGAATACGCTGATTTGCGCGAAGCAAAAGGCGGTTTGTTCTCGCGTATGTTTAAGTAATGGATTCTACGATCTCCCAAATACCCATATTCCTGGCAACTATATACGGCGGAATACTCATCGGCGTTTTATATGATGTATTCCGCTTGTTGCGCATGCTGTTTCAAAATGTAATCATAATAGGAATATTGGACGCGTTATATTACGCGCTTGCGGGCATCCTTTTCGCGGTTATGCTGCTCATAATAAACGACGGTGAGTTTCGCCTGTACACAGTAATAGGCGCCCTTATTGGAGCGCTGTCGGAACAATATTTCGTAAGCGCGCTGATACGTGATACGTTATGCAAACTGAAAAATAAGCTGTTTCCGCCTAAAAGGTATGGACGGCCTAATAAGACGAGTTTCGATAAATAGGTTTTGCCCGATTTCAAAATTTAGCTTTCATGTCTAACTTAATTAATTGCCGCTACAATATTCGAGCTTAAATTCAGGATTCATAATTATTTAACTATTAAAAAACCTTGCAAAATGGTATAGGATGGACTAAACTATTTATATATATCATTTTGTATAAAGGAGATGGCATCTTGATGGCGCAGCCCCGTAAAAAGCGTCTGACCTTTGTATTGCTGGTAATGTTCGCTGCTGTCAGCCTTATTTGCGTTGTCTTGATAATCATTTCGTCGCAGTTAGCCAAAATGGACAAGCTAAGCGCTGAATACGAGGCGCTTCAAGAGGAGTATAACAATGAAAAGCGGGAGCAGCAGCAGCTTGAGTTTATGCTTGACTATGTAAAGAGCAACGATTACCTGATTCAATACGCTAGAGAACGATTTGGCTTTGTGTTGCCGGATGATATAATATTCGATATAGAGGAATAGTGATAAATTTGGTTATGAAGGCCGCTATTGTTGATATAGGCAGCAATTCGCTGCGCTATATGGAGGGCGTTTGCGATGAAGGCGCTGTGCGCTCCGATATAAAGCTGCTAGTGACAACAAGGCTTGCCGAGGGACTCGCCCGAACCGGAAGGCTTAAGCATGAGAATATGTTAAACAGCATAGAGGTTTTGACCGAATTTAAAGACAGGGCTTCGAAAAACGGGCTGCAGGTTTACGCATACGCTACAAGCGCGGTACGCGACGCTGAAAACGGCTGCGAGTTTATCGGTTTGGCGCGGGATTCTACGGGGATAGATATTGACCTGCTATCGGGCGAAAGGGAAGCCGAATACTCCTATATAGGAGCTACTGGCGGACATGGGGGCCTCATAGATATTGGCGGGGGGTCGTTCCAGATCGCGGCGGGGCCATACAGGGCGTCGTATCCTATGGGTTGCGTTCGGGCAAAGGATTTTGTACGTGCTGAAACAGCGGATCACAGCTTTTTGCCGCAGCGAAGAGCATTGGAGCTGAAGCTTCACGAGCTTGCAGACCGTCCGCCGCAAAAGGTGGATACATGGACCGGGGTCGGGGGCAGCATAACTACGATCGGCGCGCTGAGTGCCGGACTGACGGAATACGACAGCGATATAGTAAACAATACCGTTCTAACAAAGCAAAGCGTTGAGACAATGATATCCAGCCTTGAAGCAATGGGCGAATGCCGCGCGGCGCATCCGCTGTTGGCACAAAGGCACGACGTCATCCTTTATGGAGCGGTAATTCTGGCATTTTTAATCGATCTATTGGATATAAACAGCGTAAACGTCAGCGATCGGGACGGCATGGAGGGTTATCTTACTGCCTTATCCGCGAGGGCTACCTGACACATGACTTCACGCATTAACAGCTTCCATGTAGCCTGAGACGCTATAGCTCCACTTCCGCATCCATGATCCAAATTAAAACGTCTCACATTGTATTCGGTCTGTTTGGAAAATGTGCCGGTAATCCCGTCTCCTGTATAGCCGCATAGCCTGAGCGCGTCCTGCAAAAGCAACACATGCACTCCCCGCATCCCCCTATCGAGCGACGGATACCCATATACCTGAGCTGTGGATATGTTAAGCGCCGCCTCAATCCATGAAGGCGCTATATAAGGGGGGTCTATACGGTCAAAGTCCTTCATTTTAAGGCATATGGAATAAAGTTCACCGAGGTCATTTCTGTCCATACCTCCGCCCATAATTATTGAAAGCCCCGCGTAATGAGGCGAGTGCGGCGCGCGCAGGCCGCTCTCCACCCTTCTGAACGCGAGATTCGCGGGTATGGGCGCTCCCCAGATATGGCAGCAGGCGTCGTAAGCCTCAAGAAGCCTACTGTCGGTCCATGCAAGATTCGTGCGTGTGCTTCGGACAAACGTCCGGAGGCGCACGTTTGCATATTTAAGAAAGGGGAGGGGGGAATCGTCCTCATTCAGACAAATGAAGTCGTTCCGCCTGTGGTCATAGATAAGCAAAGAAGTCATGCTATATATTATGGCAGGCCAACCCCTGGCGTGAAGGGAACAGTGAAATATAAATTATGAACCCTGTCAAGCAATAAAGGTAAGAACGATGGCTGCTATTGAGCATATGGCATGTGTTATATGCTAAGACGCTTAGGACCGATACGGCATGGCGGCCCTACACTTACCTAAATAAAATATCCGATAAAAGCCGCCGGTTTTATATGGTATTATACCGCGCTTTCATCGCCGTCAGACATTTGATGCTCGGTTATCTTCTGAAGTTTTCTGCGCATCTGGCGTGTACGAACGCCTACGAGCGTGTCCAGATCCTTATTTACCTGTTCAATGCGCTCCTGAGCGGTATTAAGACCGTCTGCAAAGCGTTCAAACTCCGTTTTAACCTCGCTGAGCACCTCCCATACCTCGCCTCCGCGCTTATGGATAATATAGCTTCTGAATCCCATCTGCATGCTGTTTAACAGCGCCGCCATAGTACTGGGGCCAGCTACGCATACGTTGAACTCACGCCTGAGCGTTTCAATGAGGCCAAGCTTCGCGGATTCGGCGTACAGGCCTTCGGTTGGAAGGAACATAACGGCGAAGCTGGTGGTCTTAGGAGGGTCGATATATTTTGTGCATATATCCTTAGCCGACACCTTCAGCGCCTGGCAAAGGGCGGCGCCAGAGGTTTTTACAAGCGCCGGATCAGCGCTTTCATATGCGTCCATCAGTTTTTGATAGGCTTCAACAGGAAATTTCGAATCAACGGGCAGGTATACCGTATCGCCGTTGTCGCCGGGAAGCTTTATGGCAAATTCAACCTTGGTGTTCCTCTTTATAGCTACCTCGCGGTCAAATTGCTCGGGCGCAAGGATTTCCTCCAATATGGCCCCAAGCTGGATTTCTCCCAGGATACCCCTGGTCTTTACGTTGGACAGCACCCGTTTAAGGTCGCCTACGCCAATGGCCAGCGTCTGCATCTCGCCCAGGCCTTTATATACCTGCTCCAGCCGTTCGTTAACCAGCCTGAACGAGTTGGTCATCCGTTCGTCAAGGGTGCGCTGCAGCTTTTCGTCTACCATACCTCTCATTTCGTCAAGCCTGCGGTTGTTGTCCTCCTGCATTCCCACAAGATGCCTGGAAACAGTAGCGCGAATGTTGTCAAGCCGCTGTTCGTTTTCCATTGAAAAGGTCTTAAGCCGCTCTTCGAGCTGTCTTAGGGAGGACTGGGTGCTTCGGTAGGTAGCTTCCTGTATTGAGGATAGCGCGCGCTCCATGTCGCCCAGCTTTTGGGCGGCAGCGTCGGCCGAAGCCCTCTGGTTTGATGAGAGGAGTTCGGAAAGAAGCCTAATGGAATCATTAAGCTCGCGCCGCATACCCTCCTGTCGCGAAGCCAAATCGCGGATAACCTGTTCAAGCTGGGCAGTGGAACCCGACTTATCAGTTCCGTTACGGTTCAGCTTACTAAGAACTAAAATGGAAATTATCAGCGCCGCGGCGGAAATGGCCGCTGTTATGTACAATACTACTGAATCCAAGCTTCTCCTCCATGATGAATAATGATTTGCTATAATTCTACCACGGGTCTTACTTTAACGCAATTTGACGTGTTTTGGCTTAATTTGATGTTGGAGAATCCATAATTAAATAGGAACGGGGCCTATTTTGAAAGGCATTCAAAAAAATATCCCGCCTAACTTACTTATTGCGCGGTGAGGCGGGTATAGGCGTAGAATTATCTCGTGAATATGACTAAAAGACCATCCAAACCCAATGTTTCAGAAGGCCTTTATCATCAAAAACATTTTATATTGCAGGTGTGAAGATCACTTCGCAGCCAATTTAATGGCAAGCTGGGCTTTTTTTCGGTCGGCAGCGTTTCTGTGCAGCACGCCTTTATTGACGGCCTTATCCACGATGCTGACTGCGCTAAGATAACAAGCGTTAACGGCTTCTTCATCGCCTTGTGTCAAAGCGCTGTCAAACCTCTTGATAGCGGTCTTGACGCTGGACATAATCATACGATTGCGAAGATTTTTCTTCTGTGTAACGCCAATGCGCTTAATAGCGGACTTATGGTTTGCCAAGTAATTCACCTCCCGAATAATTTTACAACGCAGTCCAAAGCCTTGGACGCGAAACTCAAACAAACGGCATTATAACACGGGCAAAGCCCAGATGCAAGCGAAAACGCCGTTTTTTTTGTCTTATATTATCGTGGTTAGCGGCACATGCGCATATAAGCTGTAAAATTAGCATCAAAACGCCCCGCTATGGCAACACTAAATACCGAACTTGAGCAGGAAACAGGAGGTTACCTATGGCACGAAATATATATACAGATCTGGCAATGGAGGCAAGAGAGCTAAATCCAAGCATACCCGGCATTGAAGAGACGAATGAATCCAAGGGTGAGATAGGCGTTTCAAGAATTAGGGTCGTCGATGACCAAGCGGCACAGAAGCTTTGCAAGAAGAAAGGGATGTACGTAACGCTGGACGCGCCCGAGCTTGTAAACAGGCCGCTTGACCTATTTGAAGCGCTGAGCAAGGTTGTGGCGGAGGAGATAAAGCAGCTTACGGGCGGCCTTAAGGACGGGGCGACGGTGCTGGTCGTGGGTTTGGGGAACCGTTTCATCACCCCAGACTCCCTTGGACCAAGGGTAGCGGAACAGGTGTATGTAACACGCCACATTACCGAATATCTTCCAGACGCCTTTGACCACCCCATTAGGTCGGTATGCGCGATAGCGCCCGGCGTGCTGGGTGTGACGGGAGTGGAAACCCTGGAGATAATACGTGGCGTAGTTGAGCACATAAAGCCTGACCTTGTAATTGCCATCGACTCGCTGGCGGCCAGGAGCTCAGATCGAATCAGCACGGCGGTGCAGATTACCGATACCGGAATAAGTCCCGGGTCGGGGGTTGGAAACGCCCGCCTTGACATAAGCCCAGAGGCGCTCAACGTACCCGTGCTGGCCATCGGGGTTCCGCTTGTAGTATATGCAAGTACCGTGGTACAGGACGCCATTGAGCTGATGGCCGACGAAACGGGCCTGCATAACGATGAGGAACGCCTTAAGGGTCTGGCCGATAAGGTGATAAATGAAAAGCTGGGGCCAATGATTATGACCCCTAAGGATATTGACAGCATCGTAGGGGATATGTCCCGGATCATTGCGGATGGAATAAACCTGGCCATACACGACGCTAATTATGACGAAATACGTTCCCTGATAGCGTGACGTAGGACGGCAACCATCCGTTATGGTTTCTTAGGCGGTTGCTTTCACGATTATTCCTTGGTTAATTTATAAAACATGATTATTATCTGGGCGGCCGCACCGGCCGCCCGTCCTGATTTAAAGGCGTCTTTAAGGCAGGGCGCTTATTCCATTTGCGTATAGGGCGGATTTGAGATATAGTGTAGCATATGGACACCAAGTTTAAAAAGCATATACATCTCTCTCCAAGGCTCGAAGCAATAGCGGAAATGCTTTCGGGCGTTGATGAAGCGGCGGACATCGGATGCGATCATGGAAGGCTGTCGGTAGCGCTTGTGCAAAGGGGACTCGTCCGCCGCGTAAAGGCAAGCGATATAAGCGAAGTATCGCTGAATAAGGCGCGCCGGCTGGCAAAAATATGCGGAGTGGCCAGCCATATGCGGTTTGAGACGGCGGATGGCCTGGAGTTTCTCACCCCTGGTGAAGCGGATGGAATAATTATGGCGGGCATGGGGGGCGAGCTTATCGCGAGGATGCTTGAAAATGGCGGCGCAACGGCACGCGGCGCGAAACGCCTTGTACTGCAGCCAATGCGCGGCGAAGAGGAGCTAAGGCGCTATCTGAATCAGAATAATTATGACATACTCGACGAGAGGCTTGTATTGGATTCGGGGCGGATCTATCAAATCATCTGCGCGCATGATGGAACGCCAGCGCAATGTCCGGACGGATTTCCAAATGATGTGCTGTATATAGGCTGGCGCATGGCTGTAAACCGCGATCCGTTGCTAAGAGCGCTTATCGTCTCGTATAGGCGTGGCGTTGAAAAAAGGCTTGTACGGGCCTTAGCGGCCGGCGCTAGACCGCCCGCGCTTATAAACAAACTGAAACAGCTGGATGAAATAGAGACATTTATGGAGGGTTATAACGATGAGGCTTGAAGACTTTTTATCGATATGCGAGACGCTAGCGCCAAAGGCGTTGGCTTTGGATTTTGATAATCCGGGCCTTTTAGTAGGTCCAGATCATGATGAGATACGGAGGGTGCTGGTTGCCCTTGACTGCACGCAAGCCGTGGCAAATGAGGCGGTGAATTGGGGCGCCGACCTTGTTTTAACGCACCATCCTATGTTCTTTAATGGCATAAAGAGTTTTACGCCAAGCGATCCGGGCACATCGGCGGCCTATGCCTTGGCTAGAAACGGTATAGGGCTGTTCGCGGCCCATACAAACCTTGACGCGGCGCAGGGCGGCGTAAACGACGCGCTGTGCGGGGCGCTGGACATTAAGGATGTTCGTATAATAGGGAATGAGGGAATTGCGAGAATAGGGAAGCTCTCTGAAAGGGCAACGCTTCGCAGCTTCGCAGCCCGCGTTCAGGAAAGGCTTGGCGGCAGGATCCGCATAGCTGGGGAGCCGGATGCGTGGGTGGACCGCGTTGCAGTTATGGGCGGCTCGGGAGGAAACGAAGTAAAAATGGTACGCGGCGCGGGAGCGGACGTCTATGTTACGGGCGAGATAAAGCACTCCCAGGCAATAGAGGCGATTCATCTTGGCCTTGCCGTGGTTGAGGCGGGACACTATGAAACGGAAAGAGTTGTTCTGCCATCCGTTATTTGCCGTTTACAGGCATTGACCGATGGTGTACAATATAAATTGGCGTGTCATGACGCATCCCCATTTTGGTCGCTTTAGGGACGGTTTGAGATAAAGTCCCGCATAAGCAGGAGGTAATTGATTATGAACAGCTTTGACGCTTTGTTGAGTTATCATGAGGCGGAAATGAAACTTACCGCTTTGGAAAAGGAAATAGTGACGTCCCCCGCCAGGGTGCGTCTCAACAAACTGCGCGGGATACTTACAGAGCAGCAGAAGCTGCTTTCTAACGTTCAAAAGCAGGTTGACGCCAAAAACAAAAGCTTTGAAGAGCTTTCCGCTATGGCCGACGAGTTTGAACACGCGTTTGAACTTGAAAAATCGGATCTTGACCTGATGATGGAAGACGAGGAATGCACCGCTGCCGAAATGAGCGAGGCAAGGCGCTCCTTGGAATCGCTGCTTTCGAGAATAACAGCGGTAAGAAAAGAGCTGTACGACATCATCTCATGGCTGGACAGGGCGGCGGCCGAAGCTAAAGCCATATATTCGAAGGGAGCTAAGGCCAACAAGGAATACAACGTTATATATAAACAGTGCGAAGGAGAATTTGAAAAGGCTAAGCCGGATATTGAAGCGGCTAAAGCAGAGGTAGACGCCTTAGAAAAGAATGTAGCGCCTGAGCTTGTAAAGAAGTACAAGACTATTAGAAAAAAGCACGCCATCCCCCTGGCGAAACTGGAGGGGGAGCGGTGCGGCGGATGCAACATGTCGCTTCCGACTACGGTTGTACGCTCGGTAATTAACGGTACTGGGATAGTGGAATGTGAAAACTGCGGAAGAATACTATATTCCGACGCATAACGCCGGTAAATATATAGCCGATGAATTAAAAGCGGTGCAGATACGAGTAAGCTATGTGACCGCATACGGCGGGGCCCGTATGAGGAAAGTCCGAGCTCCATAGGGCAGGGTGCCGGATAACACCCGGTGGAGGCGACTCCAAGGAAAGTGCAACAGAAATAAACCGCCCCAAACGATGAAGAGCGATAACGTCCGCTTTTCATCGTTCGGGGCAAGGATGGAAAGGCGAGGTAAGAGCTCACCGGCGGCATGGCGACTTGTCCGCCCTGTAAACCCCACCCGGAGCAAGATTGAATTGGGAGCATTTAATGGCGGCCCGCCACGCTCCTTGTAATCGCTAGAGCCTGCTGGCAACTTCAGGCCAAGATAGATGGTCACACTTAGACAGAACTCGGCTTACGGCTTGCTCGTATACATGCATTGATAAAAAACGGCCTTGTTGAAGGACGGGGTCCGTAAGACAGTATTAAATCAGCGATAGGTATCAGTCGCTGATTTTTCTTTGGATCGTACAACACCCTACAGGGTGTATAAATGCGCCCTTGTTATCAAGGTTTTATTCCAAAGCCCGCCATCGGCCCGTTCGCTTAAAAAATCTCTGCCTTTCGGGCGGCTGACAGCACAATAGAGGTAGGCTCTGGTTTCATCATCGGATAGAAATTAGCTCCGGTACAATGCTTTTCTATAGCAGTCAAAAGGCGGCAACTTCTAAATGGCGAACTCTCAGTAATGCATATTGTTTCTGTTTTCGTGCCGCCGGATTTTATTCTGTGTTTGTTCGATTTCAGTATTGCAATCCTCAATGGTTTCGGGTGTCTCGCATAGCTTTTTCTTCGT
>DBFNRV010000056.1:0-48538 GCA_048421225.1 Christensenellales bacterium | reverse complement strand
GGCCCGGGAAAATAGGTTGATGCCGACACCCGCAGTAGCGATACTGCGGACATATTCCTCCTTAGCTCAGTCGGTAGAGCATGCGGCTGTTAACCGCAGTGTCGTTGGTTCGAGTCCAACAGGGGGAGCCAGAGAGAAGTTCGAAAGCGAGATGCTTTCGGACTTTTTTTGTTTACAAATATAGGCGTATACATTGACGCAGATAACAATCAAAAGATTTTCGTTGCTAACGATAGCGTATATAGATAGGAAACTATAAAATTTGTCTTGCTCTATCTATTGCAACCTTTAGAAATTCTAATGGAGATTTAATTTTTTCAAATCCTTTATTTAATGTTTCCAGAGCAATAGCGCCTCGATAATCGAGGGCGATAAGTTTTGATGAGATCTTTTTCCAATCGATACTTCCCGAATATGGAAGCGCGTGCATATCTTCTTTGCCATTGTTGTCGTGCAAATGTAGCGCCATAAGTTTATCGCCGTATAAATCGAGCAAATTGAGCTCTGGAGAATAAAAATTATGGTGTCCGCTATCAAAACAAAAGCCTAATTTTTCGGACTGGATTTTGCTGAAAATATATTCAAGATATTTCGGAGTTTCGATATTTTCTATTGCTAAATTTATGTTTAATTTTTCTGCTTCGCCAACAATTCGTTTAAGTCGTTCAATGCCAATATCACTTGTCGGTAAAGGAGTTTTTCCGTTTGTCGGATGCATAACCAGTGTAGGAATGCTATATACCGCACAGTCCTTAATACATCCAATAAGGACATCAGCATATTCTTGCCCGTTTAGGCTATCTATCCACAGTGAGTTGGCTTGCAAATAAGGGGCGTGGGTATTTTCTACATATAGCCCCGCTTTTTCTGCATATTTAGGAAAATCTCTATAGTCGCTGTCAAATTGGTTAGTCCACAACAAAATAACACCGGAAAATCCCGCCTCTTTTATAATATTCATTCTTTCCTGCGGCGATAGATTATAACCAAAATAATCAACGATTGAATACGATCTCATCACAACCCTCCTTTGTGCAGAATATAAATTAGCCGCTAGTTTAACCTTACAAGCACAGACTTTGCTTATCTTGCATTTTATCATAATAACAGCAAGACTTCTACCAACTAAAATGGTACTCATTAGAGAAATAGGCAAGGGGCTTGACAATACTTCCCAACAAGCAGTTTTACGGAAGTTTCTACTCTGTAAAAACGTACCGGAAAAGAATGTGCTGTTCTGCTTTTGTCTCCAAATGAGGATAGCTATCAATCTATGAAACGACGTTTGTATGATATCTTTCCACCGCTTTTTATAAGCTTTCATAGGGTTCGGGAGCCCAAAAGGCGGCAGCGCACCATTTCCGTTTCAACCATACATAACATACATCTGACACATCAAAAACTTAGTAACCATGCGAGTTTACAGGAGTCCACAATTTTCTGTACACTCAAAAACAACACTATTTTTATTACCTGAAACCTGTGGTGTAAAGATATGGTTATGCCTTTTCCGTATTCTCAAACAGGCCCATGCGCTCCATTCCGGGCGGCCTAAAGTCGGCATCACCCATTGTTCAGCTCCTGAAAGGAGCGTGGCCGCCCTATCAGGGGTTGTTCCAAGGGCTTGGGGATGAACAAGCGGTTTGAGTGATGTGTGTACGCTCAAACGCTGCTTGCAGCTATTCTATTGCTGGTATTCGTATCTACCTTTTTCTCCAAAGACGACCGTTCCCAATAAGCCTAACAATGTAAACTTGCATATTTCTTGACAGATAAAAATTGTTTACTTGACCGCCAACAGGTAGCTGCCGTCTATTCTGCGGCAGATTTCCTCAAGCGGGACGGAATCATCAAGGATGATCGTATACCAATGTTCTTTGTTCATGTGATAACCGGGAAAGTATTTTTCGTTATCGATCAGGGCTTCCAAATCTTCCGGTCGAATACGCAGATCGATTATTTCCACCGTCTCATCGGATTTGGCGCCTAACTTACGTTTGGATACGGTGAGTAACGCCCCATACCACTTTTTTGTGTCTTGTCTGCGCCAGACCGCATTATCCGGAAATTTCCGCCATAGGAATTCAAGTTCATCCCCATATATATTTCTGACATAGGCAATCACTTCCTCCGCCTGTTTAGATTTGAAAACATTGGACTCAAAGCATTTGTTAGCAATTTCTAAAAGGGTTTCTTCGTATTGGCCTTTGATTTTACCTACAAAGCTTCCCGCAGCGCCATCAGCGAGGTGTAGCGTGTAGGGTTCATTAAGCGTAGGATCAATAACCTCTGTTGCTATTTCTCCCTCTGCCGTGATGTAAATGGTTAACATAAATCCGCTATCGCAAAGGGCTTTGTGATAGATATAGCAAGAATCTTCTTGTTTAAATCCAAAAAGAGCAAGTTTGGATGGACTCGCTTTTTTATTTCTAAAGATGTTTTGAATTATATCGGCCATTCTTCACCTCAAAATTTCAGCTTACTAAATGCCCTTATCCACCTAAGACGATCATACTTTAATTCTATTATTTCATCGCGTATCTGTCAAATATAGCCGCATAACATTTTAGCGGTTCTTGTAAATCGCCATTTTTATTTGGACGCCAATTCAGGCGCCATTTTTTAATTTTATACATGGGTCATTCCATCAAAAACCCAGTGACCATGCGCGTTTGTGGTTAAAAAGAGTACCTCAACCGGCTGGAAAGATAACTATTTTTTATTCTTGATTCGATTTAGCTTAAATGATAACATAAAATAAAACAGCCGTTTTATTGCAAAGATTAGTTTTTGGATGATAACTTCACGTTTTTTTAACACCGCAATTTATAAAAATATCAGAGCCGGGAGTTTTTTATGGATTATTTTACTTGTTGTTTTACAGGGCACAGGCCTAAAGGAATGCCGTTTGGATATGATGAAGAAAGCCGACTGTGCAAATCGATCAAGGACAGGATTTATATTGAAATTGAAAGGCATATTGAATTGGGTGTAAGGAGTTTTATAAGCGGTATGGCGCAGGGCGCGGATATATGGTGCGCCGAGGCGGTGGCCGAATATAGAACACGCAGACCGGAACTTAATATTAAGCTGATTGCCGTGATACCATATGCCGGACAGGCGTCAAGGTGGGACGCCAGCTATAAAAACCGTTACTTTTCAATCCTTGATGCCGCCGACGACGTTGTGTTAATAGGCAAGGAATATACATCTGGCTGTATGCACCAGCGCAACAGATATATGGTGGATGTTTCAACGCATCTGATCGCTATATACGGCGGTGGAGCGGGAGGGACAAGATATACGCTGGATTATGCCCGTAAGCGCGGGCTGGCCGTAACGATTATAAACCCGGGACGTCTCTAAACGCTCGGGGCTATTATAAATCAAAACATCAATACACGAATAGTTCACAATGACACGCTTGCTATTTGAGAGCGGCGGTCTTATACTAATATTATCGGCTGAACGACCGATAATTGGATAGCGGCTTTATCCGGAGGTACATATGGCCAAGCAGCATGGCGAATTTGAAAGCGTGAGGGCGGCGATACTTGAAACCGCCGCAAAGCTTTTTACCAGCAGGGGCGTCCACGAGGCAAGCCTGGCCGATATTGCTAAGGACGCGAAACTGAGCAAAGGAACTTTATATTATTATTATCCGTCAAAGGATCATCTTATAAGCGACATATCGGACTATCACTTTGGCCGCATAACCGATATGATCTTTGTTTGGATAGAGACTTTGGACAGGGACACGGAGCCAAAGGACGCTCTGACAGTTATATTTGAAGCATTTACTGAGGATGAGAACATTTACAAGCTGCATATGGCGCTATGCCTTGAAGCCATGCTGGGAAATACCTCGCTGCAAAAAAAACTGGCGGCAAAATACAGGGAGTGGACCGTAATGATAGAGGTTGGTTCGCTAAAACTGGCGTCTCCCGCTTCTGAAAGGCTAAGGAAGCTTTCGCAGACCTTCCTGGCAATGATCGACGGTTTTATATTGCAGAACAATCTGGGCGTAGGCGGGCTTTCGGGTGAAACGCTTATTGGGCTTATTCTCGGCGAGCTGGATTGACGGCCCTTAATATGGAAATATTAAATTATGATGCAAAGCACATTATATAATATTGGAGGTTGGTATCTATGAAAGATAGGCTGATACTGGCTGGAGATTCTATAGCCAAAGGTATAATCTTTGACTCGGACAGGGGGCGTTATGTGCGTGTCAACAGGGATGGCTTTGGAGAGGGGATAAGGAGCGCGCTTAACGTAGAGGTTGAGCAGATTGCTAAGCTTGGCTGGAGCGTGTCCGAATTAAAAGAGGCGCTCAATGAAAGATTTAATAAGATATTCGCACGGGGCGAAGCGAGGCCGGATATAGTAGCGATAGAGGTGGGCGGCAATGACAGCGATTTTGACTGGGAAAAGATAGCTATGCGTCCGGACTTTGACCATCAGCCCAAAACGCCGCTTCATGCATACATCGAAACGTTGCAGGGGATAGTGGCCAGCGTGCGGGGGCTTGGCGTAAAACCGGTTCTTATAAACCTGCCGCCAATAGACGCTGACCGCTACTTCAGGTTTTTTACGAAAGGAAGCGTTGAGATGGGGAAAAGCGTCCTTAAGTGGCTTGGCCAGGTTGGCCGCATATACTGGTGGCACGAAAGATACAATTCGGCGCTTGAATATGTGGCGGAAATTACGTCTACAGCGCTTATAAACATACGATACGCCCTGTTGTGCACACCGAATTACCGCGATTATATCTGCAACGACGGCATACATCCCAATGAGAAGGGGCAGGAGTTGATATTTAAGGCGGCTTTAGATTATGTGGGCAGACATAATCCTGGGTTGCTGGCCGTATAGAGCTTTCCAATCCTTAAGGTAACCTCTTTAAGCATGGTTTTCTCTAAGGCTATACTGTAAAAGCGCTAAACGCTACGGGACTTAAAGGCCGAATAGAACAATCGGCAACATATATTAACTTTTTATTGGATAACCTCGGCCTGATACTTCGGGCCGTTTTCACATCCTGGCCGCTATGGCGCAGTCCCAATAAACAAGCGCTCCGCTATATTTTTCCGCGGTATGTATCGCTCTGGTGGTCAATGCGTCTATATCCCGCTTGTCAAGGGATGAGATTTTATGCAGCACTACGCCGTAGGGCAGTTCGCTTTCATCATCAAATTCCGCATTACCTACGGCAAAGCCAACCAGGCGCGCATGCTCCTCAAAGGCAATGCGCAGAGGTTCCGTAGGGAAAAACACGTGAAGGTTTATCCTTCTGGCAGGCGCTATGCTGTCCCCGTGCTTTTTAAGCAGCGCAATGGTTTTTCTGTTTTCAATGGTTTGAAGTTTAGCCCTGTCAGGGTATAAAAGCTTAAAATAGGTCTGCCATTGAGGCTCGGGCTGCCCTCCGCAGCGTATTATAAGCTTTTTTTCGGTTCCTATGCACGATTCAAGAATGTCCAGCTGTTCCAGCGACGAGCCATAATAATAGTATTGAAGCTGATCGGCGGTTCTTATCATCCCCGCAAGCGTAAACGAAAGCTGCTCAACCTTACGCCGTACAGCGGAATCGCTTCGCTTTATCAATCTCTCATTCATCTCAGGATGTTTTTTATCCGAGGGCATGCAGTGGACATAAAACAAAATTCCCCGAGCAGGCGTCGGGGCGTCCCTATATAATCCTGTATCCACTCCAAACACTGCGGCCTGGCGCTCGATTTGCCAGTCATACTCAAGCCATGAACACGGAAGATTCATAAAAGCCTCCAAACGAATAATGACGGGCCGCTGCTTTAAACGCTAACGCTTAATAAACGGCCCGTTCGCCCTTAACCTTCGACAAGTACGGCCTTAATCCGCCTGACCCCGGCGCTTGAGGCCTCCTCCTTGCTTATCTTGAAACGTCCGAGTTCCCCTGTCCTAGACGCATGGGGGCCGCCGCAGATTTCCTTGCTGGCGTCGCCCATGGTATATACCTTTACCCTGGCGTCATACTTGCTTTCAAACAGGCCGATCGCCCCTTGGGCCTTCGCCTCGTCCACGCTCATCTCCTCACACGCTATTGGATAGTCCGCCTGGATGTATTCGTTAACCAGCGCCTCTATAGCATTCAATTCCTCGCGCGTTACCTTGCGCGGGAATGAGAAATCGAACCTGAGGCGTTCCGCGGTGATGTTGGAGCCCTTTTGCGATACGCTTTCATCAAGCACCTTTCTCAGCGCCGCCTGCAAAAGATGCGTAGCCGTGTGCAGCCTGGCAGTCTGTTCGGAGGCGTCGGCGAGACCGCCTTTAAAGCGCTGTTCCGCTCCCGCCTGCGACTTTTTCTGATGTTCCTCGAAGGCAGCGTTGAACCCTTCAGTATCAACTAAAAGGCCGTTCTCACGCGCCATCTCCTGTGTGAACTCAATCGGGAATCCGAACGTATCGTATAGCCTGAAAGCGCTCTTTCCATCTATAACCCCGTTGGCAAACCTGTCCTTAATGCGGTCAAATTCACGCATACCGTTGCTCAGCGTGCGCTTAAAGCGCTCCTCTTCCGTATCGAGTTCGCTGATTATACGCTGACGATTGGCGGCTAACTCAGGATAAAGCTCGCCGAACTTTTCTACGACGGCTTCCGCTACCATGGACAGCGACCTGTCCGGCATGCCAAGCTTCATCGCAAACCTAAGCGCCCGTCTGATAAGCCTGCGAAGTATATAGCCCTGGTCTACGTTTGAAGGGGACACCCCGCGCTGATCGCCTATCATAAACGCCGCGGAGCGTACATGATCGGCAACGATTCTGAACGCTCTCGTGGTTTGCTCTGATTCTCCGTAAACAGCGCCGCTTATTTCGGATATGCGCTTAATAATTTCCGAAAACAAATCGGTATCGTACACGCTGCTTACTCCCTGAAGAACGCATACTACGCGTTCAAGGCCCATGCCAGTATCCACGTTTTTCTTGTCAAGCGGCTCGAAGGCGCCGTCCGCGGTTTTATTGTACTGCATGAACACATTATTCCATATCTCAAGGTACTTGCCGCAGGAACACGACGGGTCGCATTCCGCTGAGCAGGGGGGCTTTCCCGTGTCATAAAACATCTCGGTATCCGGCCCGCATGGTCCGGTTACGCCGGCCGGCCCCCACCAGTTATGCTTTTTATCCAGATAGAATATATGGGAAGGATCCACGCCCATGTCGATCCAACGGTCATACGCCTCGGTATCCCGCGGTGCGTTTCCATCGCCTCTGAAGCATGTGAAATAGAGTTTGTCCCTGTCGATTCCCAGCCACTTTTCATCTGTGAGGAATTCCCAGGACCACGCTATGGCGTCATGCTTGAAATACTCGCCAAGCGACCAGTTTCCTAGCATTTCAAAGAACGTGAGGTGCGATGTATCGCCAACCTCGTCGATATCTCCCGTTCTAATACATTTTTGAACGTCTGCCAGCCTGGTTCCCGCAGGGTGTTTCTCGCCTAGAAGATATGGCACCAGCGGATGCATGCCGGCCGTAGTAAACAAAACGGAGGGGTCATTCTCCGGTATAAGCGACGATGAGGGGATAATGGTATGCCCCTTTTGCCGGAAAAACTCGAGATAAAGCTCTCGCAGCTCATTGGACGTTAGCTTTTTCATGTCGTACAATACCTCTTTATATATCTGTCAATCCGAAAAATTATACCTTAGCGCTGTGCGCCTTGTCAATGCGCCATGCTGCTGATATAATGAAGCATTGGGAAAATTCATGGTTATAGGGGCAAAACGCGACTTTGAAATATACGCGTTTGCCCTGCCTATGAGGTTTACATTCATGATGTTGAAACGGCGCATACCGTATTTTTTTAAAGGGGATAAGGGCAAACGGCGCGCAAAAATCGTTGTCGGGTGCGCTGTGGTTTTGGCGGCGATAGCGCTGGCCGTTTTGGTTTTCAACCCCGAGCCCATGCTTCTTGAATCCGCGGAGATAAAGTCTATTGAAAATCGGGGCGTATTAAGGGTGGGGGTGCGTACCGATATGCCCGGCCTGGGCTTTGATGGGGAGGGACTTGAGGTCGAACTGGCCAACAGGCTCGTATCGTATATATTGCCGGATTGGGATTTGGCCTCCGCCCTTGAGCTGGTTCCGGTAACGGCCAAAACGGTTACGGCCAAGCTGGACGACGGTTCAATCGACGTGGCAATTTGCATGATGCGCAAGGATGGATATTCAAGCTGCGTCTATTCGGGGACCTACTATGTTGATCCGGTTTGGGTTGCGGTAAAGGCAGGAGAGGAAGGCCGGTCAATCGACGGCATGTCCATTGGCTATGTAAAGGGAACGCCGGGCGAAACGGCCCTTAAAGCATATACCGAGGCTAATCGCGATAGGGGGATTTCCATAAGCGCTTTTGCATCGTATCCGGATATGCTCGAAGCCCTTGACAAAGGAGTTGTTGAGGGGATATCCCTTACGGGAGCCCACTATATAAGGTACAGGGAAGAACACGGCCTGAACATGCAGGGTACGACGCTTGGAACGGTAAACTACGCAATCGCAAGCAGCACGGATTCTCCGGCGCTCGTACAGATTGCCGACATGATGATATATGACATGATGGAAAGCGGGGAGCTTAAGAGCATGATTGAAAGGCATGGGCTTTTTACGCTTCCGGACAACGAGGACTCGGAAGGATAAGAACAATGGAGCTGCTGTCGCCCGCCGGGAGTTATGAAAGCATGGTTGCCGCCGTTCAAAACGGCGCGGATTCCGTTTACATGGGCGGGACCATGTTTAATGCTAGAAGGAACGCAAAAAATTTCGACGACGCCGAATTGGAACGCGCCATAGATTACTGCCATATCAGGAGCGCGCGCGCATATGTCACGATGAATACGCTGGTGTTTGACCGCGAGATGGCAAGCGCTTTGAGATATGCCGAGTTTTTATACCGGACCGGCGCGGATGCTCTGATTGTACAGGACATGGGCCTGATATCAGAGCTTAGTAGGCGTATTCCGGAGTTGGAGCTTCATGCGAGCACGCAGATGGGCGTGCATACTGAAGGCGGGCTTAGGGCGTGCCGCAGGCTGGGATTGCGGCGGGCGGTAATCTCACGGGAAGTGAGCCTGGATGGGCTGCGCGGGCTCAGCAATGCGGAAACGGGAGTGGAGATAGAGGCCTTTGCCCATGGAGCGCTTTGCATGAGCTTTTCAGGGGGCTGCCTCTATTCCTCGATGGCTGGAGAGCGTAGCGGCAACAGGGGCATGTGCGCACAGCCCTGCCGAAAACCGGCGTCGGTTGCGGGATATCCGCGTCAAACCGATTGCTGTCTCAGCCCCGCGGACCTATGCATGCTTATGCGGGTTAAGGATCTAATTGAAGCGGGAGCGCGCTGCATAAAGCTGGAGGGCAGGATGAAGCGACCGGAGTATGTGGCGTCCGTAACACGGGCGTACAGGGCCGCTATTGACGGGACCACAAAAGAGGGATTAATCGATCTTTTAAAAGACGTTGAGGGAATATTCAGCAGGGGGCATACCACAGGCTATTATTACGGCGACGGTGTTATAACCGGAGCCAAAAACGCCGCTGAGCCTGGGAATGCATTGCTTAAAAGAGTAAAATCCACCTATTCGGGAGAGCGGAGAAGGACTGGAGTGTCCATGCGGTTGTCAATGCGCATAGGCATGCCGGCGGGCCTTATAGTTGCCGCTGGGGCTAAAGCGTCGGTGAATGTGACTGGGAACCCCGTTCAGACCGCCATTAATCCCAAAAAGCGTGAGGCTTACATCCAGCGGCTGGACAGGCTAGGGGATACGCCGTTTTATGCCGAATCCATTGCAGTTGACATGGACGACAGCGCCTTTATGCCCGCGTCTGAAATAAATGCGATGAGGCGGGAGGCTTGCG
Source organism: Christensenellales bacterium (assembly GCA_048421225.1). GTDB lineage: Bacteria > Bacillota > Clostridia > Christensenellales > CAG-138 > UMGS946. The sequence continues at coordinate 38,644 of DBFNRV010000056.1, read as the reverse complement.
AACTGCTGAAAAAGCCGCTTTGCCTAAAAAGAAAGGCGCCGGAAATATCCATCCCCGAATATGACGGGGTGAACATGTATGATTTGCCGCCTAAGATCGCCGCCAGAATAATTAATGCCGATCAGGCGGAAGCGGCGGATGAGGCCGGAGCCGATGAAATAATAATTGATCCCATTAAATATGGGATACAAGCTATAGAGCAGCTGCAGTTTATCAGGGAGAAGGGCAAGAAGCTCCTGCTGGCGCTGCCCGCGGTGACGCTGAATGAGAATGATTATAACGGCATAGAGAGGCTTATTGATCCGAAAAAACTCGATGGAATTGAGATAAACAACTTAGGTCAGCTTGATATGGCCAAAAAAAGCGGTTTTTGTATGGCTGGCGCGGGTATGAACCTGTTCAATATAAGCTCATTGAAATTGATGGAGAGTATGGGTGTGGATCGCTCAACGCTTTCTCAGGAGCTGTCTAGGCCGCAGCTGCGCGATATTTTGAAAAGGATGCCGGCGGCGGTTTTCGTATATGGGAGAACCGTGCTCATGCATCTTTCCCATTGCCCTGTTAAGGAGCATAAGGGCTGCCTGGGCTGCGGCGGCATAGCGGGAGAGGTTACGGACGGCGACGGAAGGCGGTTTCCGCTGATAAATACAGCCTTGGGCGGGGGCTGCGTCGTAAGGATGCTGAACTGTAACCCTACATATATTATTGACAGGGCGACGGAACTGAGGGGAGTTGGCGCGTGGGTCCTTTCATTTTATGATGAAAGTCCGGGGCTTGTATCAAAGATCATAAGCGACGCTGCCAGGGCGCGCAACGGGGAAACCGGCAATATTGAAGCGCCGAAGGGAGCGACACGCGGACACTGGCAGAGAAATGTACTTTAACCATACCGGCCAAGGAGGCAGGAATGAATAAAAGATTGCTTGAAACACTGGAATACGACAAAATACTCTCGATGCTGGGCGCGCACGCCAAATGCTGCGTGGGGAAGGAAAACGCGGCAAAGCTGCGTCCATCTAGCGATAAAAACGAGATTCGCGGCGAACTGGAGCTGACGGCGGAGGCTGAGGCGCTGCTGTATAAGCTTGGCCATTCGCCGATAGACGATTTTCCGGATATGCGCGACGCGCTTAAACGTATCCGCGCGGTGGCGTGCCTGTCCATGCATGAGCTGCTGTGCATAGCCTCATGCTTGAGAGCTATACGCGTAGCAAAAACGTCGCTGACAAAGGAGGATGCGCAGCCCAGGCTGCAAGCGATGGCGGTAAATCTGCCGTCATACCTGTTCATTGAGGACGAGATAAAGAGATGCATACTCAACGAGGAAGAAATGTTTGATGGGGCTTCTCCCGCGCTTTCCAGGATTAGGCGGGAGATAAAGGTGGTAAATGAGCGCGTTCGCGAAAAGCTAAACAGCATGATCAGATCGTCGACATACCAAAAATATCTGCAGGAGCCTATCATTACGATGCGCAACGGACGGTTTGTCATACCTGTAAAGCAGGAGAACCAGCGGCAGATTCCGGGCCTTGTGCATGACAGGTCCGGAAGCGGCCAAACCCTTTTTATCGAACCGTCAGCCGTAGTGGAACTCGGAAATTCGTATAAGCGTCTCATGGCCGAGGAGCGGGATGAGGTGGAACGAATTTTAACAGAGCTTACGGCAATGGTTGCCCCATATGGAAACGATATCTACGAGGCGCTCATCCTGATCGGGGAAATAGACCTAAGGTTCGCCAAGGCGGCGCTTGCCAGGGATATGAGGGCGGTACGGCCTGAGATGAACGGCGAGGGGAGCATAAGGATAGTGCGCGCAAGGCATCCGCTGCTGCCTAAGGAAACTGCGGTGCCAATAGATATATGGCTTGGGCGGGACTTTAAGACCCTAATTATAACGGGGCCCAATACCGGCGGAAAAACCGTTACACTCAAGACCGTAGGGCTGTTTACGCTGATGGCCCAATCGGGGATGTTCGTTCCAGCCGATGTGGGCACAGAGCTTGCGGTGTTTAGCAATGTATACGCCGATATAGGAGACGAGCAGTCGATAGAGCAGTCGCTTTCAACGTTTTCATCCCATATGACGAGGCTTGTCGATATATTGAACAATGCTGATTCCGGTTCTCTGGCGCTGCTGGACGAGCTGGGGGCGGGAACCGACCCTGTTGAGGGCGCCGCGTTGGCCATGAGCATTCTTGAATCGCTGCATGAAAGGGGTACTGTAACCCTTGCAACCACACACTACAGCGAAATCAAGGCGTTCGCCCTTGCGCGCGCGGGCATGGAAAACGCCTCCATGGAGTTTGATATAGACAGGCTTTGTCCGACATACAGACTATTCATAGGCATACCTGGAAAATCCAACGCCTTTGAGATATCGAAGCGGTTGGGGCTTGATGAATTTGTAATTGAGAGGGCAAGGAAATTCCTCAAAAGTGAGGATATACGCTTTGAAGATGTAATATCGGGCGCCGAGTCTCAGCGCAGGATAGCGGAGCAGGAGAGAAGGCTTGCCGAACAGGCGCGGGCCGAGCTGGACGCGCTGAGGGATGAGGCGGAGAAGGAGAGAAGAAAGCTCGACGACGCGAAACGCGGCTATCAGGCAAAGGCGCGCGAGGAGGCGAAGCGGCTGGTTCAGGACACAAGGCGTGAGATGGAAAAGCTGATCGCCAACATACGGTCGATAAAGGCCATCGACCAAAGCGCAGCGGACAGGATAATACAGGATAGCAGGGATGAGATGCGCAGGCAGGAGGGCAAGCTGCTTGATGTGGAGGAAAGCAAACCCAAGGACTTGGGCGAACCGCCAAAATCGGTTAAACCGGGCGACGATGTTTTGATAGTAAGCCTTGATAAGCGGGGCACCGTGCTTTCAGTCGATACAAAGGGGGAAATTCAGGTTCAGGTGGGCATAATGAAGCTCAACGTCAAGCTGAGCGATCTTCGAATGGCAAAGCCCGAGAGGAAGGATACGGTCAAGCAAAAGATAACGCTTGAAAAACAGCCTGTAGGCCTAACCCTTGATGTAAGGGGAATGCTGGTTGACGAGGCCCTTATTGAGGTTGACCGCTATCTTGAAAACGCCGCTATGAACGGGTTAAACGAGGTAACGATTATCCATGGAAAGGGTACGGGGGCGCTTAGGACAGGCGTTCAGAACTATCTACGCACCCACAGGCTTGTCGATAGCTACAGGCAGGGAGCGTATGGCGAGGGCGACGCCGGCGTAACTGCCGTTGTGTTGAAAAAGTAAGGATGCGGGGTTAGGGGTGATTTAAATATGCGCATTGAATAAGGCGAAAAAGACGCACATATGTAAAAACTTTTTGAATTAATTCGATATAGCTTGTATATCGCTGGGGTAAAGATATATGATAATTGTATCCAGATGCCTGTTGGGGCATAAGTGCAGATATGACGGCGGCTCTAAGCCCAACCGAGAGGTTATAAAGTTGCTCGAGGCCGATGATTTCGTGGAGATATGTCCCGAATGCCTCGGAGGGCTTGAAATCCCACGTCCTCCGGCAGAGATATCGGAGGGGGACGGGGAAGACGTATTAAACGGCCATGCCAGAGTGAAGGATTTGCGCGGCAGGGATGTAACGGAACAATTCCTTCAAGGGGCATACGCCGCGCTTGAAATGGCAAAGTCCGCTGGAGCCAGGACCGCGCTGCTGAAGTCGAAAAGTCCTTCCTGTGGGGCCGGGGAAATATACGACGGCAGTTTTACCGGTACGCTACGGGAAGGCGACGGGGTTACCGCCGCGCTGCTTAAAAGGGAAGGCATAGAGGTAAAACCCGTTTAGCTATGGATACGTTAATTAATCGGGCAACTGAAAAATATTAAAAATAGAGAGGCGCCATGGAAAACATTATACTTGTTATAGACGATGATAAAAATATACTGGCCATCATTGAGATGTATCTCACAAAGGCTGGATTTACTGTCCATACGTGTGAGCGCGGCGACCTTGCCGCGGAGGCGTTCGCCTCATGCAACCCCGCTATGGTAATCCTTGACGTAATGCTTCCGGGCAAGGACGGGTGGGAGGTGCTTTCAGAACTCCGGAAACATAGCGACGTTCCGGTAATCATGCTTACCGCAAAGGGCGATACTATGGATAGGATACAGGGCCTGGAACAGGGCGCCGACGATTATATTGTCAAGCCTTTTGACGCTAAAGAGCTGATCGCAAGGGTAAAAGCGGTGCTGCGCCGGTCGTCTGGAAACGAACAGGATCACAATATTGCATACGGCAACCTTTCCGTTTCACTTGAAACATATGAGGTCAGGCTCAATGGAAAGCGCGTAGAAATGCCTCCAAAGGAGCTGGAAGTGCTTCACTTTCTGGCTGCGCACGAGGGAAAGGTGTTTACCAGGGAGCAGCTTTTGGAGCAGGTATGGGGCTTTGACTACTATGGGGATTCAAGGACCATAGACGTGCATATAAAGAGAATTCGTGAAAAGCTAGCCGATGCAAAGGGCTGGGAGATAAAAACGATATGGAGCGTAGGCTATAAGTTTGAGGCTTCAAAGGATGAAGGCTGAATTAGCGCTCCATTTTGTATGAGACGAATTAATGTTTAAGACGCTTTTTTCCAAAATGCTCACGATATATCTCGCCCTTGCCCTCGGCATGCTTATTGTGCTGGGCGTAACGATGGCGGGCATTTTCCGCGGGCGGTACGTTTCAGAAAGGGAAATGGAGATGCGGCGCGAATGCAGCGCGCTTGCCACGGTTGTAGCGTCCCGTTATGCAAACGAGGAGAGGCGCGCGGTTGCGGTGGAGCAGCTTACTAACAGCGCGCGGCAGTATAATTCGTTTATTCAGCTCAGATTTACCGACCCCTCGCTGGGGAAGGTTTCTTTTTTTGACGAGGACTCCCGAAACAAATGGGCGTCATGCGACGAAGTGGATCTGAGCAAGGAAACTGAAACGATTATGGCCTCGGGCGGAACTTCAATAGTTATGGACATGTTCTCAAATCTGGTTTCTTTTCCTACCATGACTGTGTTTCAAACCATAAAGGACGACGATGGCAATGCTCTGGGGGTAATCTTTATGCATATCGATATGACGGGTTTGTATGAGTCGATTACCCAGGTATATATGGATATTTTATTGTCGGCGCTGATTGCTGTATTTTTTGCGACGCTTGCCGTTTTTTACATAACCAACATAATTACGCGTCCCATCAAACTGATGAACAATACGGTAATGCGGTTTTCCCACGGCGACTTTGACGCGAGGGTTGATATGCGTGGACAGGATGAGGTTAGCCAGCTAGGGCGCAGTTTTAACCATATGGCGGATGAACTCAACACGCTGGAGCAGGCGCGGCGCAGCTTTGTAGCCAACGTTTCACACGAGCTGAGGTCCCCCTTGACCTCAATGAGAGGGTTTCTCGAGGCAATGAGCGACGGTACGATCCCGCAGGAGGAATACGGTAAATACCTTAATATTGTATTGTCCGAGAACAGACGCATGACGTCTATGGTAAACGACCTGCTGGATCTTGCGCGCATAGAATCGGGCCAAAGCGCATTGAATATAACTGTATTCGACATAAACGAGCTTCTTGTTAGGACGCTGATAACATTTGAGGCGCAGATAAACGCTAAAAACATCGACATGCGGCTTGAGCTTGCCAAAAGCCACAGCGGGGTAAAGGCCGACAGGGACAGAATAACCCAGGTTATAAGAAACCTTGTCGACAATGCGATAAAGTTTTCCCCCGATGGAGGCGTTCTTACTGTAAAGACTAGGTTTAACGGCGACACCTGTTATGTCAGCGTAAAGGACAATGGAGCGGGAATTTCCAAAGAGGATCTGCCCTATGTCTTTGACAGGTTTTATAAGGCGGAAAAAGCGCATACGCCGTCAAACACGTCCGGTACAGGCCTTGGATTATCAATAGTCAGGCGCATTTTGGAACAGCATGGCCAGGATATATTCGCCGAGTCCAGCGTAGGTGAAGGCGCCTGCTTTACCTTCACCCTGAAGCGCGCCGCACAGGTCAAGAAGCGGGCTAACGCACAGCAGGCGCCGAGGGACGCGCTTAATGGCGATAAAAATTGATATATACCAATTTAAAGTTGGAACAACGTCGATTATAGGGTATAATCATAACAGGAGGTGCATCCATGAGCTTTAACACCAATTCCGATAACAGTAGTTATACAGGATTTAATGAATTTACAGGAGAGCCGCAGCCGCCGAACAAAAAGGGCGGCTTTGGCACTATTTTGGCGATTGTCCTTATAGTGGTGATATTGGGGATTTTGATCATTTCGATCTTTATTCCGGACAGCCAGAGGCCTAATCCGGGAATCGTCGCCCCCACTCCGACAAGACCAGGATCCCTTACGCCGCCCAGCCCTTTTCAAACGGAAGATCCAGGCGGGGATACTGACGTCACGCCGTATCCCGATACGACTCAGCGGCCTATGGCCGCCCTTGACGGAGTAGCGCCGGAGATAGCCGATACTACAAACCCAATACCAGAGATAGTAGAAGCGGTTTCATCGGGCGTTGTCAGCATAACGAATTATGTAGGGGATTACAGGCTGGGAACCCTGTTTACAGAGGGAATTCAGGGCACCGGTTCAGGCTTTATAATATCCAGCAGCGGCTATATCGTAACCAACGCTCATGTCATTGAGGGGGCTGATAGGGTAACGGCAACGCTTAACAACGGAATGGAACTTGACGCGGAGGTGCTGGGAGCTGATTATACGGCTGACGTCGCGGTTTTAAAGGTTAACGCGACCAGCCTTAGCGCGCTTAAGCTTGGCGATTCAGGCAACGCGAGAATCGGGGAGTTTGTAGTGGCAATCGGCGATCCTACAGGGGCAAACCTGGCCGGCACTCCAACCTTTGGGATAATCAGCTCTACGTCCAGGGATGTGAATATCGACGGAAAGACCAACACGTATATCCAGACGGACGCCGCCATCAATCCCGGCAACAGCGGAGGGCCTCTGCTTAACATGCGCGGTGAGGTCATAGGCATTACCAGCGCAAAGACCATCACAGCCGGCTTTGACGACAATGGGAATGCAATCTCAGCGGAAGGCTTAGGCTTTGCAATCCCCATAAACGGAGCGGTTGAGATTATAACTGCGCTAATCACTCAGGGGCATATGGAGCGTCCGGGCATAGGCGTTTCCGTAATACATATTGACGAGGTCTATTCAGAAGCGTATGGAAGGCCTCAGGGACTGCTTGTGTATACGGTTATAACTGACGGACCAGGGTATAAGGCAGGTCTAAGAGCCGATGATATAATAGTGGAATGCGACGAAATAACCGCTCCAACGCAGGAGGGCTTCCTTGCCAAGATACAAAGCAAGGGGGTAGGCGATAAGATGCATTTAAAGGTATGGCGTTCGGGGAGTTACTTTGAATGCGATTTGGAGATAGGCGACCTTAACTTAATCGGAAACGAGATTTACAACAACGAGTATGGCGGATCCTTCATGGAGTGACATGGAGCCTCAGCGCCGCACGGAGTAAAGGCTGGCGCGGGACGGCGGGTGCTGTTCTGCGCGTGGTCTTGCCCGATTGCAGGGTTAAAGCGGTTTAAAATGGCGTCATAGGCGCTTTTTTAGGCGGATTGCTTAAATTAGGTTTTACGTAAAAACGCGGCGGACCCGGACGGGTCGACGCCCTGCGTGGGGCGCTGTTGATTAAAGCTTTGAGTTAACCTAAAACGATTAGCATAACAGGCCATATTATTTTGCAGAGGATTAAACAATGGAATTGTTAAGTTTACAAAATGGAAGCGATATAAGGGGCGTTGCCATGGGAGAACATGCCGCGCTTACTCCCGATTCCGTCAGAAGGATCGGCTGGTCGTTCGGCAGATGGGTGAAAGCGCGGGCCGGAAACGGCGCCGGAATTGCCGTAGGACGCGACTCCAGAGTGACCGGCCGCGAGCTGTCATATTATTTTGCCCAAGGCCTTGCCTCAAGCGGAATAAGGATAGTGGCGGACTTCGGCCTTGCCAGCACGCCGGCCATGTATATGAGCACGGTGAGGGAAGGGTTCATGTATGACGGCGCGGTAATGGTTACTGCCAGCCATCTGCCGATGGACAGGAACGGGTTTAAATTCTTCACACGTGAAGGAGGCCTTGAAAAGAGTGATATCATTGATATATTGAGGGCCGCGCAAGAATGTCCGGCGCTAGGCTTACCGGATGAAACGGAGGTTGTCCATGAGGATTTTTTATCCGTTTACGCCGACGATATGGTTGAAATGGTAAGGCGGAGGGCAAATGCCAGCGATTATTTGCGTCCGCTCAGGGACAAGCGCATAGTTGTAGACGCGGGAAACGGCGCGGGAGGGTTTTTTGCTGAAAACGTGCTCAAACCATTGGGCGCCGATATAAGCGGAAGCGTATTTTTAGAACCGGACGGACGTTTCCCAAACCATTCGCCAAATCCCGAGGATCCCGCCGCCATGGCGAGCGTTCGAGACGCTGTAATTAAAAACAACGCTGACTTTGGGATTATATTCGACGCGGATGTTGACAGGGCGGCGGCGGTGCTTGAGGGGGGGCGCGGCCTCAACCGAAACGGGCTTATCGCCATGATGGCCGCGATAGAGCTTAGGGAGCATCCAAATGCCACGATAGTAACAGATTCAATTACATCCGTGGGACTGAAATCCTTCATAGAGAAAAGAGGAGGGGTACACAGGCGTTTTAAGCGCGGATACCGCAATGTGATAAATGAGGCTAAGCGGTTGAATTCTCAGGGGGTGGACTGCCCCCTTGCAATGGAAACATCGGGCCACGGCGCGTTTAGGGATAATTACTTCCTAGATGACGGGGCGTATCTCATTGCAATACTGCTGATTGAAATAGCACGGGGAACTCAGGATGGATCACGCCTTGAAAGCCTCATAGATGGACTGGAGGAGCCCATGGAGGCCAAAGAATTCAGGCTGAGGATAACCGCCCCCGATTTTTCCGCCTATGGAGGCCTTGTACTTAAAAAAATGGATGAATATGCGGCGGAAAGAAGCGGCTGGAGGGTGGAAAAGGATAACTATGAGGGCGTAAGGGTGAACGTTCACGGGGCGGGAGGATGGTTCTTAATAAGAATGTCGCTCCATGATCCGCTTATCCCACTAAACATAGAAAGCGATATGCCAGGGGGCGTCAGGATGATTGCGGGAGAGGTGGCGGAGTTTTTAAATCAATTCAACGGTCTTGATCTCGCGCCATTGAGAGATATATGTTAGTTTAACAGTGCTTCTAAATATATACGCCTTATCAGCACGCATACATTTAGTATAAATCAAACCCCCGATATAGACGGACGCTTTCGGGGGTTTCAATATTTTAAGAAATTAAAACGCATGCTTGAAAATCGCTCTCCTACCAACTAACACGTATTGAGGCTCCCTATTAACCGAATATAGCTGCAGACGGGCTTACTTTCGCTTAATAAGGGAATTGCGGATTCTGTTTATATAGATCGTACGGCACATTGTGGTAAGAATATCAAGGCCTATAAACCCAACTTCAAGCGCGGCTACTATCAGCCAAAGGGGCATTCCAGGCATAAGCGCAGCCAAATCCAGATTGAAGACATAGATCGCGAGCGCAATTCCCGCTCCGGTAAACAGATTGCAGTATAACAGCCTCAACGCGAACCCGACGACCCGATCTCCAATGCGGTTTTTAAGAAAATCCTTAAAAATACAGTAATGGCCAAGTATTATTACATATGGCGCCACCGCGAGCTTGCCGGGAATTATCAGCCAGCAAAGCGCTGAGGTCGCTATAAAGGACAAAACAGCGCCAAGGTACATTCCCTCATTTGTCAGCGCAAATACGAACACGGACGCCAAAAGATAGCACACAAGCCTTCCCGTGGGAAGGGTAGCGGCAGCAAACAGAAAGAGCGTGGTAAGCGCTACGGTCATCGCGCTCAGCGTAATTCTCAAGGTAGGCGTTAATTTATACAAGCTACAGCCCCCTTTTACTACCTGCATCCGCAGCAGGGGATAAGATTACCGCCGCAGGCTTCACAGCAGCAATCAGCGCAAATCAAGCCTGAACAGATATCACAGGAGCTGCATGAAGACCCGCCTGTGCGGTTGAAGCCGCCTCCGTTTCCATAGGGCGAACCGGAACTCTTCAGCGTTGAATATACATTCCTGTATTCGGCATTGTTGGGATCCATTTGATAGGCCCTGGTTATAAACTCGTTTGCCTTATCATACCACCCCTGCCTTAGGTATATTATGCCGTATAAAAAATACCACTCGGCATTATGTGTTTTTATTGCGTCAAGCACCAACTTGGCCGCCTGGAGGTTTCCCTGGGATATAAATGCCCGCGCTCTTGAAAACTCCTGCGATTCCGGGCCGGAGTAGGTGCCGCTTCCCGTATATGAGCTGTCTGCGCCTCCAGAATAGCCCGAGTACCTGCCGGATGACGAAGCGGACGAGGATTTCTCCTTTTTTGTCAGCGTATCGTATGCCTCGTTTATTTCCTTAAGCTTTTCGTTGGCAAGCTCTTTAAGAGGATTATCTGTATACTTATCCGGATGATACTTTTTTACCAACTCCAGATAAGCCTGCCTTATTTCCTCAGGAGTGGCCGTCTCGCTTACTCCTAATACCTTGTAGGGGTTCATTCAGAATACCTCCATGAGATTAAAGGGATAGAAACAGGTTTTAACCATAGCTAACCATATAGCTGTAATTATCCGAAAATACCGTATGTAAGCAGGCTATTGCGGTTCCGTTTTTGCGCTTTGATTGGCGACGGTTCCGTCGCATACGGGATTTAACAGCCTGCAGGTACGTTCGTAACAGCCAAGGCGGATTATATTGTCCAGTATACCCTTATTGGCAATTACATTAATAAGATCGTACGCCTTTACCGCCTCGGTCAGCGAAATATTCATCAAGAACCCTGCCCTGTCCTTTCCGGCTCCGGAGGCTGTGAAAGGATTGTAAGCTCCGCTCTTTTCGTCCTTGGCACGGTCGTCCCAAGCGTCCGCCAGATATATCCACCTCCCCATATGATACGACATATGGGCCATTGCTTCCAGCGTTCGCCTATCCACAGAAGGAGCCGTCAGCATTATTTCTCTCATCATCCTAGCAAAGGCATCGCAGGGGGCGTCTATATCGGGGCAATTAGCCCTCTCCAGTGCCGACAGTTCGGCAAGTCCGCTTTCAACGGCGCCGGCCGCCATAGGACAGGCCTTAAACGCCTTTTTGGCGGAAGATGAGAGAAGCGGTCTTAGCGCCAAGGCAGAAGCTTTGCGTTCGTCGCTCCAGTCGTCCCGCAGCTTGTACCATGTAAGGATTATATTTACGTTGGCCGAAAATTGAATCGCCTCAGAAGAGGGCATCATCGCGCGCTTTTTTGAAAGCGGCTTAAAGCCGCACCGGTGCATTTCTGGCGGAACAGGCCTTTTCACGCTTGCGATAAGCAATGCTAAAAAGGTGCAGTCATAGCTCAGCGCGGCGCGCGGAGACTGGCCGAAGTTTTTGCCTATCTCCCTGCATACTCCGCAGTAATACGCGTCGTACAGCGTCTTATCCTTGATTTTAAGCTCGCATGTCAGGGGGCCAACGTAACCAAACATCGTATTACCACCGTTAAGTATATTGCTTAATTATAGCATATGGAATATTATAGCGCTACATCCAAGCTTATAATTCAATTATTGCATGACAATATGATATGAATATGAAGCCATAGCGAACAAAATTTATTGAACGCGGCGGTATGTGAATATGGTTACGTGACGCCCGCCGCATTAAAACGTTAACATTTGAAGTAACTGTATAGCGTGCATTTTATACCGCCGTTACTCAGGTTCCTGCGTTTGTCCGCGCGGCGGCCATATATCCGCTCAAAATCTAGGTTTGAAGTTACAATATGTTTTGAGCAGCGGGGATACTCGTTAAACTTATCCCGCATCTCCATGTATAATTTTTTTATATCATGCTTATTAAGAAGCCTCTCGCCATAGGGCGGATTGCATACTATTATCCCGTCCGACGATGGGGCAAAATCCTTGATCGGGCCGACAGCCCAATCGAGCATTACGCCAGCTTTCTTAGCATGGCGCTTGCAAATGTCAATGCACCTTGGGTCTATATCGCTGCCAAAAACTTTGAATGGAGCACTAGTTATTGCGTCCCTCGCTTCACTGCGGGCCTTTTCAAAATACATTCCGTCAAGAAAATGCCACTCCTCAGCGGCAAAGTCCCTGTTCAGGCCTGGGGCGCGGTTTGTCGCGATCATCGCGGCCTCTATTGGCATTGTTCCCGAGCCGCACATGGGATCATATAAGGGTATGTGGGGCTTGTAGCCTGAAAGGATTACGATTGAGGCGCCTAGAGTTTCGGAGATGGGGGCGTCGACGTTGAAAGTGCGGTACCCTCGCCTTGAAAGACCGGCTCCGCAGCAATCCAGCGCCAGCGTGACCCTATCCTTCAATAAACCGACCTCAACGATAACGCGTTTCCCCGTTTCGGGAATGGTATGGGTGCGGTAGGCGGCCTTTAAATTTTCCACTATGGCCTTTTTAGTTATGCTCTGGCAGTCCGATACGCTGAACAGGGTACTTTTCGCACTCTTACCATTAACATGTATGAAGGTGTCTTTAGCAAGGTAATCCTCCCAATTTATAGCTATTACTCCATTGAACAGATCGTCAAACGTTGTAGCTGTGAAGGATCCCACTTCCATAAGCACCCGTTCGGCAGTCCTAAGCCACAGGCAGGCCCTGGCCATGCTCTCGAATCCGCCTTTGAATATAACGCGGGCGTCATGAACCGCAACCACTTCAATACCAAGCGCGTGCAGCTCATGTGCGGTAATTGATTCGACTCCCATCTTGCATGTGGCTATGAATAGCATTTAACCCTCCATCGTACGTTGAATTGTCTTCAACGCGTTTTTAATGCGCCTTACGGTAACATTGCGTATCTTCGCTATCTCCTCGGGCGTAACCTCTATATCAAGGCGCCTGCAGGCCTCGTATTCAAACGCCGCGGACAGAGCCGCCCGTTTATCCTGATTTAAATACGGATAGTCGTGCAGCGCGCCGTAAAATTCAAATACGAGTTCTGCGGCCGTATCGGCAACGGTTCCGCCCCTGCGATCCCTCAGGCCGTCCATAAGCCCTTCCAGTATTGCGTAGTAGGGATATGGCAGGCTGTCAGGAACCTTTGACAGAGCGGGTTCGGGAGCGGACACGGGCCTTCCGGATATACATGAAATATAAGGCATACTGGCGCCGATGGTCCCAAGCACGCTGAATATGACAAGCTTAAGTTCGTCAGGCTGGGAGAAGTCTGCAAGGCATTCGCGAAGCAGGTATTCCGCCCTTGCGCCGCCGATCCGGCCCAGAAGGATAACGGCGGACTTTTGAATCTGTAGCGATTGAGTCATTAAGGTCCAGCGAAGGACGGACTCCAGATCATTATCCTCGTTCCATAGGGATATAATATAATCATCTTCCTTATCAAGCATCTCCTTTAATAGAGAAAGCCGCCTTACCGCCTCCGCTACCGGAACCGTATAACCGCCCATGAACCTAAAGGTGGTTTTCTTACCAATAAGCGCGTCGGAGCAAATCTTTCTGTAATAAAGCGCCACGCTATCAACCGGGTCGATTTTAAGCAGTTTATTGTAGTGCCTGATCGCGCCGCCATAATCTCCCTTATGAAAGCAGCATAAGGCAAGCCCATGGCATACGGGCGGGCTGTAAGGGAGTTCGGAATACAACCTGTTGTAAATGCGCAGCGCATCCTCCGTAAACCCGTTTTCTACCAGCAGTATTGCAAGCTGAAGAGCCTCGTGGATGTCATCGGGAGTACGCGGCGACAGCTCTTTGAGTATATCATAGGCTTCGCTTGTTTTTCCGGCGGCCATTAGGAATATCACAAGGTTGCACTTTATAAGGATATTGTCGGGAAGGTTACGGGCGATATCTTTAACCTGCTCAATGGCCTCGTCCAAGCGCTTTGCCTCAAACAGCATAACAGCCAGATTGTTCTTTATGCCGATATGATTTGGGTTTTTGCAGGATATGTCCTTTAACAGGGAGATTGCCATATTGGGGTCGCCGTTTTGGATAAAACCCTGTATTTGCATTAAATCGGACTTTGAAACGCCATCCACATCATGTAAGAGTATACTCGGCTCGTCTGCTCCATAGTTTTTGACGACATCGGTCAGAAACATAACCCTTTGATAAAGCTCATTGTTGTCGTCCTCATCCAGACACATATTGAGATACTCTTCAGCTAGGCTAAAGCAGTTCATGTTTATCAGGTTAAATGCCAGCCCAATATAACTCTTTGCCCGATATTCTTTACTAGCCAGGTTCATGATATATAACCTGTTTGCTTCTTCAAACCGCTGCATCTTTGTAAGCAATGAGGCCATTGTTAAAACGATATCAGGGTCATATGGTTGCGCCTTTAAAGCCCTGCGGTAACACAGCATGGCTCCGGGCATATCGCCAAAGGTCTCCTTGCGTTTGCCCTGTGCAATATGGTACTCGGCGGGGCGCTCAAAGGTCAGCAGTTTACCCTTTGAACGTATTTTTACGCGGTCACTCGACATCGCCTGCGGCGCCGGTTGCGGCGCACCTCCTGATAATTTTTTCTAAATCACTCGCATCAAACCTATAGGCTGAATTGCAGAAACGGCAGGTAATTTCAGCGCAGCCGTCTTCTTCCAGCATTTCCGTCAGCTCCTTTTCGCCCAGCGATTCGAGTATTGACTCAAGCCTTGCCCTATCACAGTCGCATTGAAAAACGGGTTCAAACCTCTCCGTAATCACTAGGTCCATACCGGCAAACAGTTTGTCGAGAGAACCCTCGAAATCACCGCTTTTTTCAACCATCTCCGTAAGCTCCCGTATTGTGCCGACGCTGCTCTCCAGCGCGGATACATACTCATCCGGACATTGGGGGAGCGGTTGAGCCAATAGCCCGCTGGCCGCAAGCACATCACCCGTAGCTGTCGCTACCCTAACCCCAAGATAAAGAAGTGAAGGCTGTTGCTCGCTTAATGCGAAATAGTTTGCAAAGTCCTCAGCTATCTCGCCCGAGATAATTTCGCTCTTCCCTATATAAGGATCCTTAAGCGAAAGATCACGAATAACGGTAAGATCGCCCTTCTTGCCAACCGCTTCAGCCACGTCAAGCTTGCCCTCCGGCGTCGGCGGAAGCTCAATAGCAGGGTTTTCAATATAGCCTTTAACAATCCCGCCCCTTCTGGCAGTGCAAATTATCCGCCCCGCGGGGCCGCCGCCGTTGATTATGGTTGATATGCGGTCGGTATCATTTTTTAACAGCGCTCCCATAACAGACGTTATCATAAGCGTTCGGCCAAGCGCAGCGGTACACACCCGTGATAACCCGTGCCTGGTTTTTGCGTCCCTTGTAAGTTCGGTGCCGTTGATGACGATCAGATTGACGTTCCCGTCAAAAAGCAGTCCCTTAATTATCCTATCGGCCATTTTTTAACCTCCGGTTACGTATTATCCTTTTTTGCGTAAAACTGCAGCCGTTCGCTTTCGGGCTTTGGCGGTTCAAGAGTAAATGCGTCATACACCCTGACATAGGCAAACCCCGTTTCAGCCAAGGCCGTGCGCAGCTCCTGTTCCGTATGCGCACGCTGCACGTGAGTTTCCTCAAATCTTTCGTATAGCCGGCCTTTACGGGAGAAAAAAGCAAGCCTCATCTCACACAGGGATCGGGCGCCGTCATAGCTGTTTTCCCATATATAGGCAGCGTCGCCCTCGTCCGAGGCAAACGTGTTGTTTCCTATAATCCGTTCAAGTTTATACCTGGTGGATATATCGAACAACAACGTTCCTCCGGGCTTAAGCGCGCGAAACGATGATGAGAAAAAAGCCTTAGCCCGATTAACCGATGTAAGGTAGTTTACCCCATCGCACGCGCATAATATCGCATCCGCCGGATTGTGAACTAAAAACTCCGCCATATCCATGCGGATGAGAGGAACCATAAGCCCTCTTTTCCTTAGCTTATCCGATGCAACGCCCAGCATATCCTCAGATATGTCTAGTCCCGTAATTATAAAGCCCATCTTTGCAAGGCGCATTGTGAGCTCGCCGGTTCCGCAGCCGCATTCTATAACCGTTTTTGCATCTCCCAGCAGATACGATAAATATTTTGCCCAACCATCGTATCCAACGTCCCGCATAAGCTGGTCGTAGACATACGCAAATTTACCATAAGCCTGCATAATCAAACTCCAAGCATTAGACTCATTATTGATTAATATTACCTCAATTTTTAGAAAACGGCAATACAATACAAAATAAGACCTGTTTACACATACGATTTCCTAAATTCGGCAAAAAGACTTATACAGGTACAGCCGTCGTCCCTTGCCCCTGCGCAAGAAAGCTTTGGTTATACCGCTTAAGATGTCTATGAGCTCCAAGGTATAGGCTATAAGGAATATTGAGAAGCTGTGCATGCTCCAAGTAAAAGAATAATTAAAGGCATTCTAAGATGCGCTGGTTAGCGATTACGCCTTTAAAACAAATATCATATCGGGGCTATTGTCCCCTATGCGATCCTCTGATAAGGGGCAAGTCAAGCGTCCGCATTCCATCGATACAGCCAATCCCGCTTCGCGTGCAAGCATTCTTATCTCCCTTGGCAGGTAGTAAGTGAGCCGGGTTACAATCGCTTCTTGCCTTAATAGGTTATCGGCTTCGTCGAACTCCTGTATCAATATCTCATCGGTTTCAAGCTGGCTTATAAAATCGTAGCGCGGAGTAAAGGTATCGCGCAGCGTCGTCCCCCTTGAAGTTTTAAATTCACTTACGAAGGTCGCTCCGTTTTCCTCCGCCATGCTTGCCAAATCAGGAGCCGAACTGTCGATTATAATGGATCCTCCGGCCCTTAGGTGACGCTTTGAGTTTGTAAGGATCGCCACAACGTCCGACGGATCGATAAACATATTCAGAAAATTGCACGCAAGCAATACAACGTCGAACTTTTTTCCTATATCAAAGCTGCGCGCGTCGCCCTGTATCACAGACAACCTGTCCTTGGGATAATCTTTGTTCAAAAGAAGGCTGATCATGTCCTTCTCGTATTCAATGCCGGTTACGCTGCAGCCGTTTTGAGCAAGGGGGATCGCCAGCCTTCCAGACCCGCATCCGAGCTCCAGCACGTCCGTACCGAAGTGCCGCTTTATCAGCTGGGGATAGACCTTACAGTCGGTATTACCGCTGTGGAGCAGTTCGTACAGTTCAGCGGCTATTCCCTGAAACTCGGTTTTCATATAATTCCTCCTAATTGATGGTATATTTCTCCTTGAACACATTGTACTGCTCGGCAAAGGGCGTTTCGGACTTTACAATGCTTAAGTATTCGTGCATGTCGAAGGAGGCGACGCTGATCTGTATTATGCATGCGGCGATATTGGAGCAATGGTCGGCAACCCTCTCATAGTTGGTAATCAGGTCTGAGAAGATAAAGCCAAGCTCGATAGTACAGTTCCCATCCTTAAGACGCTTGACATGCCGCATTTTCAGTTCCGTTTCAAGACCGTCGATTACCTCCTCAAGGGGCTCGACCTTTGAGGCCAGCTTCAGATCCTCCGTGGCAACGATATCGGTTGCGAAACCTACAATTTCGGATATAGCGGAACCCATAACTCCGAGTTCGCCCTTTGCTACGCTTGAGAAGGCAATCCCTTTATTAGCCATCTCCTCGACGGATTCGACTATATTGACGCAATGATCGCCTATCCGCTCGAAGTCCCCAATTATATGCAGAAGCTTTGACACCTCGTTGCTATCCTCCTCAGATAACTCACGCGCGCTCAGCTTTACAAGGTATGTGCCAAGCACATCCTCGTATTTATCTATTTTATCCTCGTTTTCAATAATATGCTTGACCGTTTTCGCGTCGTACTTGTCAACCATAGCCAATGACATATTCAGGGTGTTCCTGGCAAGTACCGCCATCTCCTCAGTTACGTTTTTGCATTGCTCTATAGCGAAGGAAGGCACGTTGAGCAGTCTTTCGTCGAGCAGAACTTCCTCCTTGCTTCCCTCGCGGATCGTAAGCGTGGCAAGTTTTCCAAGCTGATTGCTAAACGGGAGCATGATAGCTGTGGAGGTCAGGTTAAATACCGTATGTATCATAGCGATTTCAGCCGCGTTAATGCTTGTGGCCGTAAAGCTAAACCCTATTATAGCGTCAAGAATATAAAATAACGCTAAGAAGATAACCGTTCCGATAATGTTGAAGTAAAAATGGACCATTGCCGCGCGCTTTGCATTCTTATTGGCGCCTATACAGGATATGAGGGCGGTGGCGCATGTGCCTATATTCTGTCCCATGATTATAGGTATTGCCATTCCATACGTTATGCTTCCAGTTGTAGCGAGCGCCTGCAGTATTCCAACCGACGCCGACGAACTCTGTATGATAGCTGTAAGAACCGTTCCCGCCAAAACGCCGAACAGAGGATTTGTAAACAGGAGCAGAATGGATGTAAACGCTTCGCTGTTGGCAAGTGGAGCCACCGCGTCGCTCATGGCCGACATGCCGAACATCAGCATAAAAAAGCCGACAAGTATTGAACCCAGATCCCGCTTACGTCCGCTTTTGGAAAACATAATCACGGCCATTCCTATTACGGCCAGTATTGGGGCAAAGGACGTGGGCTTTAGCATGTTAATCCATATGCTGTCGCCCTGTATGCCGGTAAGGCTCAAAATCCATGCCGTTACCGTGGTGCCGATATTGGCGCCCATAATTATGCCGATGGCCTGCTTAAGCTTCATAATCCCAGAGTTTACGAATCCAACCACCATTACCGTAGTGGCGGACGAGGACTGTATGATAGCGGTAACGCCGGCGCCTACGAGCACCCCCTTTAGAGGGTTGTTTGTCAGGTTTTCAAGTATCCGTTCAAGCTTGCTGCCAGACAGCTTTTCAAGGCCGCTTCCCAAAACGTTCATTCCATAGAGAAAAAGAACCAAGCCTCCCAAAAGCATAAACACGTCGAATATATCCATCGGCACCTCCAAAGCGAGTAGTTTTACGTTTCTTCTATAGTGTTACATACTGAACTTAATCTTAACATATTTCGCATTTGCCGAGAAGTGAGGGCAAGGAATATATAAAGGCGCATTGCATCGCAATAGGGCTTAAAGCTACATAGTAAAAGGGCTATTTGCAGTTTACATTAATTTCATAAAAAATAAAAAAACCGCATTGACAAGCGCACAGGCATAAGTTATAATAACGTCTGTCGACGCGGAATGGCGAGGGAGCATAGCTCAGCTGGGAGAGCACTTGCCTTACAAGCAAGGGGTCACAGGTTCGAGCCCTGTTGCTCCCACCATCCGCTTTTGATTAGCAAAACGGCCCGGTAGTTCAGATGGTTAGAATGCCAGCCTGTCACGCTGGAGGTCAGGGGTTCGAGCCCCCTCCGGGTCGCCATAAACGCCTCGGTAGCTCAGTTGGTAGAGCAAGGGACTGAAAATCCCTGTGTCGGTGGTTCAAGTCCACTCTGAGGCACCATTGCGGGAGTAGCTCATTTGGTAGAGCGCCGCCTTGCCAAGGCGGAGGTGGCGGGTTCGAGCCCCGTCTCCCGCTCCATTTTTTAAGCGGATATGGAATAAAAATATTAAAGAGGCATCCTGAGTTTTACATGGGCATATAAGGGGATTGATATGGCACCATAGCCAAGCGGTAAGGCAGCGGTCTGCAAAATCGCCATCCCCGGTTCGATTCCGGGTGGTGCCTCCAAAAACAAATTACCGGCATATAACCGGACAAAAAATGGTGAAAATTCATGGTAGGGCACGTCGAAGTGCCCTATCAATTTATATTACCATGTTTGAACTTGAGGCATGCCGGCAAAGGAGGCATAAAAGTGGAAGACCATATAAATATAGTCAGGGATTATTATGACAGCGATGTGCTAATGGAGTGGAACCGTCTGGGAGAGCATCCGTTTGAGTTTGAACTGACGGTGAGAATGATGAACAGGTATATAAAACCTGGGGACAGCATATTGGACATAGGCGGCGGCCCGGGCAGGTATTCGCTTTACTATGCCGGCAGGGGTTGCGACGTAACGCTCTTTGACCTTTCAAGCTCAAATGTAAACTTTGCTTTGAAAAAGGCGGAGGAATTGAACGTGAAGCTTGATGGAATAGCAGGCGACGCGAGGGAGGCTAACGTGCTGGTAAACGGTCTGTTCGACCATGTCTTTATAATGGGTCCGATGTATCACCTGCTGGACGAGCGCGACAGGATCAGGGCAATAAACTCGGCGCTGGCGCTTTTAAAGGACGGCGGCAAACTGTATGTTTCCTTTATATTGATTTTTTCCGGCATGATTTATTCGATGAAGTATAAGCCGGAGATGATAATGGGCGAGGCTGAGGGCCCGTTTATTGACAGCGTCATTAAAGGAAATTCATACGGCGGGGATGCGTTTACAAAGGCGTTTTTTATAGACTAGAAGGGAATAATGCCCTTTATGGAGCGCTTTCCCTTAAAAAAGCTTAACTTGTTCGGACAGGAGGGAATAATGTCCCCATGCGAAGATAACCTTCTCAAGCAGCCGCGCGAAGTCGTTGACAGATGGCTTGATGTATCACAGAAACTGTGTGAGAGGGACGAGTTTTTGGGGTATGCTGAGCACGCGATGTACATCGGGCAAAAGGAATCACATAATAAAAGCTCCCAATGCGTGGAATAGTGACGGCTCACCGGATGCAATTCCAGCAAATATAAAAACGGGAGAAGCCTGACGGCGTATATTACCTTTCCGGCGGGTTTTTCCCCGCCACGAAACCGCAATGTCAATTCGTTATTGAAACTTCGGGTCTGCCTGTCATTCGGCTTAAAAGCCAAAATACTGATATAAGCCGCCTAAACGCTTTTTTGAAGACATTAAAATCAAATTTTTTCAATAGAGCGCGATATCCGGATGTCCAACAGCGGCGTGATAACCGCATCCGAAGCTTCCAGTATGAAATATAACCCGCATTTTTTACATACGTAAGCCCCCGCCCGCCGAAAGTCGCGCTCTTATTTTCCAAAAAAGCTGAAGGTATGTCCTTAGAAGCTGGCCGATGGATATGACAAGGGCGCTTGGCGCCAAAGCTCTTTTCATTTGGACTGCGCGCGCCTACTCAAAGGCCAGGCCACATGATTACCGTATATTGCCGTCAGTATTTTTGCGGGAAATATTGAGGACTGTAAGCGCAAAGAATAGCGCTGATACCGCAACAAGAACGATTAGATGGACGGTAGGAGTCATTGTATAGCCGCCAAAGCTGAATGTAACCCCCATAAACTCGTTAAAGTCGGAAACCGCCGCGGCGGGCGCTCCGGCAAAACTCTGCTGAATGGGCGCCTCAAGGAATATCTGTTTAATGAGCGCGGCCGAATGGGAAACAGGGAATAGCTTTATCACCCATTGCATCGCTGAGGGAAGCGTGCCTATTGGAAGATAAACTCCGGTAAGAAAGCCTATCATCGTACCGATAACGGTGCTTGCGGTGCCAAAGGTATTACTGTTGTTAAAAAAGCTGACCAGAAAAAAAGTCATGGAGCTTGACGCCATAACGGAAACAAGAAGCACGCCAAGAACCTTAATCATAGCTCCAAAGGGAAGGAGCTCGCCGCCGCCTATCAGTATATAGACCTCTGCAAGTATCAAAGTCGCCAGGCTCATTATAAGCCCTATAACGTAGGCCGAGACCAGGTATCCGCCAGCTATCTGATAACGCTTCAGCGGCGCCGATTTAAAATCCTTTATTACTCGGGTTTCGATATCGTTTATCATCGTTCCAAACGCGCCCATGGTGGTTGTAATCGATGTTACCGCAAGCGTCCCCGCCATTATCCAGCTGTCCATCAGGAAGGCGACTCCAGGGATATCGCCAAAGCTTTCCCGCCATACGTCGCCTAAATACAGCAGGTAAAGCGCAATGATAATGATGACCGAGAGCAGGGAGAAGAACACGGCCGATTTCTGCCGGAAAAACATCTTAAGGTTTCTTTGCGTAAGATTAAGCATAGTCTTCAGCCTCCTTGCCGGTTACCCGAATGAAAACGTCCTCCATAGTACCATGGACGACTTCAAAACCCTCTATCATGGCGGCGATGGAATTCAGCAGCGGAATAGCTGACAATGAATCGTCCATGGCCAAGGAAAGGATGCCATTTTTCTCCTTATATTCGATACTGTGGGACTGAAGATATGAGATTAAATTTTTCCTGTTCTTTGGCTTCAAACGCATTGTATCCGTGCTGTAGCGTTCCTCAAGCTCATATGGGGCGCCGTGGACGGCGATTTCACCGTTATCGATTATAGTAATATAATCGGCGGCTGCGGCTTCTTCCATATAATGAGTTGTAAGGAATACGGTCATGCCGGTTTCACGCTGCAACTCCGTTATTGTGCGCCATACGTCTCCTTTGGTTTTTGGATCGAGGCCGGTGGTAGGTTCATCTAAGAACAGGATCTTTGGCGTGTTGACGAGCGCCCTGGCAATATCTGCGCGGCGTTTCTGGCCTCCGGATAGCTTTCCATATCGCCGGTCCGCGAATTCCGCCGCGCCCGCCGCCTCGGCGGCGGCATTCGCGGCCTCCTTGGCCTTGCCTCCGGTTGTGCCGTAAAAGCGCGCTCTTGTTAACAGATTTTCCCGCACGGTAAGGAGCGGATCCAGGACATGATCCTGAAACACAACGCCGATTATAGCCCTGATGGCTGCGTCGTCCCTGCCAAGCACGCAGCCGTCAACAACAACTGTGCCTGAGTCAGGGGCAAGCAGCGTGCAAACCATATCGATTGGGTCGACTTTCCGGCGCCGTTTGGACCGAGGAAGGCAAACAATGTTCCCCTATCCACAGAAAAGTCGATGCCATTTACCGCCCTGACGCTGCCATAGCTCTTTTTTAGCCCGCTTACTTCAATGATGTTTCTCATAATTCCTCCCGCGTTTACTGGTAACGGTTAATTATAAAATGGCATGGGCGTCAAGTCCAGCATGATTATATAAAGATCGTTAAAAAATTATAAAAGCCACGCCTGGCTTATCATTGCGCGTTTGGGGCTCTTAGAACTTGCCTGGCGTGGGATAGCGTGATATAATGTCGGGAATCCTTAGTTTGCGGAGGTATTGATAATGGCAAAATTAAGCGAAATACACGCCAGGCCCGAGGCATATGCGGGCAGCATTGCCGTTGAGGGCTGGGTAAAGACAGAGCGCCAGAGTAAATCCGTTGGATTTATTGAAATTACTGACGGCACATCATTCCGTACGGTTCAGATTGTTTATGAATGCGATAGGTTCCCCCAGGAACTTTTAAAAAATATCAATACTGGCTGCGCTATATCGGCAAAGGGGGAGCTAGTTCTTACGCCGGACGCAAAGCAGCCCTTTGAAATACACGCATCCGTGCTAGAGGTAATAGGGGAGTGCGATAGTTCGTATCCGCTTCAAAAAAAGCGGCACTCGCTTGAGTTTCTTAGGACAATACAGCATCTTAGGCCGAGAACCAATACCTTTCAGGCGGTGTTCCGCGTTCGCAGCGTTGTAGCGCAGGCGATTCACAGGTTTTTTGATGAGCGGGGTTTCGTTTACGTACACACCCCGATACTTACGGCAAGCGATTGCGAAGGTGCGGGGGAGATGTTCAGGGTAACGACGATGGATCCGGTTACGCCGCCCCTGACCAAGGATGGCAAGCCCGATTATTCGAAGGATTTTTTCGCAACCCAGTCCAACCTCACCGTGAGCGGCCAGCTATACGGCGAGGCGTTCGCGCTTGCGTTCCGGGACATTTATACGTTTGGACCCACGTTTAGGGCTGAAAACTCGAATACCGCCCGCCATGCCGCTGAGTTTTGGATGATTGAGCCGGAGATGGCGTTTTGCGACTTAAACGGCGATATGGACGTGGCCGAAGACATGATCAAATATATAATAAGTACGGTTATGGAGCGCTGTCCGGATGAGATCGAGTTCTTCAACAGTTTTGTTGATAAAGAGCTTGTAAGCAGGCTGAACAACGTCGTAGAATCCTCATTCGCTAGAATAACGTATACGGACGCCGTAAAGCTGCTTGAGGAATCCAAGGTGGAATTTGCATATCCGGTCTACTATGGTTGCGACCTGCAGACCGAGCATGAGCGCTATCTTACCGAGCAGGTATATAAGAGGCCGGTGTTTGTCACCAATTACCCTAAGGAGATAAAGGCGTTTTACATGCGCCTAAACGACGATGGAAAGACGGTGGCCGCCGTAGACCTATTGGTTCCTGGCATTGGGGAGCTGATAGGCGGGAGCCAGCGCGAGGAGCGGCTGGACGTCCTGAACTATAGGATGGATGAGCTTAATCTCAATAAGGAGGCGTATGACTGGTATCTGGAGCTGCGTAAATACGGCGGGGTAGAACACGCGGGCTACGGCCTTGGCTTTGAACGCATGGTGATGTATGTAACCGGAATTACAAACATCAGGGACGTCCTTCCCTTCCCGCGCACAGCCGGAAGCCTGGTTATGTAACAATTTAATTGAAACTGGCAGGGGGAGCCGCTCAGATTTGGAGCCGGCTCCTTTTTACATAAGATAAATTAAGCTTAAAATGACAAATTACATTACAAATAATAATAAATAATATTGACATAAGTCGCACTATTTTATAGACTTGAAATAGTAATATATCGAAATAGGAGATAAAAAAATGAAAGCTAAAAGACTAATTGTAATTGTAGCGTTAGTATTGGCATTATCAATATTTATAACGTCAACTAATGCTACCGAAATAATTGAGGATTTGTCGGGTGACAATAAATCTTATATTTATAATGAAGTAGTAACATATGAAGGAATTGATTTTTCAGTAAAGATGTCGGATAATGGAACTATAACCATAGAAGCTGAGGGAGGCTACGATGGCAAGCTTACCTTGAATAGTGACGGCACCTGCAGCGCCTACGCATATAATAATGATAATAAACGCAAAGAAAATTACGTATTGGAAATATCCGATTTATATGAGGAAAAGGTCAATGTTGAAGTATGGAATGAAAATGGGGCAAAAGTAGAAACATATACTTCGTATCAGGATATAGTACCGGACGTATACACAGGCCAAGCGTCAATAGTTATTGGAGGCGGCATAAGTCTGCTTTTGTTACTGAAGATTTTACTTGGATTGGTTCTGACAGTCATCATCGGAGGAATCGTATATTACGCCGTGCCCAGGGTGATTGAAAAGATAAAGGAGAATTCGTATATATCAAAATACTACAGGGCATATTTGGGCAGTAAGACAATATTTGTGGCATTGTACCATAGCATTTCAAAAACGTCCGCTACAAATAGAGTAGCTTCTGGTCAAAGCATTTATACATTCTACAAGTCAAATGCAAGATCGGCAGTAAGCAATACAGGCCTAGGTTATACGCATGATGAAGCACACCGTAAGCCAAAACATTTTACTTTTAATCATTATCATACGGCAAACAGGAACGGCGCTCATGCATGGTATGGATTGCCCTACTACGATGTTTGATTGTTTTTATGGAAAAGAGCATTCAGTCTGGAAACAAAAAATCGTATAAGCTTGTTATTGCTATAGGTACTGGCATAATTCTATTAGTAGGAATACTTTCTGTTGCGATAACGCGGAGTTACGTTATCATAACTGATAGGACAGAGATACATGGTGAGATTGGAGTTATAGATACTTGGCTCAATGGTACCTATGGCGACGAGGTAGTGTTGGCTGGAAATGCCGCCAACAGAGCCGGCGCGACTACGCATGGCGACGATATGCTTAACTTTCTTGGCGATTTATGCTATTATAAAAAGCTATACTACTACTGCGCGGCAGATGAGGACGGTATGATAAGCTCGTCAGCCATAATAGAAGCGCTGGACTGGATGGCCGTTAATGGGATAGGTTATGTATGCCTTAGCTTAAGTTCGCCATACTATAGCGAGGAGTTAAGGGAGTGGGTTTTGAACCATCCTGATATCAAAATATACGCCAGTTATAACAATCGCTTCAGTAGCATTGCCGACTATCCGGCCATGTACGAAGGCGTATATGCCAGCGGGAGTGACCGCAGGATAGAATATAAACCCACAGATACTTCATATACTTCATCACAGATTCTCGTTTTTAATCAGGAGGGGATTAGCATGTATAGCGGCAATTCCTACTTAAACATAGTTACTATGATTAAAGACATAAACGAAAAGGAAAGGAGGGAACGCCCATGACGAGGATTATGCTTTATTGGGGCTATGATGCCGATATAGTCGAGTGCCCCGAGTCTATTGCGGAAAACCTTGCGCATTACCAGAGGGAATTCGATGCATGGAGGGTAGAGTGCCGCAGGAAAGCTAGCGGTTATCATATTTCTGACGAAGAGGCCGAGCTAGGGATTTCCTTTAACGCGGACACATTTGTTGACTGGCTCAACGCGGTTCCGCTTAAAGGCGGTAAGGATAAGGCGCGGATTGTCAAACGCGATTATTATCCATTGCCATCTGAGGTGAAGAATATGCCGAAGATAAACTTTTAGCCTGTGTTTATAATTAAAAAACTTTGGAGGGATATTAATGAAACGGTTTTTGCTGTTCTCTGACAATACCACGGATATTATAGAGTGCCCCGATTTAATAGTGGATAACTACTCATATTATAACGATGAATTTGTAAAATGGATATACAATCCGGAGAACGACCATGGTTACTGGATTATTGACGAGGAAGGGAGCAGAATTCTTGACTTCGAGGGCGACGCGTTCGTAGACTGGCTTAACGACGGGCCGCTCAAAAACAGCGATGAAAAGGCGAGGTATGTCAAGCGCAACTATAAGCCTACCCATTACGAGATGAATTCGATGCTGAGGATTTACGTATAATCCAAGTGTTCTAATTTTACAGGGTATATCAATGGGGAGCCTGTTAAGCCAGGCTCCCCATGTTGGCGAATATTAGCTCAATAGCCCGAAATGCCGCTCGATTTCATTGAACGTTTCATCGACCGGCCTGTCGGGGGATCTCATTATGCACTTAAAGCCGCTGTTGTAAAACGACCGTAGCTCCTTTTCGCCTTCATACGTCAGGGCGTCAAGCACGTTTTCCAGCGTTTGTTCCGGATTGGGCATGGACATTATGTGGTTCAACATAGGCCTTTTGTCCTCCCTGTCAAAGTAATGTGCCCGCTTCATTTCAACGGGAGCAAACAGGAGCGCAACCTGGCGGTAGCCGGCTATTTCCTTAAGCATATCGGGGGGAATCAGCACATCGGCTACGACCCGCCGCGAATGGGAAAGTTTTATGAGGTCTATAATTGCCATCTCGGCCTCCTCCCTTACGGTGGCGTCCAGCCATTGGTGATGTCTGTCCGCAGGCTGGTTATAAAAACCATTCCAGTCTAGGCTTCTGTCGTGGCACATTGCGGGCTGGGAGGAGGGCTGCGCATATGTCATGTGCCCGTCCCACATGTTGCCCTCGCGGTAACGGACAAATCCATACTTTTGCTGAAGCTTTTTAGCCGTCGTCGTCTTTCCGCCATACGCGCCGCCGCTTATGAATAGAACATTTTTTAAACCTTCCGTGAGTACATTATTTTCAATTTTCACGTCTAACACTCCTTATATATTAACTGATTTGCAGATAAAGCAGACCTGGTTTTACCAGGCCGAAAGTGTGGACCATAGCTTTCAGCGGATCCTATTGTTGTTATATAAAAGTGTAGAGTACATAAAAGTTCCTTTCACTTATATTATGTAGCTAATAGAGCGCGAAGTCAATTCGGATTAAGCAAAAACGTTTGATGATAGCTTGATCAACAGCTTTAAATCCAAGGCTGCGTATGATATCATGTATTATCGTTAAATTTAATTACACTTTTATATGGCGGTGTTACACATGAGGTATGCTTGGTCTGATTTATATTCGAGTCTGAAGGATTGTAAGAAGTGCGGATTGCACGAAGGACGAAACAACGTGGTAATAGGCGACGGAAACCCCCGCGCTCCGGTAATGTTCATCGGTGAAGGGCCAGGGCGCGACGAGGACCTGCAGGGGCTTCCGTTTGTTGGCGCCGCTGGAAAGCTGCTTGACAAAATGCTTGATGCTATTGGCCTTAGCAGGGACAACGCGTACATTGCGAATATTGTCAAGTGCCGTCCCCCGAACAACCGGAATCCGAACGATGACGAGGCGGCGGCCTGTTTGCCATACTTGAGGGCCCAGGTTGCGCTTGTAAACCCCAAGATTATAGTGTGCCTGGGCGCGGTAGCGTCGAAATACATATATGACCCACAGATAAAGATCACCCGCGACCGCGGCGTATGGAAGCAAAGCAAGGGCGTATACATAATCCCAACCTATCATCCGGCGGCGCTTCTCAGGGACCCGGCAAAAAAGAGGGAGTCATGGGAGGATCTTCAATCGGTAAGGGCAAAGCTTGAGGAGTTGGCTACGCTGCCGGCCGGCGAGCCATAAATGGGCAATACATGCGGGCGGGCCGGTTCTCGCGGCTTAATGACTTGCCGCTTAACTTATTGTTGTGTAAATTAATAATGTGGTATATAATTATTGGGCGTCAAGGCGCTTTATAGATATATAATTAGGAGGTAGCATAATGTCGGGTCATTCCAAGTGGGCTAATATTAAAAATAAAAAGGAGAAGACCGACGCTCAGCGCGGCAAAATCTTTACAAAGATTGGCCGTGAAATTGCCATTGCGGTCAAAGAAGGCGGTTCAGACCCGTCAAACAACTCCAAGCTTAGGGATGTAATTGCAAAGGCAAAAGCAAGCAATATGCCAAACGACAATATTTCCCGTTCGATTAAAAAGGCGGCGGGCGAGCTTGGCAACGTGAATTACGAGGAGATAACCTACGAGGGTTACGGCCCTGGAGGGACAGCTGTAATCGTAGAGGTGGTCACGGACAACAGGAACCGCGCGGCCGCGGACGTGCGCCATATATTTGATAAAAACGGCGGCTCCATGGGCTCGTCGGGGTGCGTAGGCTGGATGTTTGATAAGCGTGGAGTAATGATAATTGAAAGAAGCGCGTCAATAGATGAAGACGAGCTTATGATGGCCGCGATTGAAGCAGGAGCAGAGGACTTTATACCCCAGGACGACGTATACGAGGTATATACTTCCGTGTCAGACTTCTCAGCGGTGAGAGAGGCCCTCGAATCCGCCGGATATGGATTCCTTTCGGCTGAGCTGAGCATGATACCCCAAAACACGGTTGACATATCCTCAGACCCTGAAATGGTGCAGAAGGTGGAGCGCCTGCTTGAAAGGCTTGAAGACAATGAAGACGTTCAGGAGGTCTATCATAACGCGGTGCTTCCCGAAGAGGAAGACGAAGAATGAAAGATGCAAAAAGGAGCTGGGATGCAACTCGGCTCCTTTAAATTTTCACACGTTAAAAAGCCGGGTAAATGTAACGCGCAACAGGCTTATCCACCCAATGCTTTTATTATCATGGCCGTAAGCATTCCCGCCAAAGCGCCTATGGCCATATCGCACAGCAGCGCTAGAGTGATGGAAAACGTACCCGATAGCGCTGAAAAGATTGCGAAGGCCATCAGGGCATAGACAATGCCCGCGAGCGCCCCGTATACCCATGCGCGGCTTTTACACTTTCTTGTTATTACGAACGAAGCAAGCGCGGCGCCAAGGACCTTTATAACCGATGTTACCACCGCTATGCTGCCGTCGCCCAGCCACGATTGCTGCAGCGCTACCGCAAAAAGTACTATCAGCGCTATGCTGAGTACAGAGGCTATAAGACCAGCCTTTATCAGCTGAGGTATTATGCTGCCGCCGGTTTCATTGGAGGATTTTGTGCCTCTCATATATCATACGCTCCCCGTCCCTTTTGGAATATGCTTATGCTGGAAGCGCCGGCTATATTCCGGATTCTTTGACTAATAACGCAACTATTGTCCCTGATACAGCTGCTTTATTACCTCATTGAGCTTTGCAAGCTGCTGACTGGACAGCATGGGAGCAACCGTATTCAGAAAGTTCTGCATATCGGCGTCGTTGATTTGCCCAGACTGCTTTGCGTTCATCAATTCTCCGATCAACTCGTCTGGCGAGTTGTCCGAATAGCGGTTGATTACGTCGGTAATGCCCTGAATGTCCTGATTGCCAGTATCATGCTGCTGTGTAACGGGATCATTATTATTACCCATGTTCCTAAGACTGCGTTTCATAAAATCACCTCTTTGACAATAATATGCGCGCAGATCTCCGTGCTGTGCGAACTTATCAAAAAATACCGCATATAATAAAGCATAACATTACATCGTGCTCAGCACGGACAGGAGACTACAATGCAGAGGATGGCACCTAACAGCGTACCGGCTTCAAAGCCTATGCCAGTCAAACCGGATATCATCGAAGAAGCTTCGCCCGCACTTTTGATGGCCAGAAGGATACGTTCAGAACAGGGCGTGGAGCAGCTGAAACGGTTCCTAAACTCAATGGAGCCCTTTGTAGCGCCAGCGGAGAGGATGAAAATAGCCGAGTCAATGGGGGTGCGGCTCAATCCTCCCAGTCCAAGGGCTGAACCCGAGGCGGCAAAGCCATCGGCAGGGACGGGAACGCCCAATATTCCAAGCACTCCTATGATGGGGCAAAGCCAGGGCAACCCTATGTCACTTCTAAGCTCAATGCTAGGGCAAAAGGGGATGGGAGCGGGAAACGGAGGAGGGTTTGACCCAATGATGCTGATGCAGATGATGAACGGGATGAAGCGCGGAAAATAGCATACATTATTTATAGTAATATCCTCCAGAAAACGACATGCCCGGCAAGCGCGCCGGGCGTGTTTCTTGTCTTAATTAGAATGCTTGTGAATTTGACAGGAAGCGTATATAATCAAATGGGAAAAGCATTGGAGGATAATATGCATTACGATACGCAACATTGCAACGAGGTTTTACGGCTGCTTGGTGAGGCTCACCCTGACGCGGCGCCGGAACTAAAATTCAAAAACCCTTTTGAATTGCTTATTGCAACTATTTTAAGCGCCCAGTGTACGGACAAGCAGGTCAACAGGTGTACCGAGGCGCTGTTTAGGGACTATCCCGACGCGGAAAGCATGGCTAGGCTGTCGCAGGATGAGTTGAGCCAATATATAAGGCCATGCGGATTTTTCAACACAAAGGGGAAGAATATACTTGCAACCTGCAATATACTGGTTTCAAGCTATGGCGGCGAGGTTCCCCAAACAATGGATGAACTTGTGTCCCTCCCCGGAGTGGGCAGGAAGACCGCCAACGTGGTGCTGTCAAACGCCTTTAAAAAGCCGGCCATAGCTGTTGATACGCATGTGGCAAGGGTCAGCAACAGGCTGGGGCTTGCCGACTCAACCGATGTGCTGAAAATAGAGAAGCAGCTTATGGAAAACATACCGGAGGATAAGTGGTCGATAGCGCACCATTGGCTTATATTTCACGGAAGGCGCGTATGCTCGTCAAAAAAGCCAAAATGCGACGAATGCACGCTTAAAAGCGTTTGCAGGCACTATGCGGAAAGAACGGAGGTACGGGCGGAAGCGGCCGGCGAGCCGAGCGCCCTGTAAAGATGCAATTTGTAGATAAAGCCAAAATTATAATAAAGTCCGGTGACGGCGGCGACGGATGCGCCTCGTTCCACCGCGAAAAGTATGTGCAGCGCGGAGGGCCGGACGGCGGCGACGGCGGCAGCGGAGGGAGCGTAATATTTGAAGCCGACGAGGGAATGAATACCCTGCTTGATTTTAAATTTATGCGCCATTACCGCGCACAGAAGGGGGAAAACGGCAGGTCTCAGCTTCAGCGCGGAAAAAACGGCGAAGATCTGATCATAAAGGTGCCTGTAGGCACGCTCGTGCGCGATGTTGAGAGCGGAAAGATCATCGCCGACATGAACAGACCAAATAGAAGGCGCGAAGTACTTAAAGGGGGAAGGGGAGGCAAGGGCAACGCCAGGTTTGCAACACCTACCAGGCAGGCTCCGAGGTTTGCGCAGCCAGGCATAAAAACGCTTGACAGGGAGATTGAGCTTGAGCTCAAGACGATTGCCGACGTAGGACTCATAGGGCTTCCAAACGTGGGAAAGTCAACCATATTATCGGTGCTTACAAGCGCAAGGCCCAAAATCGCGAACTATCATTTTACAACTTTAACGCCAAATCTTGGCGTAGTTAAGCGCTATGACCGCACGTTCGTACTTGCGGATATACCGGGTCTTATTGAAGGCGCGGCGGAAGGCGCGGGATTGGGCCACGATTTTTTAAGGCATATAGAGAGAACCAGAATGCTTGTGCATGTCCTTGATATTTCCGGTTCAGAGGAAAGGGACCCGATAGAGGACTATTACAGAATAAATGACGAATTAAAGCGGTACAGCGATCGCCTGTATGAGCTTGTGCAGATTGTGGCGGCAAATAAGATGGATATAACTGGCGCTGACGTTTACCTAGAGCTTTTTAGAGAAGAGCTTAAGGACAGAAATGTCAAGATTTTTCCCGTATCCGCCGCCACGGCGCAGGGCTTTGAACCCTTATTGGACGAGATTGTAAAAACGCTTGATAAGCTTCCAAAAACTTACGAGTTTGAAGAGGAAGAGATAACCGCCGCAGACCGGTATGAAAAGGGTTTTGAAATCAGCAGGGACGGGGATGTCTATGTTGTAGAGGGCGGCACAGTGGAATATATACTTGATACCACGAATGCCGACGATGAGGAATCCATGAGGCGTTTTCAGCAGTACCTCATACGCGAGGGTATAATCAACGCCCTGAGGGAGGCAGGGGCTAGAGAAAACAGCACTGTGCGAATGGGCGAATGGGAATTTGATTTTGTAGAATAGGGGGTATGACGATATGAAGATTACAAGTAAGGAAAGAGCGCGTCTCCGCGCTATGTCGAATGGGATGCAGCCCGTATTTCAAATAGGAAAGGGAGGGCTTACCCCCGTTATAACGGATGAATTGGACAACGTATTGGAAGCGCGGGAGCTAATTAAGATATCCGTACTCGAAACCTGTTCTGAGGACGTGAGGGAGCTGTGCGAAGTACTCGCTGAGAGGCTGCGCGCTGAGCCGGTGCAGTGCATCGGACGCAAATTTGTAATATACAGGCGGTCAAGGGAAGGAAAGCATATCGAGCTTGACTAGCCCAGCTAAAATAAAAAAGGGGCCGCGGATGTATACAACTACGCCGGCCCTTTTTATTATTTCTATAAGGATTTAACCTGCGGAGGCGTTTTCGTCGCCTTTTGAGACCAAAGCGTGATCCGTCCACCATGACAGTCCGGCGAAGGTTATGCATATGCCGGCCATAAGCCTGTAATACAGAGCAAAGCGGGTGGTAAAGGACAATGCTATAAGCCCTAGAGCTATCAAAAGGTAATTCCTTGCCCTTGCCGAGGTAAATACCACCATTTTTTTCTTTCTTCTGTTTCGCTTTTCTTCAATCATGCCATCTATCAGGGCCGCTTCAAGCGTTTCCTCATCAACATACAGGCCAAGTTCGTCAGCATACTCCAAAATGTCGTCGGGTCCGTGCAGGTTAACATCAATATCGTTAAACCGTCCTGCCATCTTTACCGCACTATCGCTTGCGCTTGTAGCGGAGAAAACGTGTATAGTGTCAACCTGCTTTTGCTTTGCCATTCTATACGCGCGAAGTACGTCGTCGGGGTCAAGAGGGGCGGCCTTTTGCACAGCAAAGAGCAAGCCCTCGTCCTCTGCGCGTTCAAAGCAAAACCTGGCCATGCGGGCAAATTCGCTCCTGTCCAATACTAGAAGCGTCTGAAGGGCGTGCTCGCGCTTAAGCCGGATGCGCTCCTTTTTTATAAATCTGTCAAGACGCATGCTCTTTATCAGCTCAATGGCCACAGAGCACATGAGCGTAACGATAACTGACAGCGTTACGGACAGACCGCTGGGCGTATTGTTCGATTTGAACCACAGGTACAAGGCTGCGAATATAATTAGCCTGAGTACTATAAAATCCAGAGCGCGTGCAAAAACCGTTCGGTTTTTATACAGCCTGTTCTTATAATATCGTTTTAGAAGAATACGGTTGTTCATATTATCACCCCATAGGATATAATTCCCATTTTAGGGGATATTATGCACAGGTTGCTACACTGTTAGCTGGGCGGCTTGACATCAAATAATATAGTCAACTGAAACGCTGCTTTCGCGCACGTTATGCATAAACGGCTTGACAGTGTTCTTGTGATAGGGATTTTCCTGGTATGCTTCAAGCGCCTCGAGATTGTCTAAAATCACTTCTAGCACTAAATCATATGAACGTTCAGAATGGATAAGGTCGATGCCAACGTTAATGCCGCGTATCATCGGAACCCTCCCATCCATGGACATAAGGACCCGACGCACCTTTTCGGCAGCCGGCCTGCTGCCGTCTTTAAGCTTATAGCATACAATGTGCTTAATCATAGCGTTTCCTCCCGCGTAGATTCTACTTTATGCAAAATTCAAGAACAGCATAGCAGCAAGTGGAGCGGGTTCGCAAGTGGTTTCACAAATATTTGTAATATCTAAAATTAATATTGACAATGAATCGGTCAGACATTATAATATGTTTCGCAGGCAAATTGATCTGCGGTCGTGGCGGAACAGGCAGACGCGTACGTTTGAGGGGCGTATGGGAGACCGTATGGGTTCAAGTCCCATCGACCGCACCACTTGGTCAAGGCCGTCGGCTTTTGTCGACGGCCTTGACAGTTTTCTAAAAGCGGCTTTGTAAACTGCTCTACAAACACAAAATGATTGGCTATCTGATTCTTTTTATGCTGATAAAGCTTTTATGATATTTGGAACTTACTCCCCAATAGGATCATTAATCAAAGTGGAAACCCTGAATTTATGCCTGTGACCTTCACTTTGCTCAGTGATGGAATCCAAAAAATGGACATGTCGACCATCTCCGACTGGGATGGCTCCCCGCGTCCTGCCACAGAATTCGTGGAAATGATCCTCATAAAAATCCGTTCTAAATTTCACTTGATGGACATGGTCGCCCATTCCGATAGGAATTACCTCGCCGGATACAACTGCAAACCTATGATTGTGAGGGTCTGTTTTGGCTTCAGCAATTTGAACGCTGCCCAGCACCTCATGAACATGGGTCTGCTCCATGGGCCGGTCTGGCCGGCACTCACAGTTACCTGATTGCATATAGTCCATATAATACTCTTCTTTCTCCAAAATTTAAGAAACAGCCTGCGTCTGCCTCCCTGTCATCATATGATAGATAAGCGACACATGTGAGCAAATATAGCTTGCCGATTGCCTACAAACCATGGATATGACTGGGCTTCTCCAGGTCCTATAATTCCACTCGGACCATACTGGACGTCAATTTTGATACAGTGGGTATCAGAGTGGGTGTCCAGTTTTATGTATTATGGGCTTCCTGTTATCGGCCTTTGCCATTATTGAGACGAATTTGTGCACAGGGTTCGATATCGGTGAAGCTGCCCGATTGGCCCGCGTAACAGCAGACAGTTTTATTCGGTTCTTTAGTTATATGACTGGCATGACGCTGACTGAATATGTACGGCGCAGACGCTTAACTCTCGCAGCGCAGAATTTACAGCACAGCAATGATTATATCATCGACATCGCCATAAAATATGGATACGACAGTGCTGCAGCCTTCTCAAGAGCATTTGCGAAGCAACACGGTATTACACCGTCCGCCTATCGAAAAAACGGAGGTTCAATCAAAGTATATCCACCTGCTTCCCTTCACATCATGATCAAAGGAGAAAAAGAAATGGATTTTAGAACTATCGAGCTGCCTGACATCAAGGTTTACGGAGCATCAAAGCAGTACGAAGGACAGGGATATAAAACCCCCGAAGAACTTCGCCATTCAATGTGGGCGGATGATTGCGATGACGTTCCGGCTCAGCTCTGCGAAGGTAGCTGGGATCATTTGGGAAGTACATCCTACGATGGCGTTTGGTATGGCGTATGGCAGGACGGCAAGTATATGATCGCCCGTGAAAGGGCAGATGTTAAGGACACCGCATTTAAGATGCGAATAATTCCTGCCGGTACATATGCGGCTTTCAAAACGGAATGCGTCGGACTCGCTTGGGAGGAATTTCCCAAATTGTTTGAACTGATATCCGACTCCTGGATTCCGGCATCTGCGTATAGGCAGAAGTGCCCCCTTGCAATCGAGGTGCCGCATCTGTGGACGGATCGCAGCCTACGCCAGAAAAAGCGGTATTACGAAGTTTGGATACCCGTTGAGCTGAAAAATAAGTAATATCAAGTATCGGTGAGCTGGTCATGTTCACACTTTAATTATTCATAAACCATTTAACGAAAAGTCGGCGCTATGTCCCTTTGGCATCAAAGCAGGCGTCTATTTTAATGAAAGAAACCTCTTTTGTCTACCAAGACAAGAGAGGCTTCTTTTATGCTTTCAAGGATGCGGTAATGGCATTCGAAATCCACTTCAAGTGAGGCGCGGTACCGGAACACGAACATGTGTAAAACGAACCCGGGCGGCCTACGGCTTTTTCTTTGTATGTTTGCTTTAACCACTGGAGTCAAGCTCAATAAAGCATTATAATAGGTTTGAAAATTCATTAGAGGGTAAACGGAAAAATGGTTATTCAGATAGACGATAGAAATATTTCCATTGCCGGAGCGATTCACGCTGCATCGTGGAAAGAATCGCACAAAGCGTTTTGCAGCCCTGAGTTTATAGCGCGGCACACGGCCCAGCGTCAGACAGAATACCTTCGCGGGAAAATCGCGGAAGGAAGTAACGTATATATGTTGGTTCAGGACATCCCGGTCGGAATCGTTTCCATAAGGGATTGTCTGATTGAAGACCTGTATGTTTTACCAGAACAGCAGCATAAAGGCTATGGCACGCAATTGCTGCAATTTGCGATAAATCAGTGTTCAGGGAAACCGACGCTGTGGATTTTGGAGAATAACACCGCAGTATTGGCACTCTATCAAAAAAATGGTTTTTCATCGACAGGAAACAGAAAGCACGTTCCAAACGGAATTGATGAGATAGAATTGTCGTTATAGTAAAACCTGACTCGGGGCCCGCCTTTGCAGGCGCACTCTTACTTTGATTCTGTTCCTTTTTTGCAGTTCTTTGGAAGCAAAAGTTCTTGAGAAATTAAGCACCTTAATATTTATCAAAAACTGCGATACCGCACTAGGCTATGCAATCATGGTGGGGCCGATGGCGCTAAAGCTCATAATTGTGTAATCATACACCCTGTTTAAAAAAGCATGAAACCCTGCAAACTTAAACCGAAAGGATAGGGCCTATTATAAGCGGCCCTATAAAACTGGGGATTAATTGCCGGCTATTGCTGATATGCCGCAATATTTGCGTTCATAATTGGTGTCAACTTAGACATAATTTTGGGACCTATAATGTTTAAGGGCCTATTCACCAACAAATATATGTTATACATTAGTTCACTTAAATATTTATCTAAAAATGCGGCTATAATAGCTACGTCATAATATAAATGAGGGCGATTCCGACGATAAAATCAACATGAACAAAGGATATACGGCTAGAGAGCCGAGCTGTTTTCAATATAATGCTAGCGTATTGTTATAGGGGGAGCAAAACAGCTAAAATTCCGTTAATGACAAGCGGCAAGATTAATCACACAATATCTGTATATAATTAAAGGACTCTACGGAGCGTTTATTGTTTTGTATGCGTTCTCTGCTAGAATGATATAAGGAGGTGACGACGATGGATTACGCAAGGATCGGAATGCTAATCCGAACCCTGAGGAATGAAAAGCATTTGACGCAAAAGCAGCTGGCAGGCATGCTGGGGTTAAGCGATAAGACCATATCAAAGTGGGAGCGCGGTTTGGGGCTTCCCGACGTTTCGCTGATCACGGGTCTTTCAGATATCCTTGGGGTCAACATAAAGGATATGTTGAAGGGAGGGCTTGATGAAAACAGCTTTGAAGGAGGAAATATGAAGAAATCAAAGTTTTATGTCTGTCCAATATGCGCAAATGTAAGCATATGTACAGGCAACGCGCAGATATCATGCTGCGGCAGGATGCTCGAGCCGCTTGAACCCAAAAAAGCGGTTCAGGATCAGAGGTTAACCGTTGAGTCCGTGGAGGACGATTGGTACGTTACAAGCGGCCACCCGATGCGAAAGGATAACTATATATCATTTTTGGCCCTTGTCAACAGCGACAGGATTCAGTTTGTAAAGCAGTATCCGGAATGGGATTTGCAGTGCCGCTTTCAAAAGCGCGGCCATGGCTCGCTGATTTGGTACAGCACAAACGCAGGGTTGTTTTATCAGCTGATATAAATGGGGCACGTGAATATATAATCTCTAAAAGCCGCTTTCAAAGGGGCTTTTTAGTGCCATAAAAGTGTAGTTGTTAGAGAGTAATTAACTCTGACATCTGCACTTATTTTAATATAATAAAGGGAGTAATTGGTCTGACGTGGGCTTTTTCTTTGCAAGCATTTGACATTTTCATTTGCAGTTAAACCATTATATTGGGCGCTTGGCACATCAGCTTG
>DBFNRV010000055.1:0-6817 GCA_048421225.1 Christensenellales bacterium | reverse complement strand
TCCTTATTTGACTGGTAATATATACGGCTGCCTTCCGCCTCCGATGTTATTAAGCCGTTCGTCAGCAGCTTGCTTATGTGATGCGAAACAGTATTGGGGGACAGCTTAAGGTATTCGGCAAGCTCAAGGCCGTATGCTTTTTTGTCACAAAGGTATTTCAATATATTGGCCCGATTAGGGTCGCTCAGTACTTTGAGCAGGCTATCGCAATCGTTAGGCATAAGCCTTTTCCTAACCCTTTTAGTGATAAAATCAACGAGTACTCCCAGAAATGTAAAAGAAGTCTCATTTGTTTTGTCAGAGTAAGCGCTTTGAATATCGCCATACCCGAAAAGCCATGGAAACAAAAATCCATCATCATATATTGGTATATTGGCATCATATTGAGATGAAAAATAAGCGCCCAGGTTTCCTTCTATTTTGCCATAGCAGGCGTTGAATTCATCGATTATATTTTCGTAAACCGAACTATTATTTTGGATTATCTCAACCGCAATCCGAAGCATATACGAAACCTCCGCCGCAATGGAATCAAAATTATTATAGAGCAGTATCAGCCTCCACTTTTCCTCATCGCTCATATGCTGCTTTTCAATAACCCTTAGGAAATTATCACAGCTTAAATCAGGTTCGCTATAAAGCTTATTATTCCGTATAAGAGAGGCTGTTATTAGCTCCCTCTTTTCATCGGTGGTATAGGAGAGTATCTCTTTTTCGGCAGTATCTAAGTCAATATAGACACCGTGAGAGGGTATCATATAGATGATATCCGCAAGCGAAAAGCCATGAACCCCCATTGCCTCGTCTATTGGCTTGAAATATTGCTTTATGACGCTTTGAGGTATATTAAGCTGCTCGTTAAGTATATCTTCAAGCTGTTTTATGGGATTAAATCTTTGTCTCAATTCATTTTTAAGCTCTTCAGAAATATCCAGATACCTGTTTAGGCTCTCATATATGCCTTTACCGCATGCCCTATATTTGTAATAGGTGAGCGCTTCCATTATTGGGTTTATATTCTCGGTTTGCATTGTATACCTCCATAGTCGTTATTAGTTATAATAATATATATCGAATTCTTCGTTGACAGTCAAGACTCGACAGATGTATAATAACATACGATGTATATAGAAATCAATACTTTCAATATTCGTCGAAAGCGTTGGTCGATATGACCGACCTAAAAACTATCCGTTAGGAGGAGCGAAAACATGAAAAAAGTGCTATCAAGTATGCTGATGCTTGCAATTTGTTTCTGCAGCATTTTCGGCGTATTTGCGGGCAAGACTTGCGCATCGGAATATGCCGGTGTTGATCTTGCTAAAACCGTTAGCGGCGGCGCATATCATGCGGCTGCAGTAAAACCGGACGGTTCCCTTTGGATTTGGGGAAACAACGGCTCTTTACAACTTGGCGTTGGCAACGAGGACATGAGCTATAATGCGTTTTCCCCCGAATGCGTATTTGAAAGCGGCATGGCCATGGTAAGCCTTGGAGGATTTCACAGCATGGCGATCACCGAGAACGGTGAACTTTATGGCTGGGGACAAAACAGCAGCGGCCAGCTTGGTGTCGGAGATTACGCAAACAAGTCGATTCCCATTTTTGTTATGGAAGATGTTGCCGCTGTCAGCAGCGGTTTTCAACACACACTTGCCATAAAAGAAGATGGGACGCTTTGGTCATGGGGTAAAAACGACTATGGCCAGCTTGGCACAGGCGAATGGTATACTCTCAATACGCCTACACAGATTATGGAAAATGTTGTCTCCGTTGCCGCGGGCACCTACCACAATATCGCATTGAAGGCGGATGGAACCCTATGGACATGGGGATATAACACATATGGCCAACTTGGCACGGGAGACACACAGATTTCAAATGCTCCCGTACAGATTATGGAAGGTATCGAGGTTGCTTCCATGAGCTGTGGAAACGCACACAGCGCCGTCCTTACCACGGCTGGAGACCTCTATATGTTTGGGCAGAATTCATCATACCAAGTCGGTATGGAAACTCAATATAACCCCGTCCTCACCCCAACGGTTGTGCTATCGGATGTTAAGCAGGTACAGTGCGGCAACGTGCATACCATTGCAATTAAAAACAACGGTGATCTTTATGTATGGGGTGCAAACAACCGCAGGCAGTGTCTGCCCGGAAATACGGAACTCTTGAACCTGGTAGAGCCGACATACTTTATCAGTGGTGTGGACTATATTGCTTCTGGCGCCGACTATAACTTGCTTGTAAAGAATGGTAACGAGCTTTATGGGTACGGTTGGAACTTTGAAGGCGAGCTTGGCCAGGGCAACCGCAATAATTTTGATACAGAAGTGCTTATACTTGAGGAAATTGCATCTCCTGGCATTATGGCGCCACCGGCAACGCCTACCCCCGAACCACCGGCAACGCCTACCCCCGAACCTTCGGCAACGCCCACCCCTGAACCTTCGGCAACGCCCACCCCTGAACCTTCGGTAACGCCCACCCCCGAGCCGTCGGCAACGCCCACCCCGAAACCGGAAGATCCCTCTGACATTCCTACCACCGGTGCGGTAAGCCTGGCTGCAATAGGAATCGTTACAATCTTGACTGGTGCAGGGGTTGCCCTGTTTAGCAAGCATCATAGGAAATAAATATTCGCATAGAGTATAAACGGGTTTACGTAAGGAGTATGACACATGACTTCTATGGTAACTACCCTCATCCTAGGCATAGCTAACTTTGCAACAAAAGCGGTGTGCTCGTATGATGAGGTTTCATAACGAAAGTTAGAGGCATTCAGTACGATATATGCAGAAAAATCCAAAATGATTTGGAGAAAACTGCAATGAAATCATCATTTGAATGGATGGAACTCGCCATGAAGAAAACGGATATTTAATTTCAATATTTCTTTACTATCCATGGAGGAACGTCCTATCGGTATTTGGGTACGACGCCACTTATGGTATATCAAGCAGTATAAGTGAGTGTCTTACACCAACCTGCTCATTTACAGATGCCTTTTGGAGGTAAGGACTGTTCGGATAGTGGACATTGAGAAATGAGGCCTCCTGTCGTGTGATAAAAGCGGCAGGAGGCTAATTGTATGGGGAAGCATTATTGGAAAGGAATATTGCTTAAGGGATTGGAGTTGGGATACACGCATAGTATGATAACAAAGGAGTTGAATACACATACAAACAAATCGAAAAGCTGATTGAACAATATAACACAAAGCAAAGGAAGCTAGCAACAATACCGGCAAAGCGAGGCGGACCATGGACGAAACCGTTCGCAGGCGATGATGAATACACTAAGTGAAGCAGACGGTTTTGGAGATGGAAAATGAGCTATTAAAGTCTTTTCTTGAAGCTGTTGGAAGGAAGCAAAAGCCGGACTTAAATATGCTGTGGTTTCACTGCAAATATGCGATCAATGCCATGCGCGCATTCCTATCCTTTTAACGCAGCGGATACTATACATGCCGTAAAGGGGAGCTGGCTATGGCGATATCAAGTTGGCTGAGATGTTTGGCAGATGTCGGGAGGCGGCGGGTAAAATATATGGATACCGGCGCGTATGTATCTTGGTTAGATCGGAATGGCATGCATGTAAATCACAAGAAAGTATACCTAAGCATGGACGAATTATTCTCTGGGGTCGGATTACGGCGCCGGTATGTACGGATGCAATTTTAGCCGCAGTGCTATCCGAGTCTGTTCAACGTTATTTCCGACAAGCTCAACGAGAAATGGGTTACGGATTATTTCTACGCCATTACTCTACAGGGAACGCTATATCTGTCCATACTCCGCTACATCTTTGACAACAGAATCATTGTATATTGGAAGGGAAAAGAGCATGGGTCAACCGCCCCTTTCCAGGTAACTGAAAGATCTGTAAAGTGAATTAGGAAAGCAGCTGCTCATCCGTGGAAGCAAAAAAATAACTTTAACCTAAGATGGTATATTGCTCCGTAATCAAGACGAAGAATTGGTTTATCTAATGGAAAACTGGAAGAGGAACTCACATCTTCTACTGAAAATATAAATAGCGAAATTCATATTTGCAGCGGCGAAACAGACCGATTACTTTCTTAGCACAGGCAGTTTAAGATTTACAGGGAGAGTATCCATTCATTCGCTATCATATTTACAGAGGTAATGCCAGCCATGAAATTGAGGGAGGACAAAGGGGCTGATAGATTTCAGTTTTTAGTTTAGCCTGCAGACATCACAAAATATGATTACATGGGATTGTCAATAAAAGATACTTGGGGCGTTTTAATGCGCAAAGATACTCCGCTTGCGGAAAAAGTAACTATCCGCGCTGATGATCTGTGTGATAAGCGCTTAATTGTGTCGCGCCAAACAACAACCAACGGCGAAATGTCAGCTTAGCTTAAAACAGCTATATCTAAATTGAATCTCATCGCAACTTACGATTTATAACGAATCTCATCTTGTGAAAAAGGGGATTGGTCACGCGGTTGCACTGGTTAAGCTCGTGAACACAGCCGGTGAGCATAATCTTTGCTTTAGGCCGCTTTATCCTGCTTTGGAGGCTGGATTTTATATAGTATGGAAAAAGCATCAGGTCTTTTCGAGAACCTCCAGTGCTTTTCTTCAGAAATTTCAAAACGCACTGGAAATCTAATAAATCTTTAAGTACGCTGAAAGTAGCAAGCAGGGCAAACTTGTACAAATTTGCTGATTTTGAGGATTTTTCTCCATAGGGGGATCTCTCATAAATGCTTATTGATGAGGGTTTCAAAAAAACGCCGAAACCTCACCCGATGGCGCTGAAAAAGAACAACGCCGACCGTGATTGGTGGCAAGCATGCCAAAAGCTCCATGTGACGTTACTTCATCACATGGAGCTTTTTCGTTTACCTGTCTGGAGTCAGTATTTGCATCATACTTCTTTATGGCTCACTGTCAATAGCTGAAGGCCTTTTTGCAGCTAAATCAGCTATTTCATTAATATTAGACAAGGCCCTGCTCAATCATAGCTTTTGCGACTTTCATAAAGCCGGCTATGTTGGCGCCCGATACCAGATTGTAGCCAAGGCCATAGTCGCTGGCAGCCTTTGCCGACTCGTCGTGTATGTTCTTCATTATAGACTTGAGCTTGCTGTCAACCTCTTCCTCAGACCACGCATAGCGCATTGAGTTCTGGCTCATCTCAAGGGCGGAAACCGCCACGCCGCCGGCATTAACCGCCTTTGACGGTCCGACTATTAGCCCATTGCCCATGAGGTACTCAAGCGCGTCGTTAGTGGTTGGCATGTTGGCAACCTCAATGTAATACTTGGTGCCATTGGCTACGATCTTCTTAGCTTCGTCCATGTTTATCTCATTCTGGGTGGCGCATGGCATAGCTACGTCAACCTTCACGCCCCACGGCTTCTGCTTCGCGAAGAATTCCACGCCGAACTTATCAGCATAGTCCTGGCAACGGTCACGGCCGGAATTGCGCATTTCAAGCATATACCCGATCTTCTCCGGCGTATTTATTCCATCGGGGTCGTATACATAGCCGTCCGGTCCGGAAATCGTGAGAACCTTGCCACCCAACTCGGTTATCTTGGTTGCGGCGCCCCAGGCAACGTTTCCGAATCCTGAGAGGGCGAATGTCTTGCCGGCGAATTCTTCGCCTTCATGTTTAAACACTTCCGCTACATAGTATGTTGCGCCAAAGCCGGTTGCCTCCGGACGTATAAGGCTGCCGCCATAGGTCAGTCCCTTGCCCGTGAGCACACCGTTTTCGTATGCGCCGCGGATGCGCTTATACTGCCCAAACAGATATCCTATCTCTCTGCCGCCCACTCCGATGTCGCCGGCCGGTACGTCAATGTCCGGTCCAATGTGGCGCTGGAGTTCAGTCATGAACGCCTGGCAGAAGCGCATAATTTCGCCATCGCTTCTTCCGCGCGGATCAAAGTCGGAACCGCCCTTGCCGCCGCCAATGGGCAGGCCTGTAAGGCTGTTTTTAAACGTCTGTTCAAAGGCCAGGAATTTCATGATTCCTAAATATACGGAGGGATGGAACCTGAGTCCGCCCTTATATGGGCCGATTGCGCTGTTGAACTGCACCCTGAAGCCACGGTTAACATTTACCTTGCCAGCGTCATCCGCCCAGGTGACACGGAACTCTATAACTCTTTCAGGCTCAACCATTCTTTCAAGCAGTCCCATCTTCTCATATTCGGGATGCTTATCTACCACGACCTCAAGGGATTTGAAAACCTCTTCGACGGTCTGGATGAATTCCGGCTCATGCGCGTCGCGCGCCTTAACTTTGTTGAGCACTTCCTGCATATACGCATTCATTGGGATACCTCCGTGTAAAGTTAATAATTTTGT
This sequence comes from Christensenellales bacterium, assembly GCA_048421225.1. GTDB lineage: Bacteria > Bacillota > Clostridia > Christensenellales > CAG-138 > UMGS946. Next base: position 464 of record DBFNRV010000055.1, on the reverse strand, counting down.
TTCAATTTCCTATATAATCAAGGAAACGCAGCACTTTGCCACTAAGGCTATCTTATGCCCGCGCATATACCTTGTCAATACAATGCGAATAATATAATGTCTATAATTGTTTAAACGCTCCACATATCGTTTTAATGACTTAAATTCAAAAAACTACCTTTCATTCATTACACTTCCATGGAGCACAATACATTTATAAGCCTTTTATAAAGGGGGTGAGAAAACAATGAAACCTTTGACATTTATTGCGGGAATAGCGATTGGAGCGGCCGCAGCCACCGCCGCGGTGACTTCCATGTACCCCGACATTTCCAGGCGCATGATGCGCGACGGAAGACGGGCATGGCGTAACGGTAAGCGCATGGCGCAAAGAGCTTTCAGGTGTTAAAGCCGACAAGTTCCGTATCGTATAATTAACTGTAAAAAGAGCGGCCGGTCTTTCAGGCCGTTCTTTGTATATTTAT
>DBFNRV010000054.1:0-17024 GCA_048421225.1 Christensenellales bacterium | reverse complement strand
ATCAATAAGGAAGGAAATACTAGATGACCGATTGGTTGACATATATTCTCACCATGCTCGTTGCCGCAGCGTCGGCAGCGTCTTCGCTCAAGTTTATTCATATGCTGCAGCTTGAAAGCTATCAGGGCAGGATGTATCTTAAATGGCTTAAAACACACCTGTCCGATTGCCTTCCTTACCTCAGTATAGGGCTTTTATCATGCGGAATAAGGCTTTTGTCGGCCGCGATGAATAACCATGCTATTGAAACCCTTTTATATCGTGCTTCCGATCTCCTCTGTATAGCGTCTCTTTCGGTTGCATTCATATTATGGTTAAAAAAAGACCATAGAAAGCCGCTTAAGTATACCGCTAGGGTTATACGGCTTATTGTCACGCTGTCCATAATCTGCGCCGCATTTTCGTGCGCTTCGCTTTTGGATATGGGATATTCAGACGGAACTGTAATCTATATTATCAAATCCGTCATGCATTTTTCACCATGCATATTTGCTCCCATAATGGTATTGCTTGCATATCTGGTTACCTACCCTATAGAATGGCTGGTAAAAAAATGGTACTTTAACGATGCGAAAAGAAGGCTGGCCAGCAGAACCGACATTGTAAAAATTGGTATAACGGGAAGCTATGGAAAGACCAGCACAAAGTTTATGCTAGCTTCCATGTTAAGCGAAAAGTATAATGTTTTATATACGCCTTCGAGCTATAACACGCCAATGGGCATTACCAAAATAGTTCGAGGCGAACTTAAGCCGGAACATCAAGTGTTTGTCGCTGAAATGGGCGCGCGCTACAAAGGCGATATAGCAGAGCTGTGCGAGCTTGTGCGCCCCACATACGGCATAATAACCGCCGTCGGGAAACAGCATCTTGAGACATTCGGCTCCTTTGAGAGCGTTATAAGCACAAAAGAGGAACTACTGGACAGCCTGCCCATGAACGGCCATGCATTTATTAACGGCGACAGTCCCGTCTGCGTTGAAATGTTCGGGCGCTGCAAAGTGAGCGATAAAAACCTTTTTGGCATAGACGGCAAAGGTTTGTGTATGCATGCTGAAAATATTGAAGTTGGTGAATTAGGAAGCACTTTTGATCTTGTCAGCGCTGATGGAGACCGTGAAAGGTGTACTACGGCGCTTCTTGGACGTCATAACATATTGAATATCACAGGTGCGGCGTCAGCGGCATATAGTCTAGGCGTCAGTATGAAGCAGATATCAAACGCCATAGCCTCATTGGAGCCTGTAGAGCACCGTCTCCAGCTTATCAAGGGGGCTGTTACCGTTATAGACGACGCATTTAATTCAAACCCCGCCGGCGCTAAAGCGGCGCTTGAAGTGCTTTCGGCGTTCCGCGGACGGCGAATAATTGTTACCCCCGGAATGGTGGAACTCGGCGATGAGGAAGCGGCCCTGAATGAGGAGTTTGGCAGGCAAATCGCTAAATGCGCGGACATAGCGATAATCGTGGGAGCAATAAACGGTGAAAACATTAGAAGAGGAATACTTTCCGCTGGATTTAATGAAAAAAGCATTGTTATGGCCGCCACTTTCGCGGAAGCTACAGCAGCGTTGCCGTCATATACGGAACCTGGGTGCGTAGTATTGTTTGAAAATGATCTTACCGATAACTATAATTGAAGCAGCCGCGCCCATAGCGGCCGAATCAACAGGAGGGAATATGAATTTAGGTATAATATTTGGAAGCAGGAGCGCTGAACATGACGTATCGATAATTACCGGCCTCCAGGTGCTGGAAAACGCGGACAGGGAAAAGTATAACGCCTTCCCCATATACATCTCACGGGAGGGCGGCTGGTTTGTTGGGGAGCCGCTGCGGGATATAAAAACCTATAAATCGTTCGATCCGAATTTGAAGGGTTTGACAAGGGTAATCCTCCCCCCCGTCCCCGGCTTAAAAGGATTGTATACGCTTAATTCCGGAGGACTGTTTTCAAAGTCATCCAAGGTACAGGATCTTGAATGCGCAATCTTAGCATTGCACGGAATGCACGGTGAGGACGGGTGCGTCCAGGGATTGCTGGAACTGGCCGACATACCGTATTCCAGCAGCGGACTGGTTGGATCCTCTGTCGGCATGGATAAAATAATGATGAAGAGCGTATTTAAAAGCATGGGGCTCCCTGTTCTTGACAGCATATTCTTTTATAGGAGCCAATGGCGCAAAACCCCCGATAATATACTTGCAAAAGCTGAAGAACTGGGCTATCCTCTCTATATCAAGCCGGCTAACCTTGGCTCGTCAATCGGCATCGGCCGCGCTGAAAATGCGCAATCGCTTAGAAAGGCCATAGAAGTTGCCGCTGAGTTTGACAGACGCATATTGGTGGAAAAAGGCCTCGAAAAGCCTGTGGAGGTAAACTGCGCATGCATGGGTTTTGACGGGGAATGTACGGTTTCGCTGTGTGAGCAGCCCGTATCATGGGAAGACTATCTGACCTTTGAAGATAAGTATACAAGAAACGCGGGCAAGGGCATGAAAAGCCTGGCGCGGCGCATTCCCGCCCCAATAAGCGACGAAATGACAAGCTTGATACAGACGTATACCACTGAGATCTTCCGTACTTTGGAGTGCAAGGGCATAGTCAGGATTGATTATCTTATCGATACCGCCCAAAACAAGCCCTACGTCTGTGAGATCAACACTATTCCGGGCTCGATGGCATATTATCTGTTTGAACCGCTCGGAATATCCTTCAGGCAGCTTGTGGATAGGCTTGTGGAGTATGCGAACAAGGCACTGGCGCAGAAACACTCATCCACTTTTGCATATGACTCCCAGATACTCAATAAGGCTCAAAAGAGCCAAAAAACCTTGAACAAGTGAAAGGAAGAGGAAAGACACGATGGCTAAGATCCAGATGCGTACGCCGTTGGTGGAGATGGACGGCGACGAAATGACCCGTATAATATGGTCAATGATCAAAACCGACCTGCTCGAACCCTATGTTGAACTTAAGACCGAATACTATGATTTAGGCCTTAAGCGCCGTGACGAAACCGATGACCAGATCACAGTTGAGGCGGCGGAAGCTGTCAAGAAGTATGGCGTAGGCGTTAAGTGCGCTACAATCACCCCCAATGCCCAGAGGGTTACGGAATATAACCTAAAAAGAATGTACAAGAGTCCAAACGGAACTATCCGTGCGATACTCGACGGAACAGTCTTCCGTACTCCGATTACGCTGGATTGCCTTAAGCCGTCAGTGCGTTCTTGGGTAAAGCCCATCACAATCGCCCGTCATGCCTATGGCGATATATATAAGTGCTCTGAATTCAGAGTACCTGGCCCCGGTAAGGCCGAGATCAGGTTCACCGACGCTGAAGGCAATGTATTGTTCGATGAAACCGTGTTTGATTTTAAGACCCCCGGCGTACTCATGGGAATGTACAACAAGGACGACTCAATTACCAGCTTTGCACGCGCATGCTTTGAATTTGCGTTGTCAACCAAACAGGATCTATGGTTTTCAACCAAGGATACCATATCCAAAAAATACGATCATACCTTTAAGGACATCTTCCAGGAGATATTTGATAAAGAATATAAGGCCAAGTTTGAAGAAACCGGCATAACCTATTTCTATACGCTGATTGACGATGCGGTAGCCAGGGTTATACGTTCGGAAGGCGGCTTTATATGGGCCTGCAAGAACTATGACGGCGATGTTATGAGCGATATGGTTGCCACGGCGTTCGGCTCCCTCGCTATGATGACCAGCGTCCTGGTATCCCCAGACGGCAACTACGAGTACGAAGCCGCCCACGGGACTGTAACGCGCCATTACTACAAGCACCTCGAGGGTGAAAGCACCTCGACAAACTCCATGGCAACCCTGTTTGCATGGACTGGGGCATTGAGAAAGCGCGCGCAGCTTGACGGCATAGCGGAACTTGTAAAGTTTGCCGATGATATGGAGAGAGCGGCACTTACAACCATTGAAAACGGCTTTATGACCAAGGATCTGGCGCTTTTATCGGATCATGCCAATAAGACGGTTCTTGATACGGAAGGATTTATCCTTAAGGTCAAGGAAACTTACGAAGCGATAGCTGGCTAACCCGTTTGAAAAATTAATCGTTGAGCTTGCCGCGGGGCATGTTTGATGTATTTTAAGGCGTACGGAAAACCGTACGCCTTATTTTAGCTATTAAAGCTCTAGAAACGCGCCGCACCGGATACATTATTCAAGCTATAAGTCCATTCGGATATGCTCCCAATCATATGGGTTTGGGTGAATAGCCAGGATTCGGCCCTTTGTGTTTTTCATTTCTATCCTACGATATGCTTTGATCTAGTCTGACTGAAATGCTATGATTATATATTGATTAGCATGCAGTTAAAAGCGCGGCTAGATCGTTATATTTAATGAATGGCAGACGGACTACTAAAACAAGGATGGTGAGGCCGCCACGAATGATAAACAATTTAACAGCATAGTGGAGACCTACGAAAAACTGGTGTTTACCGTCTGCTACCGGCTTGTTGGCAATTACCACGACGCTCAAAATCTAACCCAGGATACCTTTATTGCCGCCTTCAACCACATTGATGAAATGGATGGAAGCAACATCAAGGGATGGTTAATCAGGATAGCGTCAAACAAGTCGAAGGATCTGCTTAAAAGCGCTTACTACCGCCGTGTGTCGATAACGGAAGATATGACTGAATTGGATATCCTCCGCGAAGAAATGTCTCCGGAACGCATTGTGATTGAGGGAGAGACGGGAGAAATAATACGTAAAAGCATAGACAATCTTCCGGAACCATATCATGACGTTGCAGTCCTATTCTTTCTTAATGAAGTTTCTGTGGAGACAATCGCCACAAGGCTGTCAAGGCCCAAGAAAACCGTTCAGTCGCAGCTGTACAGGGCCAAGCTTAAGCTTAGAGACGAACTAAAGGAGGTGCTTAAGTTATGAATGGAAATGAATATTTCGACGGCAACGGGCATCTTACCGATACGGCTTTCAGCGCCCTTGCTTCGGGCAAACAGCTTGACGAACCGACCCGTCTGGAAATAGCTGAACACCTCTCGTTCTGTGACAAATGCGTTGAGAGCTGCATTGACGCGACACAGGCCGGCGAACTTAACGAACCTGACGAATCATGCTTATTGGGCGTACGGCGCGGGCTTCGCCGTATAAAGAGAAGCAATCTGGTTCACCGTGCGGCAACGGCGGCGCTTGCGGCAGCATTGGCCCTTACCCTGTGGTTTACGGGCATGTTTGATATCGACGTCGGCAAGACCAGCGGGGTTTTTAACAATATCGACAGCGGGCTTTCAAGCCTTTGTGATTCGATCTCCGACTTTGGTAAAACTTTAAATGACGCGCTTGGCAATTTTACCGATCTAATATCTTTTGAAAGGAATACTGACCATGAAGAATGAAAATACGTTCCTTACGTTTGTCCTGGCCATGATACCCGGGGCCGGTATGATGTATCTGGGGGCAATGCGGCTTGGCACCTTAATAATGTTTACATTCTGCGCTGTTATATGGCTAGCCTCCGTAACCTCCTTTTCCCTTATGACTTTGATATTGCCAGTAATCTGGTTTTATGCGTTTTTCAAAACCTTCCAGCTTAAAAATATGGATGAGGATGGCCGGCTTAGTGAAGAGAAACGTTTAATCAGCGTTAGCGGGAAAAATACCGACGGCTTGAAGGCGCTATTTAACAAACGCCATCTTTGGCTTGGCATACTATTGTGCCTGGTTGGTCTATGGCTTACCATTGACTCTGTCATACTGCCGATACTTGGCGAATATGGCATTAATATCGCATACCCGATATATCATAGGATTCCGGATATGTTTGTGTCTCTGGCCCTTATAGTGTTGGGCGTTATGCTTGTCAGGGGCAGAAAAAAGAGCGACAACGGTGAAATAAAACGGTACGGAGGAAAGAAAGATGAATAATGAAACCTCTTCATCAGCCGAATCAGCTCCGTCTGCGCAGATTGAAGTCAAGAGGGTAAGGAGAGTAGGCACTATAACCATGGGCTCTACGCTGGTGTTAGCTGGAGTTTCGATACTTCTGTACATCTTTTATCCTGGTTTCAATGTATCATTGCTGCTAAGCCTGGCGCCCCTTGTGCTAATCGCCCTTGGTTTGGAGATGATAATTATGTATATCGTCCGGCGCGGGGAACGGCTGCGTTATGACTTTGTTTCAACACTGTTGAGTATACTGCTTATTGCTTTTAGCATAGGCGGCGTATACATGTCGCAATTATGGAATGAATATGGCCCTTCAAGCAGGGCGAGGCAAGAGGCAAAATTCTCCGTTGCAAGAACCATCGAAAAGGACTTGAGCGACGCTCTTAAAGGGAACGATCTTGTAATTGGGATTGACGTAGACAGCTATAATGGACTGATTGTTGATGAAGCCGGGGCGTTGAATTCACAAAACTCATACGTAGTTTGCAATGTTACCATGGCAGCCGGCAAAGATGTAAATAATCCCGAAAGCTTTGCCAAAGAAGTAAGGTCGATAATGGATCGGCTTCTCACTTTGGATTATGATTTCGCCGTAGCCAGGTTCAACAGCACGGACGGATATTCGGTGAATCTGGATGATCCAACTAAGATGAATCTATCGCATCAGCTTCTTTTACAGCTTGTGGAAAAACCCGCCGGAAATCTGAATGGGGCTAATCCCGCCTAGCCCGGTTATGAGGTGAGTATGACAGATGGAAAGGATTATCGTAAAAGGAAAACGCGCCTGCTGCCAAAACCGATAATAATGGCAGTTCTGATACTTGCCGCAATGATCGCCTCGCTGTACCTGGGCATTAAAAGCGTAGACTGGTTACCGTCTGAGAGGTATGGCGCTGTAACAGGAAAATACGTTGAAGGCGAGCCAGATCGCGGACTTTAATTTATGTATTGAGGTGTGCAGGTTCTCGGCATAACGTCACCTATGTGTTTGACCGCTCTCCCGATAAAGCCTTGGCGAATTTGTCGCTGGGACTTAAAGTGGGAGCACATATGATTCATCTCAATAAAATAACAAGTGATTTTAATGTTAATTAATCGTTTGAGAGGGACGTGGGAAGGCCGACCTTAAAAGTCCCTCCCCCCGCCCCTTTGTTATCCAACACATCTTTTATGGTTGAATCTCTCTGGCCCGTCTCTATAAGCATAACTCCGCCGCATTATCATATTGTGCTTTAAATAGGATATAGAGCATAAACATTTGTATACGCCCATGCTTGTTTATAATGACGTCGGGGGAGGGTTCTAATTTGGCTAAGCGTAAAATTAAGCTCCGCAAAAGGATGGCGGAAATGCTTGATCTGCCGGAAGATATAGTGCTGGATGTGCCAAAGTTAACGCTGATAGGCAATGAGACCATGTTGATTGAGAATCATAGCGGCATATATGAATACTCTGATGACGTTATTAGGCTCAACACCCCCATTGGACTGCTGAACATTGTAGGGCTTGACCTTGTACTCAAGGAGTTGAGCCTGGAACGCCTATATGTGACGGGAATCATATACGGCGTTAATTTCGAAGGCAAAAAAAAGGCTAAAATGTAAATATTTCGAGGGATTATTCATTATGCAACCTTCCGTATGGAATTATCTGTTGGGATATGTTATGATACAAGTCGAAGGGCAGGGAATCGAGCGCTTCGTCAATTTATCTTTGCAAAACGGCATAGGCATTTGGGGCGTCCGCCGGAAAGGCCGCCTCACGATTACAGCTTATGTCACGCTTGAGGACTTTTATAAATTGCGCCCTTTGGTTAGAAAACTCCATTGCAAGGTGCATATCGTACGCAAACGCGGCGTTCCATTTGCCCTTATCAGGCGGCGTTCGAGAGGTGTTCTGCTTCTGGGGTGGATATTGGTATTAGCGGCGCTCTTTGTTGCATCCCGCTATGTATGGTTTATTGACGTTGAAGGGTGCTACCAAATAGAGGAAGCGGAAGTACGCAGAATGCTTGACGATATGTCGGTGAAATCCGGCATTGCCCGAAGCGGATTAGCAACGGCTGATATCGGAAACCAGCTTAAGGCTATGGATGGCCGTATTGCCTGGGCGGGCGCAAGCGTCAGCGGCGTTGTGCTTAAAGTTGAGATCGTTGAGGCAGACAAGGAGCCCGATAGCACAAAGGATACTTCTCCTGTCAGCATATACGCCGCAAAGGATGGAGTAATAACAGAAATTTTGGCCCTGAAGGGCAAGCCGCAGGTAGAGCTTGGCCAGGCGGTACGGGCCGGCGACCTTTTGATAAACGGCGATCTTAGAACCGAGGGCGCTCCGGGATATATGGTACATGCCGATGGAACGGTTAAGGCGAAGGTGGCATACAGCTTTTCCGTTAAAGCTGGACCTGAGCTTACCAGCCTTGCCCGAACCGGCCGTTTAATCGAGTACACTGAGATATGGCTGTTTGGCCAGTGCTTTAAGAGTAGCGCTGGAGAGTTTCAGGAGTATGAAACCGAGCTGGAGCGGGAATCGCCTATAAATGGGCTGTTTCTTCCATTTGTGATTAAAAGCGGAAAATGCTATGAATTGCAGGAAGCGGCCCATATTGCGACAGAGGCTGAGCTTCGAGAGGCCGTAATTATTATGGCCGACCAAAAGCTATCGTCAATTATTCCTAAGAATGCGCGCATACTATCTAAGTCGAGCGAGCTCACCTTACAGGAAGACGGGTCTATGGTCGCGGTGATAAATGTTACGACAGAGGAAGATATAGGCGAGGTGCGTTCAATTACGGATTCGCCTCTGCCATAAAGGCTTCTTAATGCTTTTATAAGGAGAAATGATGCCTATATCAGGCAACTAGTCAATATGGAAGATAATAACGTACTAGATAAAGATACGGTTGACAGGCCCAGTGAAAAACCGGCTGTAATAACCGACCGCATTGAAGCCGAATCAATGGACGAGCTTATCAGGCTGTTCGGCGTATTCGACGAAAACCTGCGCATAATCGAAGAGGAAACAGGGGTGCGTATGACAACCGAATCCGATTGTGTTAGGGTCAGTGGTAACGAGGATTCGGTTATGCTGGCAAAAACCGTAACAGACAAGCTACTGACCATGCTTAGGCGCGGCGAGGCAATAGACAGAAGCAGAATTCGCTATGCTATAGACCTTGCGAAGGAAGGGAACGCCGACCTTATTGAAGAACTTATGGACGACGTTGTAGCCTTTACTAATAAGGGAAGACAAATTAAATGCAAGACCCTCGGGCAGAAACGCTATGTAAGGGCGCTAAAGCAGCATACCGTCGTGTTTGGAATCGGCCCCGCCGGAACGGGTAAAACGTATCTTGCGGTAGCTATGGCTGTTTTAGCCTACAAAAATAAAGAAGTATCTAAAATAATTCTTACGCGCCCCGCCGTTGAGGCGGGTGAGAAGCTGGGCTTTCTCCCGGGGGATCTGCAAAACAAGGTCGATCCGTATCTTAGGCCGCTGTATGACGCCCTATATGATTTTCTTGGCTCGGAGGGCTTTAAAAGTCTGAGCGAACGCGGAGTAATCGAGGTCGCTCCGCTTGCGTATATGCGCGGGCGTACGCTTAATGACGCTTATATCATCTTGGACGAGGCGCAGAACTGCACGATTGAACAGATGAAGATGTTCCTTACGCGCTTTGGAGAAGGATCGCGGGTAGTGGTGACCGGGGATATAACGCAGATTGACCTGCCTAGAGAGCGCAAGAGCGGCCTTGTCCACGCTTTAGGTGTTTTAAATGACGTGGAAGGCATCAGCATGATATACTTAACCCACAAGGATGTTGTCAGGCACGAGATGGTGCAACGCATTATAAAGGCATACGACAGGGCCATTAAAAGGGAGCCGCAAAACCAATAAAACTGTTTGGGGATGTATAGGATGGGTAAGAAAACTGGGGGAAACAAGCTATTTACACGCTATAAACCGTTAGTGTCGATGTTGCTTTTGACAACGGCGCTTATTTTGAGCTACCTGATTGCTTGCTTATCGCTTACGCCCCCGCGCTACGAACTTGAAGTTGGGGACACGGCCGCAAGGACAATATACGCCAACAGGGATATAAAAAACGAAGCCGCCACGGAGATACTTAGAAATGCCGCTAGGGAAAACACTCCACCTATATACCGCATTGATGAAGAATTAAAGAACAGCCTCATTTATGACACCGAGGCGTTCTTTGATTCAGTAAGGTCAATGCGCTCGAGAGCCATGCTAATGCTGCATGAAGAAAAGCGCGCCGAAGCGCCTAATATGACTCCTGCAGAATGGAGCAACGCTATAAGCGATACTTCAAATATACAGGAGCTTATGAATATACTTACGATCCCAGTAAGTCAAAACCAGCTTTTTGAACTTTTGGCGGCTTCAGACTCGACTGTACAGCTTTTATATAACGCTGTAGTACCTAAGATCACTACGAATCTGGCCATGCTTTCGGCCGAAAAGGTAGACTCTGTACGGGATTTGTGCATGAGGGAACTCAATGCGTCGGGAGGCATTACCGAGGAGTTGAAAAGTGTTGGCGGTCTGCTCTTTGACAGGTACATTCAGCCCACATATCTTATTGACGAGAAGGCCACCGAGGATGCCCGCAATGAGGCGGCACTTGCAGTTACGGATGAGGTAATAAAAAGTGGTGAAGTAATAGTATCTGAAGGAAGCAGGCTTACCGCCATACAGTACACTCTTCTGAGTGACCTTGGTATTATAAGGGACGCAAGCGCGGACATTTCCACGCACGTCGGCATAGCAGTATATGTCCTAATAGCCTTTGGAGCATTCTTTGCATATATGTACTTTTGCTGTAAAAGCGTCTTAAACAATTTAAGGCAGATGGCAATCATAGCAATCGCGCTTTTGATGATGCTGCTGTCATCGTGGGCATGCCGTATGCTATCCATTCATTTTATGCCTTACATAATAGCTGCCATGATGACCGCCTTGCTTGTAGGCGAACGGCCCGCTTATGCCGTATCCGTGCTTTCGGGAGCCATTATGGGCCTGATTTCCGGCGGACAGGGAAGTGAAATATTTAACAGCAATACTGTAATTGTGTGCCTTGGCGCTATCCTTGGAGGCATTGCGTCCACGCTCATTCTTAGAAAGGCCCAAAAACGCGGTACTGTTATTACCGCCGGCCTCGTCGGCGGAGCCGCGGCCGCGCTAATGGTATTATGCGTGTATATTGCGCTTAGTTCGCCTGCAGTTGACATATTAAAGGATGCGGCGCTTACGGTCGGCGGCGGTCTGTTGGCCGCAGTGCTGTGCGCGGGCACCTCCCCTGTTTGGGAAAGCCTGTTTGATATATCAACCGGCGCCAGGTTAAATGAGTTGACAAACACGAACCATCCGCTTATAAAACAGCTTATGACAGAGGCGTCCGGTACTTATCACCATTCGGCAATGGTTGCTTCCCTTGCCGAAGCGGCGGCCGAGGCGATTGGCGCCAACGCCCCGCTTGCGCGTGTAGGCGCCTATTTCCACGACGTAGGCAAGCTTAGAAGACCCAAGTACTTTAAAGAGAACCAGGATCCAAACGAGAACATCCATGATACGCTAAGCCCCGCTGAAAGCGCGTCCATAATAATAGCGCATCAGCATGACAGCGTTGTTTTACTGCAAAAGTACAGGCTTCCTTCGGACGTTATAAGAATCGCCGGAGAGCATCACGGAAACTCACTTATGGCTTACTTTTATTTCAAGGCGCAGCAGGACTCAGATACGCCTGTGAATCAAAAGGACTTTCGCTATTCGGGAAGCCGCCCCTCCTCTGTTGAGAGCGCCATCGTTATGCTTGCCGATTGCTGTGAAGCCGCAGTACGTTCAATCAACTCGGCCGATAAGGCCAAAGTGGAGGAAATGGTTCATAAAGTAATAGCCTCAAAATACTCCGATAAGGATGGCCTGCTTATGAACGCCCCTCTTACGCTTGCACAGATATCTATTGTGGAACGGTCTTTTCTTAAGACGTTCTTAGGACTGCTGCATGAGCGCATAGAGTACCCTGAATGATCGTGCATGATAATTCAAACATGCACTGGAGGTTAGATTATGCTGGATATACTTGTTCGTGTCGAGGGCTTAGATGGCGGCATTCAATACATGATTGCCATGGCCGTAAATGCGGCGCTTGACAACAGGGGGCGCCAGGGAGACGTTACCGTAGCTATAGTTGACGATGCTGAAATCAGGCGCATGAACAGGGAATACAGAGGAATAGACTCGCCCACAGATGTGTTGAGCTTTCCAGCGCACGAGGGTTTTATGCTGTTGTCTCAGCCGGACGCCTTCTTAGGCGACATAGCTATATCGGTTGATAGGGCCAGGTTGCAAGCCGATGAATATGGGCATTCTATTGAACGTGAGATGGCGTTTCTTACGATACACGGTATGCTCCATCTGCTTGGCTTTGATCACATACTCAAGGAGGACGAGGAGGAAATGATTGCTCTTCAGGATGAAATATTACGTGAAATGGGGTGCGCAAGATGAAGCCCATACACGATCTGGAAATAAAGAATATGCTGCGTATGGCCAACGATGCGCGCGACAGGGCGTATGTCCCGTATTCAGGCTTCCGCGTTGGCGCGTGTATCAAGGGTGAAACCGGAGCGTATTATCTCGGATGCAATGTGGAAAACGTTTCATACGGAGCTACTAACTGTGCCGAAAGGACCGCGCTGTTTAAGGCGATCTACGAAGGCGAGCGCGCCTTTGACGCTCTGGCCATAGTGTCTGACAGCCACAATTTTACAGTACCTTGCGGAATATGCAGGCAATCGCTGTCCGAATTCTGCGATGACGATATGCCCGTGATATGCTCAAACGGCGTTGGCAAATATAAGGTTATGCGATTTGGAGAGCTGTTCCCATACGCGTTTGCTCCACAGGACGTAAGGCCATGAGCGGGCAATGCTATCGTTCGGGGTTTGTATCAATAGTCGGCTCTCCAAATGTTGGTAAATCCACGCTTACCAACGCCTTTGTCGGCCAGAAGGTATCGATCGTTTCGGACCGCGCTCAGACAACGCGCAACAGGATAATGGGGGTTATGACCAGAACAGGGTACCAAATTGTATTTTTGGATACTCCTGGAGTAACCACGCCTAAAAACCGGCTCGGTGAGTACATGTTAAAGTCCGCATACGAAACGCTGAACGAGGTGGACGCCGTTTTGCTTGTTATAGATGCGGCAAGAGGTATCGGCCCTAAGGATGAGGCGCTGATAGGCAAGCTTGTCTCGGCAAAATCGCCTGTGATCGCCGTGATAAATAAGGTCGACGTATCCAACCTGGCTGGCATAGAGGAAATTGAGGAATATCTATCATGTCAAGACTTTATAAAGCGCAGTTTCAGGGTATCCGCGATGATGGGCACTGGGCTGCCGGAACTGGAGCGTGCACTTAGTGAGCTTCTCCCCGAAGGCCCGCAGTACTTCCCTCCCGACATGATAACCGACATGCCTGAGCGCGTAATCCTTGGTGAGATAATAAGGGAGAAGGCTTTAAATATGTTAAGGCAGGAAATTCCGCATGGAGTAGGCGTATTTATAGACAGGGTCGAATACGCGGACACCGGCATCTGCAATGTATGGTCGACAATTTACTGCGAGAGAAGCAGTCACAAGGGTATAATCATTGGCAGGCAGGGTTCAATGCTAAAGAGGATCGCCTCTGATGCGCGAAAGGATATGGAATGGCTGCTCGGGTGCAGGATCAACCTTCAGGTATGGGTTAAGGTTAAAGAGGATTGGCGGAACAGTTTAAGTGTCATGCGTGAACTTGGATATGAATAGTGCGATATGGATAGCTTCGTATAGAAGGAAAAGGCGTCAAAGACGCCTTTTCAAAACAGAGGATTGCTTTTGAAAATAGCTAAGTTCCAGTTCATAGCTTAAGCCTTAACTTTTTATTACTATACTGGAGTCCCACGTGTCCCGCCGGGTGTATCAACGGATTTAACTGCCTTGTACATCAAATATGCTCCTATTCTACCCGTATCTGAAAACTCCTTCCATAGTTCCTCTGCCGTACGATTTATAGTATCCATATAAGCCCTCCCTTATTTGATCTGTACGTAAATATTATCCCGCACGCAAAAGCGCAAAATACGATGCAAAATTTGGAGAAGCAAAAAATGAACGTAACCCTAAGCGGAATAGTGTTAAGATACGCCGATTATCGCGACAATGACCGGATGCTTACGCTTTTTACAAGGGAGGCGGGAAAACTAGCCGTATTGTCGCGTGGGTGCCGCCGCTCTGGAAGCCCCCTATTGTCCTCCTCCCAGCCGTTCGCATACTCAGAGCTGGTATTATTTCATAATAAGGGACGTTACTATCTTAATTCGGCTGATCTTCATGAGAGCTTCTACTCCATAAGTTCTGACGTGGATCGGTTCGCTGCGGGATCATACATGGTTTCATTAATTGACGCGCTCATAGCTGAAGGCGAATCGAACGAGCGCATATTCACCTTGCTGTATCACTCTCTAAGCTTTTTATCATATTCGGATAGTTCGCCGCTGGATCTTGCATTGTTCTTTACTGTCCAATCGCTTTCCATAGCGGGATATTCCCCTTCCCTTACGCACTGCGCCATCTGCGGCAGGGATTTAAGAATGATGAGGAGGGCAGGGTTTTCAGCCGCAAACGGCGGTGCTGTATGCGACGCATGCAAGGGTTCTGGCTTGACTAACGTCAGCGCCCTTTCCCTTGAAGCGGTAAGGCGCATGATACAACTTCCCGAAACGGATATGCAAAAGGTAGTTTTGCCTCAGACGGTCCGTGAAGAGCTTAAGCCCGCTTTGAAGGGCTATGTAGAGTATATACTGGATAAGAGGATCAAGGCATTTGACATGCTATAGTATGTTATCATGCCCATCCCTTTGGCACAAACTTGCTTTCATAATCGTTAACTGCATATCTGTCCGTCATGCATGCAATATAATCGGAGACAACGCGTTCCCGTCCGTCCGGTTCGATATACATTTTAAATTCGTCAGGCAATGAGTCTATATGCCTTAGATAATATAGATATAGTTGCTCTATTACATGTGCCGCCTTCCCCTCCTCTTTCTTCGCTATCGGGTTATAGTATACCATTTCAAACATAAAATCCCTTAACTTCTCGAACTCCCTACCTACCTCGCCTGACATTGCAATGTAAGGTTTATCCATACTGTTTAATAGCACATCCGTTATCATGGTATTTATGCGATCCCCATGTGCGCTGCCAAGGGTGGAGGTACAGCTCTTGGGTATGTCCTCAGCCTTTAGTACATGCGCTCTCAGGGCATCGTCAATATCGTGATTTATATATGCTATTCGGTCCGCTATGCTTACAACTTTGCCTTCGAGCGTAGCTGGGGATCCGCTCTTTTTATGATTTACTATGCCGTCCCTTACCTCAAATGTCAGATTAAGCCCCCTCCCCCCATTTTCAAGCAGGCTTACGATTCTTAGGCTCTGCACGTTGTGCTCAAAGCCGCCCGGCACCAAACGGTTCAACACGGACTCTCCCGCGTGGCCAAAGGGTGTATGCCCCAAATCATGTCCAAGGGATATCGCCTCGGTCAGGTCTTCATTGAGCCTAAGTCCCCTTGCTATCGTCCTGGCGATTTGCGATACCTCAAGCGTATGAGTCAAACGCGTCCTGTAATGATCGCCCGCCGGCGATAGAAACACCTGTGTTTTATGCTTCAGCCGCCTGAAGGATTTGCAGTGAACGATTCTGTCCCTGTCCCGCACAAAATCGGTCCTTACCGGACAGGGCTCCATCGGCTGTTCCCGTCCCCTTGTCTCGCATGACAGCGACGCATATGGGGAAAGCAGCTTTTTTTCAAGCTCTTCAACCCTTTTCCTTATTTCAGCCGATATACCTATTTCCATTCCGCCTGCCTCCTTGCTATAATTGGGCGTTCCCTCTAATGTTACTGTCGTTTTCCGCCCGTTTCAGCGATATTATGGCCGATACGTTCAGGTTTTTAATGTAAGCGTGCTATAATCGTCAGGTACACCAAAAACTTTTAGATGTGCTTGACATAATTAAATCAGGTTTTTGGGTTCTACTGGGGACAGTATCGTTGATACTGCCTAGCCGTTAATAACCGCCACACAGAACACTGCTATGCAAGGACGTCTTGAAAACCGCACCATACCCAGCTAACCGCTTGGCTTGCGACCTAAACGACTGCTCCCCGCCGACTTAACTATTGAAGTCACATTAAAAAAGCGGAAGTATAATGCAGGGCTGTAGGCTAATATCCCATAAAAACCAACGGGAAGATATAACTTTTGTTGTTAGCCTCTGATACATATTATATGGGAAGCCCTTTGTGAAAACAAGCGGCTTTTACTATACCATATAACAACTTTGTCCTTGCTTCTTGCCGTAATTTGTGATTCATTTGGGAAAACATTTCCTTTTCAATCGGTGAAAATCAAATGCAATTTGACTATATGAGCATGAAAAGACTGCATGGTTGGCATGGGAGCTTCCTACGATTTAGTGAAGCGCGTTGCGGACAAGGTGAAGAAGTTGCCCTGCCATCCGGAGAACCTGAAATCTATGCAGGAGCAGTATAAAGTAGGGAGTTCGGTCGGCGGGGTGGAACGTGGATACGCGTAATTGGCGATATTCTCCCAGTCGAAGGTCAATTTGTCGAAGATCATCTGGCCTTAGAAGATGTTTATCTCTACTATCTCGGAGAATAGGAGATGCGGCATGAAAGAACTAAAACGAATATTCAGCAATCGCCGTTTGTTAGTTAGCCTCCTACTGATACTGCTCGTCAATGGGGTTCTGTGTTACAACGCGCGAACGGAACAGGATTTTGGACTTGATTTAACTGGCCCGTCCTTCGGCTCAATATCCGTTGCCTTTGACGAGGCATATGAAAACAGCACGGCAAAAGTAGATAGCAAGGAAAGCTATCAAAAATGGCTTGAAAAATATAAAAACGTACCTCTATGCGAGGCGGCGGATAAGCTGAAACATGAAAAGGGTTTGCTGAACAATATTT
>DBFNRV010000053.1:0-10761 GCA_048421225.1 Christensenellales bacterium | reverse complement strand
GTAAAGGGCTGTGGTTGGAGCCTCCTTTAAACCGTCTTGCGGTAGGTACGAAAACCAATCCACAGCATCCCATACACTGTAGCACTTTTGCTCGTTCTTGGAGAGGAACGTTAATAACTACTACTTTTATATAATACGAGGTACGAACAATGAGTAATATCACATTTGAAAGGACCAAGCTTGCTAAGGGCGAGATTAACCTCTATGATTTTGGGGGAATTAAGCTTCATGCATATAAGACCAACGATCCCATCGACGACGAGGTCTTTGTTATTGAAAGGGGAGGAAACGCCGTTATAATTGAATCCCCCTGTTTTTTTGATAATAACAGAGAGCTTGAGTCCTACCTGGCCGACAAAAAGCTTAATATCGCCGGCATGCTGCTCGCCTACCATATGGGAGGAGGAACGTTTCTTCCCCAGGCAAGAAAGTATGCTACTAAAAAGGCGGATGAGTATGGCCACACCGGCGGAGGTAAGGCGCTGATAGATAACTTTTCGAATATTTTTAGCAAAACATTTGATAATTCCATTCATAATACAAGCGTTTATATTGGCGCTGGAGTCGTTGAGATAGGGGGAATCAAGTTCATAATAATTGAAACACCAGATGCGTTTGATATAGAAATCCCAGAAATAAACGCCATATACACCCATATGTTGGGCCATGATTGCCACTCTATAGTTGCGGGCGCGGGCCACGCTGACGCTATTATGAATCAGCTGAAGGAATACCTTGATAAGGGATATGGGCTTATCCTGACATCCCACTATACTCCCGAGGAATTAAAGGATGTCGAAACCAAGATAGAGTATATCCAAAGCTTGAAAAATATCGCCGAAAGATGCGCCGATGCCCCTGAGTTCAAAGCCGCCGTCAAAAAGCTGTACCCCGATTACAGCGGAGACAACTACCTGGATATGACCGCCGGTTTCTTTTTTCCTGACCGACCCTAGGCGGACTGCCTGGTTCTATATATGCCTTAGGCAATAGGCCTGGGGGCACTGTGGTGTGAGCGCGGTGCTCCTTTACTTTTATTTTCAGCTACAAGTCAGTTTGCTTTGCATATCTACGCTTTAATGGGATAAAAGGAGGACTATTTTTAAACTTAGCTAGCTATTTAAGTCTCCGACTATAACGGACGGCATAATATCGCCTGAATTCGGGTTTTTATTTCAAGCGAAGAGGCTAGACCGTATGTGTTTCTAAATTATAGTTGGCCCTATCGCCTCCAGCGGCCTTATCTGTAGGTTCTTAACCATTATGCTCGCCCCGCGGGTGCAGGCGCACCTAGAATTAAGCGGGAGTATTGCCATAGGTACATATAAAAAATGGAGCGGACTCAGGCCAATTACCGTATATACATCTAGCCAGGCCCCGCTTGATTTACAACATGTATTCCAATGACCGTAGATCTCCCCGCCCCTCGTTGACAAGATGCAATTCCAGCTGTTTTCAGCAATCAGGAATATCACAAGATAACCGCATGCTGCCCTGCTGGGCTTAATACGGTGAATAAATTACAGGATAATTATGGATATCTATCCCCTATAGCAAAAGCGCGGGCTTGCCAAAGCGCCCGAATACTTGCTATCCTCACATGTATCGGTTACACTGTATAAAAACGCATAAAAGAGGTCCTCCGCTTATACGGCACACGACCGAAATGCATAAGTGCTTAAATACCAACGACCGCTACGGCATCTTTGAGCTATTTGGCGATCTTTCCGTACATGTACCTGATCGATGAACCAACTCTGAGGAAATCATCCCTCGCATCTGGGTTTATAGCACTGTACATAAATATCGGAGGGCTGATACGCGCCAGCGGATTGGACACGAATAAAGTGGGTTTGGGCCTGTGGTTACGGCAGTCCACGGTACCGGAATAGACGAACCACAGGGACGTTAGCCGCATTCAAATCGCCCCCAGCCTTGGCGGTATATGGTTTCATACTGTCCTTGCGGGTAACAATCCCGTGTTGTCGTGCGGAGCTATGGAAAGGTTTTTGTGCTCGGTATCTGGTCGGGTTTGCAAAGCAGGGCGGCAAGGCTTAAACCGAATTGAAACTGGCGGCGGTAAGATAAAGGCCATCATGTAAGGTTAGAACGCAGGGGGTTGTTTTATATGGAACTGCAGCTTGAAAAGCGGGTAAGGGATAATGATAAAGCGAGGCTGGGTTTTTTTGCCCTGGCCAATGATGTGTTTGGGTTAAACTTTGAGCAATGGTATAGGAACGGATATTGGAGCGACAGCTATATTCCATATTCGATCCTTGACAATGGCCTGGTCGTGGCTAATGCGTCTGTAAATACGATTCAAATCAGGTTTCATGAGGTTTCAAAGCTATATATTCAGATAGGTACGGTTATGACAAAGCCGTCGTGCCGAAACAGAGGGCTGGCGCGCCTGCTTATAGAAGAGATCATTAAGGATTGGAAGGGAAAGTGCGATTCGATCTATCTGTATGCAAACAATACGGTGCTGGATTTTTACCCTAGGTTTGGGTTTGTCTCTGAAAAGGAATATCAGTACAGCAAAAGCGTCGCGCCAAGGCAATCTTCAGTAAGAAAACTTAATATGGAAAGCTCAACTGATATAGCTTTCCTTGAGAATTATTATGGCAGGTCAAATCCGTTTTCCGAACTAACCATGATAGGCAACTTTGGACTTGTGATGTTTTATTGCTCTTCCTTTTTGAGGCATTGCGTTTACTATCTGGAGGAGGCGGACGCTGTCGTAATTGCAGCGTTTGACGGCCGAGTAATGACGTGTTTTGATATATATTGCAGTGGCAAAAAAGATTTTGATGATATTTTGGCGCAAACGGCCCAACCAGATACGGATACTGTAGCCTTTGGATTTACCCCTAAGGATAAGGCCGGCTGCTTCGCCAGACCCGTTGATGGTGACGACGCGCTGTTCGTACTGCTGGGCAAGGAAAACATATTTGCTCGGGAAAAGGTTACGCTTCCCCTTTTATCGCACGCATAACGGATGGGGTTTATGCTCGGCTCTATTTCAGGGGATTCTCACAACTACAAGCAGTGTCGTATAAATGGATAAACGGCGCCGCGATGACCGACGCCGTTTATTAGTATAGATGAGCCGCTAGTTTTAGCTTTTATGCTTTATAAGCCCGAAGGCTTTGGAAAGCTCCATAATAAGTACCGGTACAAGCGCAAGTCCCATGCCCAGCAAATAAAGCTTCAAGGGCAGCGATTCCAGTCCAAACACTATTGATAATGGAGTAAACATTACAAGCGCTACCATCGCCAGTGAAGCCAGGCAGGCCAGATTAAGCTTACGATTGGTGAACACGCCGATTTTAAACAGCGAATGCTCGGAGCGCATGTTATACGCCTGTATTATCTGGGACACCGACAGGGTCATAAAGGCCAGCGTCTGCCCTCCCGCAAGCGTACCTGTAACATTTTCGCCTACTCTGAAGCCTATGAGCGTTAATATCGCAAACATGAGCCCCTGAAGCACTACACGAACCCCCAGGCCGTTGGCGAATATCCCCTCGTCCTTGGATTTCGGCTTTCTGTCCATTATATCAGGCTCAACCGGCTCCATCCCAAGGGCTATAGCGGGCAGGCTGTCCGTTACCAGGTTGATCCACAGCAGCTGCATTGATAATAGGGGGGACTTGTGCCACAGGAGCATTGAAACGAACACCGTAATAACCTCGCCTATGTTTGTTCCCAGCAAAAATCCTACGACCTTTTTGATATTTGCGTATATGCCGCGTCCCTCGCGCACAGCTTCCACTATCGTGGCAAAATTATCGTCGGTAAGGGTCATATCCGCGGCGCCTTTTGCGACGTCGGTTCCGGTTATTCCCATAGCGCAGCCTATGTCGGCCGCCTTAAGCGCCGGGGCGTCGTTTACTCCATCGCCCGTCATTGACACTACCTGGCCCTTTTTTTGCCATGCCTTGACTATTCGTATCTTGTTTTCGGGAGATACGCGGGCATATACGGATATATGCTCAACCTCGCTTGCAAGCTCAAGGTCGTCCATTGCGTCCAGCTCGGCGCCTGTGATAGCCCTATCACCGTCCAACAGTATTCCCAGCTCCTTAGCAATAGCTGAAGCCGTGGCCACATGATCGCCCGTGATCATTACAGGCTTGATTCCGGCCTTTCGACAGGTAGCCACAGCCTCCTTAGCTTCCGGACGCGGCGGGTCGATCATGCCAACAAGGCCAAGCAGGCTAAGGCCATTTTCAAGCTCGTCCGGCGCCGGCTCCTCGGGCGCGCTTTCAATTTCTTTATATGCTACAGCAAGCACGCGCAGGGCGTCCGCGCTCATAAGCTCGGTCATGCGGCGCGCGGCTTCCAAATCGCCCCTGACGCAGCGGTTAGCCATCATATCAAAAGCGCCCTTCACAATTACAATGTTCCTGCCATCGATAAGGTTTACCGTGGTCATCAGCTTACGGTTGGAATCAAACGGTATTTCCGCAAGGCGCGGGAAACTATTTTCAAGCTCCTCCTTGGGCATCCCGTTCTTATGCGCCGCAAGCACGATTGCCGTTTCAGTGGGGTCGCCTATATGCTGCTCGCCGCCCTCATTTATCACTACTGAGCCGTCGCAGCACAGGGTAGCAAGCTTAAGAAGCTCCCTGACGCTTTCAGTGTTGCCGGCGCTTATGTCTTCAGCGCTTTCCGCGCCGTCGACGTAGGCCTTTACCAGCGTCATGCGGTTCTGGGTAAGCGTTCCGGTTTTATCCGAGCATATTATGGACGCGCTTCCCAAGGTTTCAACGGCAGGCAGACGCCGTATGATAGCGTTTTTCTTTACCATGCGCTGAACGCCTATGGACAGCACTATGGTCACAATTGCCGGAAGTCCCTCGGGAATTGCGGAAACCGCCAGCGATACCGAAGTCATAAAGATATCGAGCGCTGGGATGCCGTTTAAAAGCCCTATGACAAAGATTATGCCGCAGGCGGCCAGCGCTACAATGCCAAGATATTTTCCTAGCTTAGCCAGCTTTTTCTGTAATGGGGTCTGCATATCAGCCTCCCCGCTAAGCATATCGGCTATCCTGCCCATCTCGGTGTTCATGCCCGTACCGGTAACAACTGCGGTACCCGTTCCGTAGGTAACGCTGCACCCTGAAAACACCATATTGTCCCTGTCTCCCAAGGGCGCCTTCTCGTCCACAATGGCCTCAGCGCTCTTCTCCGACGGCACCGACTCGCCCGTAAGGGCGGATTCCTCGGATTTAAGCCCCGCGCTTCGGATCAACCGCGCGTCCGCAGGTATAAAATCGCCCGCCTCCAGCCGGATAATATCCCCAGGCACAAGCTGTGAAGCAGCTATCAGCTGCTCCCTGCCGTCGCGTATTACCCTGGCGTGGGGTGCGGACATGTTTTTCAATGCGTCTAGGGCCTTCTCGGCCTTACTCTCCTGCAATACGCCCATTACGGCATTTAGAACGACGATAAGCAGGATAAGGGCGGGTTCAAAGAATTCGTGGCCGCCTCCGCCCGACGTGCAGGCAATAACAAAGGAAACAATGGCCGCAGCAATTAGAATAAGGATCATTACGTCCTTAAACTGGTCAAAAAAACGCTGCAAGGTTGACTTTTTCTTTTTCTCCTTCAGCTTGTTTTCCCCATGCTCAGCTAGTCTTTTTTGAACCTGATCCTCTGTAAGACCGGTTTCCGGATTGGTATTAAACCCGTTTAATATATCATATTTGTCTTCGCTGTGATATTGCAACGATTATTTTCCTCCTTAATCTTGAATAGGGCCATTATAACAGCTAGTACGGCGCGACTCATTGGACAAAAAACCGGAACGTCGAAAATTTTCCCGCATAGCGCTGTTTATTACATTTTTGGACATTAATGCAAATCTGTCCTAAAATGGGCGGGCATAATCTTAGCTTATGCATTGGAAACCGCGGATACGCATTATAAGCGTTTAGTGATGAAACAATCAGGCCATATAGGATAGAATCCTGAGACGTCCGCGTTTATCACATGGACACTCTCTTAAACCGGCTCAAGTTTATAAAAAACCGGCAAAAATACCTAAAGGCCTTATACGGCCGTCCATAATGGCCGCTGGCCGTTACTTTTGAGCCACTATTATGTTGGTGCATCCCTCGCTCCAAACATCATCAACCCTGTGAAACCCTGCATTTTTTAAAAGCATAAGTTGATTCGCCACCGTACAGGGGGTGTCAAAATGATAATATTCGCCATCCGGAATATTTTGTTTTGCCCGGAGCGTTGCGTTTTGAGCATATAGCGCGTCCTCTTCAGCCTGTGTCGATACCATATAGTCGCACTCTATGTACAGCCCCCCTGGCGTCAGCGCATTGCATACCGCTTCGTACACCGAAGCCTTTTCACTATGCGTCATATGATGCATGGTTTCAAAGGAAATAGCCGTATCATATCGCCTATAGCCAAAATCCCTGCCAAGATAGCTGCCCTCGATTAAGGAAATGTCCTTGCCAGGGTATTTTTCCGTTAATTTTTTGAGCATCTCCCTAGATAGGTCAACACCCGTTACCGAGATATCGGGAAACCTACGAAATATCCCTTCCAGTTCCAGCCCTGTGCCGCAGCCCAAATCCAGCAGCTTGCTTGCTGTATCCGGAATCAGCTCAGCCAGTTTAATATATCCGTTTTTGCATCCCTCCACATTATTGATCATATGCTCGTCATAGATATCAATCCGCCCTGCAAAAAAATCGCTCATACGTTCGAGTTTCATATCGCTTGTCCCCATATCTTAGTTAATAGAATCAATTAAAATCTACATTTCGCAATACTTTACAGCCCCTGCTGAATAAGCCAAATCTTCATCATAAGCCTTTGCGGCAGAAGCTTCGCCATAACGTGGCAGAGCTTCACGTAAGCCCCATAGACGGATATATCCCTTCCCCTTTTCGCGTCGATCAAGGCCCTCTTTGCCACCTTGCCCGGCGTTACCATTCCTATAAATTTCCTCGGCGCCTTTTCAGCATCCACCCTGGCCCGGTCAAACAGGTCGGTATCCATCCAGCCTGGGCATACTGCGGTTGCGGTTATTCCCCTTTCCTTAAGCTCAATGTTGAGGGCTCTTGAATAATTGCGGACAAACGCCTTTGTCGCTCCATATATATTCAAATAGGGCAGCGGCTGAAATGCGGATTGTGAAGCAACGTTGAGCATTTTGCTTCCTCTGCTCATATATGGGATGCATACTAACGCCATTGCCACCACTCCCCCGCAGTTCAGGTCAATCATATTTACCGATTCCTGAACGCCGATATCCGAATACGCACACAGCTTTGCAAAGCCCGCATTATTTATCAGATATGCAATCTCTGGATTCCTCTCATCTAAGACCTCCTTAAAGCCCAAAATGGCATTGGTGTCGGAAAGGTCTATTGAGAAGGTTTTTACCTTTTCTCCAAAATCGGTTTTCAGTTGATCAAGCTTAGCCTGATTGCGGGCTATGGCCCAAACTCCGTCGATCCCTTCGTCCGCTGACAGCAGCCTTGTGAATTCCCTGCCAAAGCCGCTGCTTGCCCCCGTTACAACCGCTATTCTCTCCGCCATTGGCTTACGCTTCCTTTCTTACTTTTGCATGGATTAAGAATTATCAAGCTATTATAGGCTGAAAATCCCACTCTAAACAAGAGTATTCCCCTATAAGACCCTTAAGGGCATATTAAACATTCAAAACGCATTGACTCATCGTATGGGCTTATAACCGATATGCGCCTCCTGATCCGTAGCCTCCAGCTTGAAAATAACCGGTCTAAGGCCGTCATTGCAGCTGCATATGGCTATGCCTGGCTCGCTTATCCAGTCTCCATAATAAAAAACGTCGTTCCCAGTTCCATGTGCAAGCGCAAAAGCATACTGGTATATCGCTTTCCACGCTTCATCGCATAGGCCGTCCGGTTTAGCGTAGTCCGCGTAAAAAACCTGTCCTGCTTTATGCATAGGGCAGGCTGTTAAGCCATGCGCGCCATATTCGCGTGCAAGCTCTTCATCCAAAGTAGTTTTAAGCACCGTAATCCTTACCCTCTTCACGGTTTTTACCTCCTCACGGTTTTAGTCTCCTAGGGAAGTTCTCCATTGGTCTGGCCAAAGCTAAAAGGTACAATAAGCCGTTCCTCTCCTATATACCTCCCTTTAAATATCTCTTAAAGGGGCCCCATTCCGCTTTTATTGCTCGCCAATCGGCTGACAGCTGGGACAGTAATAGATGGAGCCTCCCAGATACGCTTCCTTTGTTATTTTTCCGCCGCATTTTGGGCAACCGGAAGCAAGGGCATTCCTTGACATGCATACCTTATATCCGCCCTTACGTCCATATATGTCCTTTTCGGTATCGCGGCCCCCATGTACAGCCATATCGTGCAGGACCCGTATAATGCATCGGAGCAAATTTCCTCTTTCCGAATCCGTAAGCGTACCTATCTTACGCTTAGGGTGCATACCGGACTCGAAAAGAATATCCTGCAATACCCCGTTGCCAATCCCCGGGAACCGCTGTTCAGTAGCAAGGAATGCCTTCAGGCTGAGATTGGGCCTGCTTTCGCCAAGCAGCCTGTAAAAGCGCTCTTTAAACTGATCTGAAAACGGAGAGGCCGCTTGCCTGCTCTTGAGGTAATATTCATTATCGTAGCTTCCGTTATGTAAAATGATTCCCCCATACATTTTAACGGTAAACACCAGCGCCCTGCCGTCTTCAAATTGGATTAAAAGCTGGTAATCCTTAGGCGCTTTTAAGGCCGGCATAAGCCTGACGTTAACGCCGTCATTAAAGCATAGCCTAAAGCCATTATCAAAGGCTATTTCGACAAAAATCCCGAATCCCTCCGCAGTAACCGCCCTGCATCCGCTTACCGCCTCGCCGTATCCGGCGGGATCCCCATTAAACCAGCAGAATTTTTGCGCCTTTGACGGCGGCAGAATCCGGATTGCCACGCTGCCCGCTATCTCGTTTCGCAGCTGCTCCGCAATGGCCAATACCTCTGGATACTCCAACATAAACAGCCCTCCATCTATGGATGAAGCTATTATACCATGCGGAGCTGTCTATAGCATACTCAACTACAACCATGCTTGAGCCTATGAAAATATAGCTGTTTGAGGCATAGCTGTATAAGAAAATGCGTTTCCGCTTAGCATGTCTTTATTAAATCCCTTTCTATTGATCTAATATCCGGACATGAATAGGAATGGAGGGAACCGTTTCCGTTTAAACGGACTGCAGAGAGGTTTCATAAGCAGTAAATGATATCCTACATGTGCATTATGAAATGATAATAGACGGGCGGTACTGCAATTATTACGGTCATTATTATCCTTCAAAGCGTCATGACGCCTGAGCTTTAAGAGCTAAATAAAACTTATGAAGGTAAATATACGGCACAGAGGGACGCGATGCCAGAAGGAATCAGAAGTCGTGGCAAAACTCTTAAAACAAACGCCACAGGAAATGTGCGGCAGCTTTCAGTTGCCGCACATCTGCGTATCCTTTGCGTTGTCACAAGGCGGGCTGGTCCTGCAATAAAGGGCACGGCTGGTTGCGATTGTGGCCAGGGTATCGCCCAACTGGGTGAACGCTGCGGCCGTGATTGCAAGGTCGTCGTCGGATAGATTCTCGGCAATCGCATTTGCAATCACAGTTATGTTCATTGATAGTTCACATGGATTCATATATCTCACCCCCTTATCATTTCTATGCATATAATAGGGAAGCTGTGAATAAGGCCCCTTCTGCTCAGATTTATCTGCCTCGTAGTTCCATATACACCGTTGCGGCTAGTTGCCCAAACGGTAATAGCGCCTCCTCCACCGGCAATTAAATGGCCAATCTCTAAAGCCGTTGTGAGCGATGTATTGGGCTTATCTACAGCACTCTACGGATATATGGTTACATCCAGCTAAAACGGAGCCGTATCAATGCGGCGGGTGTTCTTCTTTTGATTAATCAAAACGCTGATAGGTTCAATGTCTAGGCTCTTAAGGTTAAGCATTTCGCTCTCGCGGATATTCCATGCGAAATCTAACAAAAACAACCTGACTGGCTTTTTTTGCCCATGGCCTGCGCCTGGGTAAGACCAAACTTATAGGGCGCTTCCCCCGCAGGTGATAAAGGCCTGCAGAGTATTGAGCTTTACGGGTTTTTATTATGCCCTTCCCGCTTAAAATAACATGAAACCGTGCAGGCTAAAAGCAATAGAAAATGGAGGGAGTATGCCCCCCTCCAGTATATATGTGTTCTGTTACCCTCAGTTGACAAGGGCAGCCTAGAAGTAAATATAAAATCACTGTTGTTACCTATCCTCCGCCAATGTTAATCATACTCAGGAAATTTCCATTGCTGAGTATAAGTGTCAATGTAAGTGAACAAAAAATAGAAAGCCGGTATCAACGGCTTTCTATTCTAATTTTGATTGCGAAGATCTTTCCAACTATAAAAAGCGTTCATATCTTCGCGTTATGGTGGAGACGAGGGGATTCGAACCCCTGGCCTATGCGTTGCGAACGCATCGCTCTACCAACTGAGCCACGCCCCCAAGCCGAGAAACATTATACACCGGCCGGCGCAAAAATGCAAGCGATATTTGTTTGAATCTATATAATGTCTGTAGGACTACAATACATATTGGACAGTCGAGAAGGAAAAAAAGAGTGAAGGATTGGCACAAATCGGTTATTGTGAGTTTGATAACAACGGACAAAAGCCGAAAGGAAGTGCAAATCCCTCATGAATACCGTAACACAAAA
>DBFNRV010000052.1:0-5637 GCA_048421225.1 Christensenellales bacterium | reverse complement strand
CCGCATATCCTGAATGAGCTTTAGTTCGGCCTCTGTGTGCTGATTCGGATGCGAGTGCGGCCGCCTGGAACGGCCGGCCAGCGATTCTATCGTTCCGTCGTACCTTGACAGCCAGAAGTAGATGGTTGAACGCGCGCGGTTGTACTTACGCGATGCTCTGGATACGCCGTATTTCTGAGCGTAGCGGATTAGGGATTGCCTGTACTTCATGTTTTGTGTTACAGTATTCATGAGGGATTTGCACTTCCTTTCGGCATTTGTTCGTTGTTGATAAACTCACAATAACCGATTTGTGCCAATCCTTCACTCTTTTTTCCTTCTCGACTGTCCAATATGTATTGTAGTCCTATAATCGGATACAACCCTTAAATCTTTAATCGATTGACCTTAACGCCGATTGCTGTTACACTGTACGCATGTCAATACGGCTTTATTCAGGCCGTTAATGGAGGCCATATTTTTGAACAAGGATGCATTAGAGCTGCTGTTAAGCAATGTGGAAAAACCGTCGCGCTATACGGGCGGCGAGTTAAACATGACGTTAAAAGAGGATGCGGACGTTAAGTTCGCACTATGTTTTCCGGATGTATATGAAATCGGCATGTCGCATTTAGGGTCGAGAATAATCTACAACATTTTAAATTCCCGCGAAGATACGGTTTGCGAACGCGCCTTTGCGCCATGGATTGATATGGAGGCGGCAATGAGGGAGCGGGCGATTCCGATGTTTTCGTTGGAGAGTATGCGCCCCTTGAATGAATTTGATATAATCGGATTCTCGCTGTTATATGAGATGTGTTACAGCAACATATTGACAATGCTGGATCTGTCCGGCGTTCCGTTTTATTCCAGGGATAGGGGGGAGGGCGCCCCTCTAATAGTCTGCGGCGGACCTTGCACATGCAATCCGGAGCCGGTCGCGCCGTTTATGGACGCTGTGATGATAGGCGACGGAGAGGAATTGGTAGGCGAGTTTATATCGGTCTATAAACGCGCAAGGGCTAGCGGGCTTGACAGGAAGGGAATTTTACGCGAGCTTTCAAAGATAAGCGGCGTTTACATACCTATGATGTATGAGGACGAGTACGATGCTAACGGAAGCTTCGTCAGGTTAAACAAGCTTGACCCCTCAGCCCCGGACAGGATAACCCGGCGCGTGGTTAAAAATCTGGATTCCGCGGAATATATAGGTAAACCTATTGTGCCCTATATGAGCATCGTACATGACCGTATTGCGCTTGAGATATTCCGTGGATGCACGAGGGGATGCAGGTTTTGCCAGGCAGGGTTTATATACAGGCCCGTTCGAGAGCGCAGCAAGGACAAGCTTATGGAGCAGGCCAAAGGGCTGGTTTCATGTACGGGTTATGACGAGATATCGCTGTTTTCACTTAGCACCGGCGACTATTCTGACATTCATAGTCTAGTTCCTGAGATTATTGATACGTTTAAAAGCGAGCGCGTATCGATATCACTTCCATCGCTTAGGATCGATTCGTTTTTAAAGGACGATCTTGAGAGAATACAGTCGGTTAGAAAATCGGGGCTTACCTTTGCGCCGGAAGCCGGCACCCAGCGCATGAGGGATGTAATAAATAAATGCGTTACAGAAGACGATCTTTTGCGGAGCGTGCGCGATGCTTTTGAATCCGGATGGACAGGCGTAAAGCTCTACTTCATGCTGGGACTTCCTACGGAAACCGAAGAGGATCTGATAGGAATTGCCGACCTTGCACGCAAGGTATCCGCAGAATTTTATTCATTGCCAAAGGAAAAGCGCGGCAAGGGCCTTAGAATTACTGTGAGCGTTTCCTCCTTTGTTCCAAAGCCGTTTACTCCTTTTCAATGGGAACCGCAGGACAGCGTTGAAATGATAATTAATAAGCAAAGCAAACTCAAGGCTGCGCTAAAGGGTATCCGCGGCGTTGAATTCGCCTATCACGCTCCGCATACAAGCGCCCTTGAGGCTGTGTTCGCCAGGGGCGACAGACGTTTGGCAGAGGTGCTGGTAAAGGCGTATAATAAAGGCGCCCGGTTTGATTCATGGGATGAATGCTTTAAGAGGGAACTATATTCGGAGGCGTTTTGGGAATGCGGGCTGGATCCGGCGGAATACGCAAACCGGCGGCGCGGCCTGGAAGAGCCGCTGCCATGGTCGCATGTGGATATGCTGGTGACTGAGAATTATCTAAAGGCTGAATATTTAAAGGCGATGGAGGCGGCTACGACGAGGGATTGCAGGCAGGGCTGCAATGGATGTTTTGGAGAAAGATATGCGGATTATTGCAAGATTTGAAAAGAATAACTCGGTAAGGTTTGTTTCCCACCTTGATATACAAAGGCTGCTCCATCGGGCAATGAGGCGTGCGGAGCTTCCAATCGCGTATTCAAACGGGTTTAACCCGCATCCGCTTATGTCCTTTGCAACAGCGCTTTCCGTGGGAGTTACAAGCGAGGCGGAGTGGTTTGACGTAAAGCTTACTGAGCATATGGATCCATCCGTCTTTATGGAGCGGTTAAACGCTATGTTGCCTGATGGGTTCGCAATAAAAGAGGCGTGTGAAGATTCCGCCGCATTGCCTTCGCTGTCAGTGATGATGGCCGCGGCCATGTATAAGGTAAAGGCCGTTGCGGACGATAATGATTATTCCATGCTGCAAAATTCTATTGAAAATATGATGAGCGGCAGCATAATGGTTAAAAAACGCGGCAAAGGCGGAGAGCGCGAGGTAAATCTAAGACCGCTGATAAGAAAAATAGAATTAATTGATGTAATTGATAATTATGCTGAACTGATGGTGTTGGGCAGACTTAGCGCAAGCGAGAGCCTAAATATGGATCTTCTTCTGAATAGGTTGAAGGAGCATTGGACCCAGAACGCACATTTCTTAGTGCATCGGCAGTGTATATATTCGCCGGATGGAAGACTATTTCCTAAATTGGAGGACTGATGAAAGAGCTGATTGTTGATAGAGCGGGCGGGATAATCAGGGCTGCCTTAACGGAAGACGGGTACTCAACTGAGCTTTATGCGGAGGAGAATGATTTAGGAAGCATAGTCGGAAGCATCTATAATTCGCGTGTAAAGGTAGTGCTGCCAGGCATGAAATCCGCGTTTGTAGACCTTGGGACGGGAGGGAAAAGCGCGGTATTATTTTTGTCGGATATACTGAATGATGGGACGGATATGCATAAAAAGGGCAGAATTGATGATCTAATCTATCAAGAGCAGGAGTTACTAGTTCAGGTCAACAAGGATGGGTACGGAAGCAAGGGACCCAAGGTAACGACAAAGATAAGCCTGCCCGGCTCATATTCTGTTATAACGCCATACGACACTGGAACAGGCCTTTCTAAAAGAATCGAAAACGTTGATGAGCAGAGGCGCCTACGCTCCATTGCAAATAAGATAAGGGACGAGTTTAATTGCGGCTTGATATTAAGGACATCCGCGGAATATGTTGGTGAAGAACTGATACGCGACGAAGTAAGCGTATTGGTTGGGTATTGGAATAACATATTGGACCGGGCGAAGACTTATAAAGCTCCTGCGCTTTTATACAGGGACGGCGGCCTGGTTTGCAGATTGATTCGCGAAAACATGTCGCTTAATATAGACAGCATTATAGCTTTGGATAGGCAACTCTATGACGAGTTGCTTGGAAGCCTTCCAAAGAACATATTGGACAGGGCAGTCCTAAGATATGATGTAGGCTGTTCAGAAAGAATAATAGATAGTTTTATTGAAGAAACGCTGATGAGAACCATCCCACTCAGTTGCGGAGCTAATATTATTATAGATGAGGTGGAGGCAATGACGGTTATAGATGTTAACTCGGGAAGTTGCACAGGTGAAGGCAATTTTGAGGATAATGCAACTATGATCAATATTGAGGCCGCTAAGGAGATATCAAGGCAAATCCGCCTCAGACATATTGGGGGGATAATAATTATCGATTTTATTGATATGGCGCTTCAGAAAAATCGGGATAGCGTGCTTGATGCATTGAATGACGGAGTGTCAAAAGACCGTTCCAAATGCTTTGCCCTAGGATACACGAGACTTGGACTAGTTGAGATGACAAGGAGGGAGCAATATCCTCAGACAGGGGTGTTGCTGGAGCGTTCTTTGAATAAACGCAGCATTTAAAAAGATATATGATAAAATAAACTTATTTTTATTAAAAATTAGTGACAGAGTGCGATTTATATGCTATAATCTATGATCGTCGGGCATGCCAATGTAGCTCAGTTGGTAGAGCAGCGCACTCGTAATGCGCAGGTCTGGGGTCCGAGTCCCCACATTGGCTCCACTGTCGAGGCGTAGCGCAGTTTGGTAGCGCGCTTGGTTCGGGACCAAGAGGCCGCTGGTTCGAATCCAGTCGCCTCGACCATGGGAGATCCCCTGAAACTGAAGGCTTAACAGTGACAAACAACTATTTTGTCTTGGGATGGGGCAGGAAACGGTGTGACCGCAAGGGTCACGCCGTTTTTCTGTGTTCTCAGGTTGTTTCCGTTAGAATTTCTTCGGATAGGATTGGAATATGAAATCATGCGGATGGTATCGAAATCGTGTTAGGCATACTGCCGGTACATTGAAAACAGTTTCCTCCTATGATATAATCACGAAGTAGGAAAGCTTGGCTGAATATTTAGACCTGAGCATCGTTGCAATTGGCAAGTGAGAGTGATGCGCCTGATGACCTTTACCAAACAGAGCAACCTTGCAGAATCTAAAATGCCGTCTGTAAATTGTCCGATGGAAGCGTCCCCCCCGCTGCCATCGGACAATTATTCAAACTATAAAGGAGAAAAAACCATGCTTAACCATAAAGGAACTCCGATTTTTGAAACGGCCCGCCTGTTGTTACGACCTTTTTGCGCGGATGACGGGGAGAGCTGCCTGCGAAACTGGGCCAAAGATCCAGAGGTTTTCCGCCATTTGAGCCAAGTGCCCCATACGCTTGAGTCTGTTGCAGAGTAGCTTTCTACTGCCGATGCTGCTTATGCAGACCCGAGAACTTATTATTGGGCAATTGTAGAGAAAGATAGCCATGAAGTCATTGGCGAACTATTTGTTGATGATTTCGGAGAACGCAATTGCTGCTGCGAACTGGACTGGAAGATTGGCAAAGCCTTTTGGGGCAAAGGATATGCAGTGGAAGCGACAAAGGCCGCGGTTCCATACTTGACAAAAGAAGTCGGCTTTCACCGCGTTCAAGCAAAATGCTGCCTTGAGAACATGGCGTCAGAACGAGTGATGCAGAAAGTTGGTATGAAAAAAGAGGGGGTCTTTCGTCAGCTGTTCTATGGCAAGGATGGAATGTTTCACGATGTAGTCATATACGCCATTCTGGCAGATGAGATTTAAAGATAAGCCCGTCTGAATCCCTGTTAGGAATCAGACGGGCTTGACCTATGACCCCGAAATCCGTCAGCTGACAGTTGATAAGTAATTTGGTTTCTTATCACTGTTAAGCCAATGGCTTCAGGGGATTTTTGTCGGCCTGTTTAATGCGGAGTAACGGCGGGAGCAGAGATGCCGTGGCGGATAGGCGCTATAGGCGTGGGGCTGTCAGCGGTGCTTGTGTACTGCAACGGAAACAATCCGAGCCTGACGGGCAAATATTGAGTTTG
>DBFNRV010000051.1:0-24082 GCA_048421225.1 Christensenellales bacterium | reverse complement strand
AACCGGTGGTTAAGCTAAGGGGATCCACCTGTACTCATACCGAACACAGAAGTTAAGCCCTTAAACACCGAAAATACTGAGCTGGAGACGGCTTGGGAAGATAGGCAGCTGCCGGTTACAAGAGAAGAAGCGGTTGATCCGAGATGGATTGACCGCTTTTTTCCTGTTTATATGATTGATGGGCTATACTCCCGCTTTCCATATTGCTTGACCGCGTCGCTTAGGACGACTTGTACACAGATAAACGGCTATACTCCCGCTTTCCCGAGGGCTTGAAGCTTTGTTTGCGGGCTCCAACGCACCGCTTTGTACGGTTTCGCCGCGATACCGGCCTGTCTGAAAAGAACGTGCTCCACCGCCCCTTACCCAGCCTATATCACCGGTATACCACAACCGCGCAAAACAAAGCAAACGCCGCAATGCGCATGTTGCTTCGTTTGTAAAGGATTGACCGCCTTTTTGCTGTTTATATGATTGGTGGGCTATACTCCCGCTTACCATATTGCTTGACCCTTTGATTGAAGGCTCCAAGCAGCGCTTTGTACTTTCATTACGATACAAGTTATTTAAACCACAAGATTCTATAAGCCAATCCGGCTTTTTATGCGGGAAGCTACGGCGCTCTTTTGCTTGTTGTGTTACGGGGTTATCAAATCAGTTTTTATATCAAAATGGGCTTTATATCGCTGTGGCCGCGTCTCTACCGGCTGCGCTTTAACAGCTATAGCGGTCCTTTCTCACGGTTTTTTAAGAATCCGGTTTGCCGCTAGATACATTTATTGCAAATTGATGCCAGTCGTGATAGGATAATGGTATATTTACTTAATACTAATTGGAAAGCACAAAGTATAACAGCCTATATGAACTCAAGGTCTGAACAGGTTAAAAACGGTTAAAAGTGAGTTGAAAACATGAAAAAGTCATTTATAGGGTGGGGTCTCGTTCTTTTAGGAAGCATTCTCCTGTCGTTAGAGCTGTATGGACTGAAAATATTTCAGCTTTTAGAGCGCAATACCAATTATGCGCCCAGGAGTACGGCGCTGGAGTATTTGATGGAGCCGTCCATATTCGTTGCGGTGCTCATTGCGGATGCTATAATAATCGCGGGCATAGTGTTAATTAACGCTGAAGATAAAAAAGGCGGCAAACCCTAAACGCTGTGCAGGGGCGCTTAACCTTTGCCTGCAAGCGGATAAAGCTATCGCCTGCTTTGGCCGCCCTGTCATGAACTTTATATTGCGGCGCCTTGTATTTTTGCACTATTTTACAGGCCGCTTTTA
The DNA here is from genome assembly GCA_048421225.1 of Christensenellales bacterium. GTDB lineage: Bacteria > Bacillota > Clostridia > Christensenellales > CAG-138 > UMGS946. The sequence continues at coordinate 22,802 of DBFNRV010000051.1, read as the reverse complement.
TCCTTTAGGCGGCAGGGCCTTGTCGCTTGTTGCGTTTCCTTGCCGCTTTTGGCAATGCCATCTCAGGCTTATAGCGGAAGATTAATTGATCAAACCCAATATAGTAAAGGAATGCCGTCAATCGCCCTCTTCCGCACGCTCCCCGCGTTTCCATTTTCCATAAAAGCCATCCGCGGTCCAATACCGTAGCCTTTTCTCCGCTAAACAGCGCGTTGCACGGAAAGTCGCCGCACAGCCCGCGGTATTCTACTCGCCTTTCATCCACGCAGTCGAATGTAAAGCGACCGCCCCTTTTATGCGCTTACCCGCAGCCCAAGCAGTTCCCATTTACAAACGTTGAGCAGCTTTTACAGAAAAGGCCGCATTTCCGGATCAGGGCGTCAATACCGTTTTCCTTCATATAAAATCCTCACAATATGGTTACGCGCAATTATATCCTTCATTGCGCTTAAACAGCAAGCCGGTGAAACAAAAAAGACTAGAGGCCGCTAGCCTCTAGCAAGTAAATAGGATGGTAAAAACAAATGAAGCTTAGTTTGGTTCGCTCCTTTGATCCGAGCGAACAGAGGTTTTCCGCGGTTACTCAGCGATATCGACTACGCTGAAGTTATAAAATATCGAGCCGGTGTAGGTGTGGCCTGGCTTCGCCGAGCTGGTCTGAACCAGAACGGGCCTGAACGTAACGGTCTGTACGCCGTCTTCAGTGAAGGATACGATTTCGGCGCCGTTGATGTTGTCGCCAGTGGTTTCAAGAACCCTGCCGTCCGGCGTTACGAGCTGGTAGCGCATGGAATTGTTGCTGTCGGTCGAGGTAAGAAGCATCTGGTCGCGGAATTTGTCCGTGCAGGATATGGATACGACCAGTTCTTTACCCTCCATGTATTCGATGTCGGACGCAGTGAAGTCAACGTCGGCGCCCTCGTTTGTCATTACAATGGACTCGGGTATGGTCATCGAGTATGTGGGGTCGTTTTTCCACTCAAAGGAGATGAGCGTGCTTGCGTCGCCGTCCTGATGATAGTTGTCGGCCAGCGCGACTGTGGCCATGCCGGCGCACATAATGAGCGCCATAACGATTGATACAGCCTTTTTCATGTTAAGTTCCTCCTGAAAAGTTTATATATCATACGCTTTCGCGTTATGACAGCAGTATTTTTTTAGATTACGTACAGCCTCGCGCGGACGTTCGCGCCGTTTAGAGCCGCCATGTTTTCTATGTCGTAGGGTTTGACGCGGATAGTAACTTCGTATTCGCCCTCGTCTAGCGCCCTGCATAGGGTAATCTTTGAAACGGCCTTCCCAGGCTCTACCAGATCTGATTCGTAAAGCTGTTCGCCGGTGGAATCAAGTATCAGCTCAAAGGCGAAGTAACAGTTGTTTTCCTCGGGATTCACCAGGGGAAGTTCCACATTCCGCGTACCCTTTGGAAAGCGTATGACCTCATACCCCGGGATTTTAATCCCCGCGCTTTCGTTTCCGCCGGACAGGCCGCTAAAGTCCCATTCCTCGGCGTCCCTGTCAAGCCGCATTACAATGCCCGCCTGCTGCTGGGCGCCGTTAAACCATCTGTCCCAGTTGCTATGAAGTATCAGTGCGGCAGCCGCGGCTAACGCCGCGCAGCATGAGACGATTGCTATGGCCTTAATCCGCTTTTTGTTTTTCATGCCGGAGCCCTCCGTTTCAAGTTCAGTTTAAGTATACATTTGAAGCGCCGGTCATGAAAGCGTGCGGCGGTCAAATCCCTGTGAAGGCCGGGTTAACCATATCCCAGGTATGTAAAGATCATGTAACGCCGCAAGCGGACGATGCGCCGATGGCAGGCGCCGCCGGTTGGGCACGTATAAGTAAAAGGCGTATAGAAAGGCTATGGCCGCGGCAATGGAAGCACATGAAGAAATTAATGGTATGAGATGGATAATGAACGCGTATTTCCCCTTGGCATGGCTTACGGAAAGGACCGCGGCCAGAAGCCGGCGTCCATATGTGGAGAACAGGCGTTGTATGGCTTAACGCTTATGACCTTTGATAGATATTATTAATGCCTATCAACGCTGTTCTTGCGGCCCAATGCCCTTGAAAAACTCAGCGAAATCGACGCCGTAAACCTGTTGAAGGGCGACCAAATCCGTAACCTTTATATTGCGCGTCCCGAGCTCTATCCTGGAGTACCCGCTGCGTGAAATAGCGCTCCCCAGAAGCTGCGTCTTGCAGATGAGCTTATCTTGTGAAAGATTCCGCCGTAGACGAATACGCTTTAAGTTCTGACCAAAGCTTGCGTTTTGAATTACCTTTTGCATGGCTGTATCCCTTTGCATAGTATTTTATATAGTTCAATATGCATTTTAATTATAGCTGATAAACCATGACGTAGTGCTACCATGTAGTGGCATTATAAAATTTTTAAGGAGCAAGGCCATGCTGGTCAATAAAGTGTTGGAATGTTTGAAGCGGAACATTGAGGGTTTGGAAAGACTTCAATACTTCATGAAATATGAAGAAGAGTTTTCCTACAGGGATTTAATACTGGAGATTAATATGGACCAATTCGAGGGTTAAGAATGTCTGCTGCCCGTTATACTCTTGACGTCGGACAACCCTGTGATTGAGCGCACGGGAAGGCGGCTTTTGCTGCGGCTATACAGCGAAGGGATGCAGGAGCTGGGCGTGCGGAGGCTGGTCGACTGCGTTGCTGATATTCTTAACGAAGAATATAAATACTATGAAGCAAGGCGCGAGCGATTCAGGCAGCTAAATAAGCCCGATGAATCCTAAAGCCGGCGGATAAACCGGTATCAATAGAAAAGCGGGCATGCAGCCGCGCAAGGAGGCCGGGCCGGCAGCCGCATAAACGATATAAACGGCCGGACGTTCGCCAAAAAACCGTGAAGCGCGTCTGCCTTGCACGGGCGCTGCTGCGCGATACAGAGGTGCTTATACTGGACGAGCCGCTTGCCAACCTGGACGACGATACGGCGAGGGCTATCGAATCGCTGCTCCTGGGAATAAGGGACAGGACGCTTTTAGTCGTATCGCATCAGTTCAGCGCCGACCGCGTTGGCGAATTCGACGGCGTAACCGACATGGAAAGCGCCGTGTAAAGTAGCTTTTTTAGGCCCGAATGCCGCAGGGCCGGATAAAACAGCCGCCGTATATGGGACTTAAACCCATGCCACGGCGGCTGTAGCGGCGAAATGGCTCTTCGCGCCGCATAAGAAACGTTTGCGGGTTTGGCTCTTGTGGCAAGGAAGGGTTCCGTAAAAGGGAACCGCGCCGCCGATCAGCCCTGAACCCTGCCCAGAAGAAGCTTTTTGAGCCTGTCGATAAACTGTTCGACATTTTCGCGGTCCATGCTGTAGTATGTGCGCTTTGCCTCCATCCTGCGCTTGACGAGACCGGACGAAACCAGCTTGTTAATATGCTGTGAGATCGTCGTTGTGGACAGGCCGAACCGGGCCGACAGCTCCCGTCCATACTCCGTATGGTCCTGAAGGAAGCACAGTATATCGATCCTGTTGGGATCGCTCAGGGCCTTAAGCACGGATGGGATGCTAGTGGGCGATTCCGGCCCGTCGTGAAGTTCCTTAATCAGCTTTTTGAGTACGCCAACATACGCCCTGATGCATATCTCCCCGCCCTCCGGATCCATGTCGGGTTCGGACTCGAATACAAGACCGATGAAATCAAACCCGAACACATACGGATAGGCCTTCAGGGTTGCGTTGGGATCCAATGTATAGCCAAGGTTTTTGGATATGTACCCTCTCAGCGCCTCGATCGACGGATAGCAGCTTTCACACAGCTCGACAAGGGGGGCGTACAGCTCCGCGTTTTCCTCGATAACCCTTATTACCGGACGCAATATGCCGTAAAGCTCGTCCAGATAGCTATCGAAGTTTCTGCATACGCTCATTATCCGCCACTTTGAGCCGCTGTCAACTGGAAGCGCGTCTATCTGGTCGAAGAACCTTTCATAATCCGCCTCCAGCATGTTCAGCCACTCTCCCGCCGGTACAAAGTCGTACAGCATCCTAAGCATGATTTTGGACCGGTCCTCAGCTTTCAGCGCCGCGACCGTATCCTCAAAGGACGTGAAATCGCTGTGCATGGTTGATAAAAACATCATGCTCGCCGGATTGTGGTCAAGCGGGAACCTATACTCGAGGCCGTCAAACCTGTCAAAGAAAAACCTTATCCGCTCATCATCGGGATCGATCAGGCCGGCAAGGCGGGCTTCCAGCGTTACGACGGGGCCTAGCAGTTTCTGGAGTTCGTCCTGCCGCTCAGCGTGCTTCGCCTGTAGCTCCTCCAGGCGCGCCGCCGCCGTAATGCCGCCGGCGAGCCTGTTTACATATGTAAGCGCTTCCATAAGCGTATTAACCTTAAAATCAATGCTCAACATCTATACCTCCGGCACGTCGTTACATTAAGTATCGTCCACATTTAATTTATCGTCAATATGTACAAAATTTCTTGTTGACAATATATTAGTGGCCGTCATATAATTAGTTTGGCTATTATAGGACATACATGTACTATAAACAACAAACGTAAAAAAGTCAAGGAGGAAAAAAGAATGAAACAGGCCAGACGTATCAGCGCTCTGATGCTGTCGCTGATTATGGCGGCAATGCTTTTGCCGCTGTCGGCGCTTTCCGTGGGGGACGGCGCGCCGGCGGATCCGGCTGCGGCGGCGGAGCCGGCTGCAAACGGATTCGACAGCGCGGGAAACCCCGCCGGCACGGTATTGGATTACGATGCGCAAAAGAACGAGCTTGACGGGAACAAGTCCTCTATTGCAAGCAGGCATGAGCTCGACGAAAAGCTCCTGCCAGGCTATACAGAGCCTAAGGAGTTTGACCCGGCGCTTGGCGAAGCCCTGAACATCGAGGGCGGAACGCTTGAGTTTACTAATGACGCCGATTATCCCTGGGCGCCGCAGGAGCTGGACGGACGGCTTGTCGCCGCGAGCACAAACCAGGGCGTGGGCTATTCGGCCCCATCGATAACGCTTCACTTTGACGAGCTGCGCTCCACGCATGTGCTGAGCTTCGATTGGATGCTAAGCGCGGAGTGGTGGGGAGATACTCTGGATTTCTACGTAAACGGAGAGCTTGTCGAGGAGTTCAAGGGGGGGCTGACCCCGTGGGAAGATTATATCCCAGACACATGCTGGAGGGGATACTCCTATGAGGTGCCGCGCATAGGCGAATATACATTTACATGGGTTTACAGCAAGGATTCCAGCAGGAATGAGCAGATGGACACCGCGTGGCTGGACAACGTATCGGTTGGGCCGGCGACACCGGCGGAGGGAGTAAGCGTTGTTCCTCAGGAAATAACGCTTCCCATTGGCGAGACCGAGCGCGTGAGCTATCTTATAGACCCGGCGAACGCTACGAACAGGAACATAACCTGGACAAGCTCGGATGAAAGCGTAGCCACCGTAAACACATACGGTTATGTAACCGCTGTGGCCGAGGGTACAGCCGAAATAACGGCTACGACCGAGGACGGCGGTTTTTCGGCGTCATGCCTTGTCGCCGTGCCGGCGCCAGTAAGCGTGGAGGGGATTACGATGGAACCCGTATCGGGTATTATTCCGGTTGCAAGCTATTCCGGAGAGTACTACGCTACCCCTAACGCCGTGGTACAGCCCGAAAACGCAACCAACAGGAATATAACCTGGACAAGCGGCGACGAAGGCATAGCCACGGTTGATTCCTCCGGCCGCGTAATGGGAATTGCCCCCGGCGTTGTTACCATAACGGCCACGACAGAGGACGGCGGCTATACGGCGGAGTGCGAGATCACCGTGGCCGCCCGCGACAGCCTGCCTGGCATTGAAACGCTGGAATTCACGGATATGGAGGTAAACAGCCAGGTAAACGAGCGTATAGGCTGGAACGACGGCCAGCTCATCTCCTACCAGTGGTATATGAACGGAAGAGAAGACTATATCCCGCGCCCTGTAGACGCCTACCGTGTAGACGTGGAGCGCGGCCAGTATTTAAGCTTCGCATGCGTCGGGTCCATGTACGCCACGATATTTGATGAAAACTTCAACGTCGTGCGCAAGCCGGGTACCAACTCGCCCCTTGCCTTTACCCCTTCTGAGTTCGGCGAACGCCTGCCTATATACGAAAGCGGCACCTATTATATCGTACTGACAAGCTCTTGGATAACCGGAGATAAGGATTATACGTTCAGCATAACCGAGGAACCCTTTAATCCGCCTACCAGCGTAAGGTTTTGGCGCGATGAGGTAAGCTTCTTCACCGGACAGTCCATAACGGTCGGCTATTTTATGAATCCAAACTATTATACGCCCGGCGGCGGCACTGCCTTTGGCCTGCTGGACTGGACGAGCAGCGATGAGAGCGTAGCCATTGTAGAGGACCTCGGCTATAACGGCGGCCGCGTTACCGCCGTAGGCCCGGGCACGGCCACCATAACGGGCACGGCGATCAACGGCGTGTCCGCTACATGCGAGATCACGGTAAACGAGCCTGAAATGGGCGAATACGTGTACGTGCCGGTAGACTATATAGTGCCTGGAGAGGAATACCTGATTACCGACGTATATGACGGCCTGACCATGATGATGGGCTCAGAGCACTTCTACGCGGACGGAGGCGAAACCGACGGCCTTCAGGCCGATATCGCTTACCTCACCGAATATGAGGGCCGCGAATGCATAGTAGCGGGCGCTGAAGCGGGCGACGAATGGGTATTCTCAGGCAACGCCGGCGCTTCGCTTATGAACGTTTCCACCGGCCAATACCTTGGCGCGGAGATAATAAGCGATGGACTCTTTATGTATTACACGCTCGTCATGACACAACAGCCCGAATGGTTTTTCAACTGGTTTGATAACGGCCGCCTGCTCATCGATGGAACCGGCGTGGTTATAAACTATGATTATACCATTTACGGCAGTTATGAGCAGGATATGGAAAACATGCGGCATGGGTTCATGCTTCTGGGTTCCGCGGCCGAGTACTTAACTCCGATAAAGCTCTATAAAAAGGTGGCCGTGGGCGAAGAGCTGCCGCCCGAGAGCACCGAAGCGGACATCGGCGAAGCGCTCAACATTGAGGGCGGATCGCTCGAATTCACCACCGGCGGCGATTATCCCTTCGTACCATATGTTCAGGGCGACAGGCTTGCCATGCGCTCCACCAACAACGATGTGCACGGCGACTATGACGCGGGCGAATTATCAGAGAGCGCCGTTTCAACGACAGTTGAGATGAAAGCGGGCGAAACGCTTGTGTTCAGCTGGACGATAAGCTCTGAAATGTATGACCACGGCTGGTTCTATGTAAACGGCGAGGCAGTGCAGCTTACCGAAGAAAATAAGGACTGGACGCGCTATTACCACACCGTTCAGGAGGACGGCGCCTATACCTTCGAGTGGAAATACAGGAAGGATTATACAGATCATGAGGGCTGCGACGTCCTTGCGCTGGACGACGTGTATGTCGCCGACGACATAGAGCCGCTTAATCCTGAAGCCGAGCTTTACGCCTACAGGATCGCGGATTTCCCACAATGGAATTCCGGCGGACAGGTTGGGGCCGACCATACCTGGTATAGCCTCAACGCGTCAGACCCCGAAACAATAAACGCCCTTGCCACCTACACAGATCTCGACGTTGCCGCCGCCGAGTATGTAAACGGCGTGGTATACGCATACGACGCGCTTGGCCACTTCTATACGGTGGATATGGATACCTGGCAGATGAATATCGTCGGCCCGGGCGTATCAAACCAGTATATGCAGGTATATGATCTTGCCTATGACTTTGTAACGGGCAAGCTGTACGCACAGGTCTATAACGGAGGTTTCTACTTCAGCGAAAATGGAATCTATATCGCAGAGGTTGACCTCACGGACGGCAGCCTTACCGAAAAGGCGTTCTTTGACGACCTGTACACGCTGTTCCCGATATCCGGCCTTGCGTGCCTGGGCAACGGCGAGTTTGCCACGGTAAACGGCAGGGATAATTCGTTTGTAAAGTTCGGCTTTGACCTGGAGCCTGAGGTTATAGCCTATATCCCGCTGGTAGACCTGTTCTCGGAGGGATCCGACCAGCTGCGCTTCTTCTATCCCATGAACGTGCTGATGAGCATGACCTACAATCCTGAGGACGGCTGCTTATACTGGGCCGGCGTTGCGGACATGAGTATGGGACTGTATGTAAACAGGCTGTTCGCGGTTGAAGTGGAATCGGGCCGCGTCAGTGACATGGGCTTCATGGGCGAGCAGGCGGGCAGCGAGATGGTAGGCATGTTCGTAATGTCTGACTACACCCCAGCGCCGGAATATTCCATCAGCGCCGGAAACGTGGAGGCCAACGCGGGCGAAAGGGCTTTCGTACCCGTAAGCATGGAGAACCTGGCGTCCGGCACGTTTACGATTGAGTATGACGCGGACGCGCTAACCTTCATAGGCTATGAAAACTCCGTGGAGGACGCTTACATAGTAGTAAACGATACCGTAGCGGGCAGCCTAAATATAGCGGTTGTAAATCCGAACGCAAACTATATGGGCGAATGCATGACCCTGGAGTTTGCCGTCGCCGAGGAAGCCGAGGGCGAGTATGCGCTTGACCTCACGGTGGGAGACGGCGCGGCTATAGTGAATGAAGTAACTATAAGCGTTCCGGCGGAAGAGATTGAGGCGGCCGGCGGATCAATAGCGGTAGCTTCCGGCTATACCGTAACGTTCAACTACATGGTTGACGGCGAATGGGTATCGGAAAGCCAGCCAGTCGTCGCGGGCGGCGCGGCCATAGCGCCGGAAGCCCTGTCTCAGGCTCACGAGATAACCCAGTACCTGTTCCTCGGATGGGACGCCGATTTCTCGGCGGTATATTCGGATATGGAGATAACGGCCCAATACGGCCTGCTGGGAGACGTGGACCTTGACGAATCGCTTACCATCACGGACGCGATGCTGATAATGCGCAACATAATAAACCTTGAGACGTTTGGCGGGGTACAGCCGCTGCTGGCCGATGTCGACAGGTCGGGCGACGTGTCCGTTGCCGACGCGCTGTACCTTATTAGGCTAATAACGGGGCTTGAACAGTTCAACGGCTGAGATCAGGGTTCCCTATAAATTGCACTTTGTCTTTTATATAGCATAGCCCCCTGAGTAAAATGGCGTATGTCGAAATCCCTGCCAATATTGGCGGGGATTTCGACGTGTTATGCACTCTCAGGACATTGCGCTATATAGCTGGGAGTAATATTATAAGTATATACATGTATTTGCGGCGAAATGATAGTATGGAACGTCGTACAACAGAAGTTACAGTGGATACCCTGATGGTTTGCTGGGAAACCGGTTGATCATACCCCCTGTGATGTAATGGCTCAGGATAGAGCTGAGGCATCTCTTCAGTATGGCGGGCTGGCCCGCCGGCAATTAAATTCCTAATGGTTGCGGTCGTCCTCCTTACTTACATCGACCGTGCATATGTGCGCGGCAGGCGATGGCCTTACCCAGGAATTTGGAAAGACGCTCCCATTTTAAAGGGGGGCGTTTTTCGTGTCCAAATGACGGCGGGCGTAAATACAGCGGTTATGAAAGCGGCGCGTAGATTTTATTTAAGCGCGGCGCCGCCTGAAATAATGGCCGAAGCCGGGGGCGGGGCTATAGCGGCCGCATGTCCTATATGTACCCCCATGAGTACGGTAATCAGAAACCTTGCCATAGACGGCCGTTTTATCCTGCGGCGTAATCGCGTTTATTGCGCGGTGGCCTTGCCCTGGAATTTGGAAAGGCCCCCCCATTTTAAAGGGGGCGTTTTCCGCGTCCGGACAGTTTGCGGGCGCGGCGCTAAAGGGCCTTGAAACGTTTGCCGCGCAAAGCTTGCGCGTATTTTATTCAGGCGTATATCCACCCGCGATAATAGCCTGGGAGAGGCGGAACAATGGCGGCCACATGCCCTCGATGTATTAACAGATGCCCGCCGGAAGCGCTTGGGCCATCGGTATAGCGGATCGAAGCCCCCAAGAGCGCGGCGGACCATTCCCAATGGCGGTTTTTACCCCGCGGCGTAATAAGCGCCCCATGCCACGCATAAAGATCAACAAGGCGTATAACCAGTCTTTATGGAGGGAAAAAGGCGTTGAGGAAGCTGAGGGTGGGTATAATCGGAGCGACCGGAATGGTCGGGCGGCGGTTGGCCGCGCTGCTGGCCGAGCATGCGTGGTTTGAACCTGTGCTGCTGGCGGCAAGCCCCAGATCGGCGGGAAAGACCTACGAAGCGTCGGTTGGGGATAGATGGGCGGGCGGCGCGATGCCTCAAAAGCTGAGAAATATGAAGCTGGCGGACGCGTCCGACGTAAAGAGAATAGCGTCCGAGGTGGATTTCATATTCTGTGCGGTAAACATGAAGGCTTCGGAAACGGGAGCTCTTGAGGAGACCTACGCAATGGCGGAATGCCCCGTTGTCTCAAATAACAGCGCGCACAGGTCAACCCCAGACGTTCCCATGATAATACCGGAGCTTAACGCCCACCATGCCGGCGTAATCGATTATCAGCGAAAGCGGCTTGGCGCCAAACGGGGCTTCATAGCCGTTAAGTCAAACTGTTCAATACAGAGCTTTGTGCCTATGCTGTATGCGCTTGACAAGCGTTTTGGGCTGCAAAGCGCCCTAGCGTGCACCTACCAGGCGGTATCGGGCGCTGGAAGGACGCTTGAGGATTTCAGGGAAATTCACGATAATGTAATTCCATATATCAGCGGCGAAGAGAAAAAGAGCGAGACCGAACCCCAAAAGATATGGGGGAGAATTGAAAACGGGATAATAGTTCCCTCGGACACGCCGCGGTTTTCCGCGCGGTGCGCGCGCGTGCCGGTCAGCGACGGACATCTGGCGGCGGTGTACGCATCGTTTGAAAACAAGCCGGCGCTTGAAGAGGTAATAAAAACCTGGAACGCATACGGCGGTGTTCCCCAGCGGCTGAAGCTGCCGTCTGCGCCGGAGCAATTTATACATTACTTCAGCGAGCCGGACCGTCCCCAGCCCAGGCTTGACCGCGGCGTTGAGCGAGGGATGGCGGTATGCGCCGGAGGGCTAAAATACGATACTCAATACGACATAAGCTTCATGGGCCTCTCCCATAATACGCTGCGCGGCGCGGCGGGAGGGGCCGTCCTCCTTGCGGAGCTGTTATGCGCGCTTGGATATATAGGTTAAAAACAGGTCATAGGAGGCGGATAATATGAAAAAACTTCCCTTTACCGGAGCCGCGGTTGCGCTGGTAACGCCGTTTTTGCCCGACGGCAGCGTTAATTACGATAAGCTTGGGCAGCTTATCGAGTTTCAGATATCGTCGGGAACCGACGCCATAGTGGTGCTTGGCACGAGCGGCGAAAACGCCACGCTAAACGACAATGAGCGCAGGGAGATAATCCGCTTCAGCGTCGAATGCGTGCGCTCAAGGGTGCCAGTTATAGCGGGCACGGGAAGCAACGATACCAAGCACGCCGCGGCGCTGTCCAAGTTTGCCTTCGGCGCGGGCGCGGACGCGCTATTGTGCGTAACGCCGTATTATAACAAAGCGTCGCAGGAGGGGCTGGTAAGGCACTTTTATTCCATTGCGGACAGCGTGCAGATTCCGGTTATATTGTATAACGTACCCTCCAGAACGGGGATAAACATAGGCCTTGACGCGTATAAGGAGCTTTGCCGCCATGAGAACATAACGGCTACCAAGGAGGCGTCGGGCGATATATCCTTTATCGCCAAGGTAGCCGCCGAGTGCGGAAGCGAGCTGCATATATATTCGGGCAATGACGACCAGACGGTGCCGGTACTGGCGCTGGGAGGAAACGGCGTAATATCCGTGCTGTCAAATATCATGCCAAAGGAGATGCACGAGATATGCAGGCTGTGGGCGAGAGGAAGCGTACATGAAGCCGCGGCGCTTCACCTTAAACTTATGGACATAATGGGCGCGCTGTTTATGGACGTGAACCCGATTCCCGTCAAGGCGGCGATGAACCTTATGGGCCTGGATGTGGGGGGCTACCGCCTGCCGCTGTGCGGGATGCCGGAGGGTAAGCTTGAGAAGCTCAGGGCCTCAATGGAGGCTGTCTCGCTTATCTAGCTACCCCAGTTGATAAGAGTTAACACGGTTTTCGTACACCAAGCCCGCGCCGGACTTTGTTTCAGCCGCTTGCCGTAGGGTCCGCTACGCCCGCGCGGCCGCGCCTCATCCCGCACGGGCTGGGAGAGCGAAAACTCAGAAGACCTTGAGGAGCCGGATTTGGGCCGGTTCAAGGCCGAGGAGCGCAGGACTGTTCAGCGCTAATTCAAACGACGGGAACATAGAAATGGCTCAAATCCGGCCCTTTAGGCGTTTTTACCCTTGTCAACTGAGAGCAACCGTTTTTTGTAAATATAAGGGTGAGCCTTATAGTAGGGGACCGGACTGGATTACACATGATTATATACATAAAGGCGTTTGCTTTTATACCGCTAGGTCGTGTTTAAACGTCAACTATAAAAATGCAAACCTTTTGATATTTGATATTGCGGCCGGCGGCGGGCCACGAGCGGGACGGGTTATAACCGCCTATGCTAAAATTGGGGGATAATTACCGGCAAAGCATCCTCAGAACGCCTTGCCGGTATTATTCGCCCGAACACTTCATTATCAGCTGAAAAACTCACCGTGTACGGCGTTGGCCGCCCTCTCCGCCGAAGCCTTTTTAATTATAACGGATACCCTTATCTCTCCCGTAGTAATGTATTTGGGTTCTATTCCTATGCGGTTCAGCGCCACCAGCATCCTTGCGGCAATGCCGCAGCCGTCGGCCATCCCCGTTCCCACGACGGATATCTTTGCGAGGTCATCCTCCACCTCAAGCCTTTCAAACTCAAGCGCCTCCTTCTTATCATTTATGGTTACTATTACATCCTTAAGGCTGCTTCCAGGCACCGAAAAGCTAACTATTCCGCGTATATCGTCGCTTCTTGGCGAACGTATTATTGTGTCCACCTGTATGTTGTTCTGGGCCAGGGATGAAAAGAGCTTTGAGGTCGCCCCTCCGCTGTCAATGCCTATGGCGCTTATCATTGCCACGTTATCGTCGCAGACTATCCCGCTTACGCAGTTTTCATGTGAAAAGTCGTGTATAAGCGTGCCCCGCTGGCCGTCAAAGCTCGACAGCACCTCGAATTGAACGCCGCTGCGCTTTGCCATGCCGACCGAGCGGTTATGAAGCACCTTAGCGCCCAGGGAGCTCATCTCAAGCATCTCGTCGTATGATATTTCCTCATGCTTCACGGCATGGCCAACGGTCTTGGGATCGGCGGAGAACACCCCTCTTACATCGCTATATATATAGCAGGAATCGGCATGAAGCGCAGCGGCAAGGGCGATGGCCGTCGTATCCGAGCCTCCCCTTCCCAGGGTTGTAATGTCCCCCGCGTCGTTTATTCCCTGAAAGCCGGCGACAATAACGGCCCTTTTGGACTCAAGCTCAGCCAATATGCGCTTAGTGTCTATATATAAAACGCTTGCGCCGCCATGCTGGCCGTCGGTATGTATGCCGGCCTGCCAGCCGCTGAGGGAGATCGCGTCAACCCCGATAGAGCACAGCTTCATTGCCATGAGCGACATGGAGATGATTTCCCCCGAGCTCAGCAATACGTCGTTTTCCCTGAGAGAGGGGCTTTCGGCTGTTTCAACCCCCTTTTTTACCAGTTGGTCCGTTACGCCGCCCTGCGCCGACACCACTGCTACAACGTCGTCGCCCAGTTCCCTGCGCTTTGCAATAATCCTTGCGGCATTATCTATTCTATCAGCGGTGGCAAGGGACGATCCACCGAATTTCATTACAATAAGCATATAAACGCTCCTTTACAGTTGTCAGATACAACCAATATATTCATCCGCCCGCCATGCTGTTATAATGTAAACACGATCCGGTTTGCTGTTCGCGTTTATGCTAAAGAGGCTCTATTTCAGTACGGTATTGGTCCCTTGTAGCTGGAACGGAGGGGGAATTGGCCGGCATCGGGTATAAATTACAGCGCGGGAGCGCCGGAAGGATTTGCGTTTAATGCGCTTTTGGCCTGAAAAGACAAGAATTCATACCATTTTGGATAATAAAAAAGAGGCCGTTTATCGCGCGGCCCCAGGAATTTGCCGGTGCTCGGGCGGCATTGTGCTATAATAGCGCGGCGCCGTCTGTCCATGGCATGTGTAAAATACAGCGCTCAGAAAAGCTGGGGCTGTGCGCGTTCGCCGGAGAGAGCCTTTTCTATCGAAGGTATTATCATCTCAAAATCGGCTATCAGCGACGTTGGCTTTTTATGGCAGTCGTCCTGCCCGAATGGAACGAAGTACACGTTTTTAATGCTCATAAGGCCCCCGATATTTCGCGCGTTCATGGAGAGCCCGTCGTTTGTCGCCGGAGCGATGAGCAGTGGCCGGCCGTTTCTAAGGTGTGATTTGCAGGCCATGGTCACAGGCGTGTCGGTTATCCCGTTATACAGCTTTGCCAACGTATTGCCCGTGCAGGGCGCCACAACCATAAGGTCCAAAAGTTTTCTGGGGCCGATGGGTTCCGCTTCGGGAATCGAGCGTATGGGCGGACGTCCGCATATCGTCTCTATCCGCTCTAAAAATTCGACCGACCTGCCAAAGCGCGTGTCCATAGTCGCCACCGAATACGACACTACGGGTACAATCCTGCAGCCCGTGAGCGCCAGCTGCTCAAGCTGGCCTATAACCTCGCGTAGCGTGCAAAACGATCCGGTAAGCCCAAAGCCTATTACCTTTCCTTCTAACACTTGATAATCTCCTCCCTGTAAGCTGGATGCGCGCCGTTTCGGCGCGTTTGTTCATGATTGGCTATATAAGGCGTTCTATTGCGTCGGCCATGAATTCGGCGGCGCTGTAGGGCGCGGTTTTGGCGGGCAGTCCCGGGGCGAGGATTACCCTATGCCCAAGCTCCCTTGCCATCTCCGCGTCAAAGCCGTAGGGATGCGACGCAAGCTCTATTATGAGCGACCCGCGGGCAAGCGCGTCAAGCTCATCCCTGCCTATGATATGCGCTGGAACCGTGTTCACCACCGTGCCGCACCTGAAAAACGCCTCTTTCATGCTTTCAAGCCCGCAGCTTTCATATCCCATGGCCCATGCCCTGTCAATCGGGTTTCTCGCAACGACGTGCACGACGGCCCCTAGCGAATGAAGCATGTTCGCCAGTATTCTGCCTATCCGCCCAAACCCTGTAATCGCCACATGCATGCCCATTACGGTTCGCTCGGAGTTTTGAAGGATTAGCATAAGCGCCCCTTCGGCGGTAGGAACCGCGTTTTTCACGGCAAAGGCCTCGTCGGCGGCGATATCGATATACCTTATTGAATGCTCCTTTGCGCTGTCATATACAAGCCCGCCGCGCTGGCCGCCTATGAGCACCGAGCCTGGAGAAAGCTTCTCAATAAGCCCGACGAGCATATCCGGCGTCTTGCCGGGCGACACAATAAGGCATATCTGGCCGTCAGACGCAAAGTCGAACCCCTTTACCGAATAGCCCCTGCCCGAGAGAATACTGCTCAGGTATTTCATCCTCTGATCGCTTTTTTCAATGAAAAAGTCTATAAAAACGCACCCCCCAAACCAAAATAATCGGGTATTACCCCCTACAAGTATATGATGCGTTGGGCGCAAATTGCCACTGTGAGGTATGTAGCAATTTTTAGATGCAAATCATATACTGGAAAAGAGAATTCAAGCAAGGAGCAAAATTAAGCATGTATAAGAGGACGGCGCGCCACCTGTTTCCCGGCGGCAATACGGCCGAGGGGTTTGTAGGCTTTTTTTCGGATATTATCAACATTTATGAAGCTAACAGGATCTACATCATTAAAGGCGGGCCGGGCGTTGGAAAGAGCAGCCTTATGCGCAGGATCGGAGGCTTTGCGGAGGAGCTTGGCCAGCCTGTGGAGTACTTTCACTGCTCAAGCGATCCCGACAGCCTCGACGGCGTGTGTCTGCCCCGCCTTCGAATCGCCATGATGGACGGAACGGCCCCACATACGGTTGATCCAAGGGTTCCAGGCGCCACGGACGAAATAGTGAACCTTGGCGAATATCTCGACAGCGGCGAACTGGCGGCGCACAGGAACGAGATTAATATGCTTTTAAAAGAGATAAAGCGTATGTTTGATAGGGCCTACTGCTACGCCGCCGCCGCCAAAAGGATGCGCGCGGTGTCCGCGGGCGCTTACAGCATGGACGAAAGGGGCGTGCTCCGCTTGCAGGCCGACCTTACGCAAAGGCTTGCCGAAAGGGGCGGTTTTGGGCCGCCGGCGGGAAGGGTAAGGGATTTTTACCTGTCGGCGTTTACCCCAAAGGGGCACGTAAAGTTTATATCGGGTGTAAACGCGGATACAGTATGGAAGATTCATACGCCCTGGGGCGTTGACGCGTCGGAATGCCTGTTTTCGCTTGCAAAGACAGCGAGGTCGTACGGCATGAACGTCGAGCGGTGCCGCTGTGCGCTGGACGCGGGCAGGGCAGACCATCTTATAATTGACGGAAACCTTTTTATAACCACCGATAACGGCTATCACGGCGACGACATCAGCGCGGACCTGGATGCGGCGCTTGATCCATACGCAAAGCTTTTGGACGCGGGCCAGGCGGAAACGGGAAAGGAGCTGTTTGACTCAATGATAGACAGAATGACGGACTCATTGCGCAGCGCCAAGCAGCTTCATAATGAGCTTGAACAGTATTATATCGACGCAATGGATTTTGACGGGGTGGATATGCTGTTTGACGGGCTTGCGGCCGCTATATTTCAATGACGGCATGCGGATGCGCTTAGAATTTATTGGATTCTCAATCTGAAGGCAAGGCCGGACGCGGCCCGCCCTGTCAGGCGGTCCGTCCCGCTGCGTAACTTACAGCCGGACGGACCGCGAAAAATGGTCTTCATGTGGTTTACCTCCCTTATGCGGGGGCGTTCGCTAAAAGCGGGCGCCCTCTGCTTTTGTTAGGACAGTGCGCCCGGTTTATGGCCGCTAAAGGTCAAAACAGGCTCATGTTCCGCGTCCAGGGCTTCGGAATCCTCTCCCTCAAACCCTTCAGCCAGCTCAGTGTCGCATATAAGCCCGTAATAATAGTTGCCGCTCTGGTTATAGAGGAACATGCCGGATACCGTAACCCCGCTTACAAAGGTTTCGCCGCCGTCAAAGGGGATGCCAAGGCTGTCATACAGATCCGCAGCGCTCATATTGCCCCTGACGCATATCACGCTTCCATTATCCATCAGCTGTATTAGCTTTGAGCTGTCAACGGTCTTCAGCGTATCATAGTAGGCGTAGATCAGATCGTACGGCTGATAGGAGGTTAGCTTTGAAGCCGAGTTAAAGTCGGAAATGCTGACGTACAGCTTCTCCTCCCCCGCGTCCGATTTAACAAAGCATAGCTGGTCTGGCCGTTGTATGTCGGTGGTCTCGTCTTCCGCTGCCGGATGCGCCGCTGAAACCATTGTAAACATAAGAACCGCTGTCAATAGGATTGATAAGAATTTTTTCATATAATCTCCTTCCTGAAATTAACCTTCATTTAGTATTATTGATTTCACTAAAGTGGGATAGTATGGTATTGACTTTAAATTCTCTTGAGTAATCCGTGAAATATCCATAAATATCCTCTCTTGTGACGTTTGGGGCCTGCTGAAGCACCAGCGCTATCACGCCTGTCAGGATAGGGGAGGAAACGGAAGTACCCGTATAGCTTATATATTTTCGGGGAACGTATACTGACGAATGCGTGGTCACAATGTCGCCCCCCGGAAGATAAACTGACTTCCCATCACTACCAAACGGCCTTTGCCCGTCTGGCGCATAAGAATTAACGGACAGGACATGCTCATATTTGGCCGGATATAAGATTTCGCCGCTTATATCGTTGCCCGATGCCGCTACTATTATTATACCCTCTTCATACGCCCTGTCTATTGCTGCCTTCAACTCAGGGTTTTCCTCAGCGATGCCCTCGCTGATGTTTATTATGTCGACATCCTTTGAGACGGCGTACTCTATTCCCTCAATAAGCTTTTCCGCATCAGTGGTTGGCTCGTCGCTTATGTCTATGGAAATGATCTTTGCCCCCGTGGCTACTCCAAGCACGCCTTCCTTATTGCTGGGCTTAGCACAGATTATGCCGGCGACAGCGGTACCGTGCTCGTAATTAACGGCGTATCCAATACCGTCAACGCGGTGTTCTTCAATTATTCTTCCCTCAAGATCCGGATGTGTAGCGTCAATACCGGAATCTATAACGGCAATGACGACGCCTTCACCGTTTATTGCTGGGACTCTATCCCCTTCATCCCAGCCAATGTCCGTAAGCCACCACTGCAGCCTATGGTTGCCTTCAGGGGGCTTTTGACATGAAGTAAGAATAAGAATCAAGACAAACAGAATTAAGAGTATTTTTTTAAAACGCACCTAATCACCATCCTTATAGATTTTTATTATTATGAGAGCCGCTATTTTAACTCACCTCAAATATAACAAGCATTAACCGATAAGCTTAAGCAATACCATTATAGCATCAGAGGTATATAAGTCAACAACACATCAAAGTTACATAAATAACTATTAAAACATGTACGCCCCTCCCCATAACCGCAAATCCAGCATAACCTCCGACAATCCTTCATGGCTTCCTGCGGCCCTTGTCGCACGAAACACGCCGTTTCCCAAACATCGACAGCAGGCCCGGCGCAATCACGACATCCTGCGCATACCCATGGATGTAACATATGTATATACATACTGATGAAGAGGCGATTTTATGGCTGAAACCGTTGCAAGGCTAAAAGAAAAGCTCGTGCCATATATATGCAGCAGCACCTACATTGAGTGCTCGGTTTATTTCCTGGTTTCAATGCTTTTGGCCTGCGCGGGCGAAAACGGCCTGGCGCCCTTTGGCGCGGCGGCAGTGGCGGCGGCATGGTTTTCTAAAAGAACGGGGCATTTTCCGGCCGCGCTTGCCGGCGCATTGACCGGCTCGGTCATTACGGCGCATTGGTCCGCCGCGTGCGCCATGGCGCTGTATCCGCTGCTGGGCATGGCCCTAAAAGCGCTGAAAAAAAGCCTTACCCGAACGGACAAGCTCATGCTCATCTGTGTGGCAAAGCTGTTTATGATGTCCATATTCAGCTTTACAAGCACCGCGGTCGCATTCACCGCCACGCTTGATATAGCGCTTACCGCGGCGTCCGCCGCGGTGCTGGCTCAGGCCGACAGGGCCGTGTTCCGCGCGCTTAAGCGCTATTCCATAGGTTCGCTTCAAAAGGCGGCGGTATGCGCCCTGCTTATGATGCTTGCCGCTTCGTTTAACGACGCCGCTGCGGGCGGCGTTCGGTTCGGCGTGGTATTTGCGGCGTTTGCGGCGCTCTGCGCGGCTCAGGGCAACGGCATAGCGGCGGTGGTCGCGGCCGTAGCGCTGGGCGCGGGAAGGGCGATAGCCGGCGACGGCCTGGCGTTGATGGGCACGCTTGCGCTGTGTACGCTGTGCGGGGGAGCGCTCAATGGGTTTAACCGCATGGCCGTGGCGAGCGGGTTTGTCATCTCGGCCTTCAGCGCGGCGGCATATTTGGGTTCGGAAGGTGCTATCGGCATCTTTGAAACGGCCATCGCGGCCGTAATGTTTTTGGCAGTGCCGCACAGGTGGCTCAATTTCTTACGCATGCGCGACGAGGACAGGGCCGGAAGAAAGGCCCAGAAGACGCTTGAGGACATGCGGGACCGTCTTTACATGACTGCGGAGGTGATAGAACAGCTTATAAGACTGTACGAGGAGAAGGAGGCCGTTTCGCCCGACAAAGAGGCGATCGGCTTCGCGCGCAGGCAGCTTGCTTCGGTGTCGGCCGTATTGAGGCGCATGGCGGAAGGCGAGCGCCGGCGCTACTACAATTTTGACATACAGGTAGGCGCCGCGGGCTGCGCGAAATTTGGGAGTGAGGAAACGGGCGACAGCATGGCCGTAAAGGAGCTTGACAGCTCGATTCTCATGATGATCAGCGACGGGATGGGCACAGGCACGCAGGCACGCTCGGAAAGCAGCGCCGCAACGGAGCTGCTTACGCGCCTGCTGTCGGTGGGCTTCGAACTTGACGAGGCGCTGGAATGCCTTAACAGAATTTTAATGGCATACAACTCAGGCGGGGATATGTACGCGACACTTGACGCAATGGTGTTCGACAGATTGAGCGCGGGAGCCAAATTCGTTAAGTTCGGAGCTCCGCCCAGCTATGTGATACGGTCGGGCAAGGTGCATACCCTCTATTCGGAAGCGCTGCCTGCCGGGATACTGGAGCAGGCTTCGCCGGCGGTGCATTCGGTAAACCTAAAACGCGGCGATACGATTGTACTCATGAGCGACGGAACGGCGGACGCCCTTGGCTCGGGCCTGATAGCCACGCTTGCCGAGAGGGTTTGCTCGGCGAACACCGCCACGGACGCCGCCGAGGCGGTGCTCTGCGCCGCGAGGGAGTGCGGAGAGGACGACGATATGAGCGTAATGGTTGCAAGGGTAAGCTGACGCGGAAAAAATGGGTTTAATGGGCGGCGGCGAAATATTCACATACGGACCGATATCTTTGAAGGGGGGAAAGCATACGGCAGCGCGGGCGGTGAATAGGAATCGGCACATGTAAATGTTAAGAAACATATGTAATAAAGTTACAGCGACGCCAATGCTGTGACTTCAAGTCCGGCGGCCCGCCGGCACGGGCCGCCGCCCCAAGTTTATATACACGGAATGAATATTCCTTAATTACAGCGGTATTTCCATTTTTATGCATTCCTTATTCCCGTTAAGTTTCAACAAATGTCACAATTAGTCTATTCAAAATATTGGGCGTATGATGGTATAATGGTGAATGTAAAAAAGGATAAGGGAGGCGCTCATATGGGCAATATATGCGTATTTGGCGCGTCGAGCGGGAATATCCCCCAGAGCTATAAGGAGGCCGCCTGCGAGGTGGGCGCCCTGCTTGCCGAAAATGGGTGGGGCATGGTATTTGGCGGCGGCGCTGTGGGCCTTATGGGCGCTGCGGCCGAGGGTGCGTATGCTTCGGGCGGACGTATAATAGGCGTAATACCCGAGAGACTCAACAGGCCGGGGATAGCGTCCGAGCTGTGCTCTGAGCTCATTGTGGTCAGGGATATGCACGAGCGCAAGGCGACGATGGAGAAGCTTTCGTATGGATATATAGCGCTGCCTGGAGGTTTCGGAACCATTGAGGAGCTTTTGGAGGTATTAACGCTGAAGCAGCTGGGCTATATTGACGCTCCCATAATAATATTAAATATAAACGGTTTTTTTGGGCCGCTGCTTGTTCAGCTTGACGCCTGCGTATCCGACGGGTTCACCAATAAGCGGTATCTAAAGCTGTTTTCAGTGGCCAGCAATCCACTTGAGGCAATTGAGCTGGCGCAGGAGTACGTTACGGTGGAAATGCCGGACAAATTAGAGGAAGCACTGAGAAGCAATGAAAAAGACACATGATATAATGGTCTGCGTTACAGGACAGCGGGCGTGCGACCGGCTGATAAGCAAGGGCGTTGCGCGCAGGGGTGAGGATTCCAAGCTGCATGTGGTTCACTGTGTGCAGACGGGAAGGCGCTTTTTAAACAGCGAAGACGAATCCGACGCCATAGAATATCTTTTTACCGCCGCCCAGCTGGCAGGAGGCGATCTTACCATGCTCCGCACCGACGACGTTGAGGACGCGCTCGTCGATTACGCCAATGAAAACGGGGTGGAGCTGATCATTATGGGCGCGCCCCATGAATCGGGAGATACCATTGTAGCGCGCCTGCAAAGGCGGCTTCCGGAGATTGAATTCGACGTTGTGGGATAAGGGCTCTAAGCGAGACTTAAGGCGGCGGCGCCGAAAAAAAGGCGCCGCCGCCTTTTTCGTTTTTTTAGATCATAAGCGCCAGGGCTGACCTTATCAGATGGCGGCTGGTTTTTTAGCGGGCTTTGGGCTTAAAAGCGTGTAAGCCTTACGCGGCAGGCGGACGGTTCTTTTCCGCATACAGGTTTATTCTTCTTTCCGCCGTCGGGCGGTTAAGCCCGTCAGTGCCGGCATTGGCTGAACCACGTTATATCATCTTTGCCTACGGTTAGCCGTATATACTCAGGACCCCGCGTAAACCCGGGCGCGCCGTCCGCACGAAAACCAAACCGCTCATACAGTTCCCTGCTGGATGCCGGCGCAATAGTAGTTATCCTCTCTCCCGCCAGGTTTTGGGCCTTAAATAGCAGCATGCGGAGCGCGAATTCCTCATAGCCGGCATTTCTGAATTGCTTTAATACCGCTATGCGGCCTATTGCCGTATTGTTGCCTTCGGGATGGATTCGCGCCGCGGCTATGGGCGCGCCTTCCTCCGTGGTAATATACAGATGGAACGATATGCCGTCGAAGCTGTCGAATTCCTCGTCATACGGCACGCCCTGCTCGGCGACGAACACCTCCTCGCGAACGGCCCGCACCCCTTCAAAATCCACAAGCCCCATCTTCCATTTTGCTATGAACATGACATCCTCCGGTAGTTTATTGTAAAATCAATGATACAGCCAAAACGCGCGTATGTAAAGCTGTAGGTTTGTCAAACATGTTGGACAGTATAGGCACGAAGGAAAGCATTAGGTGAGCTATACTGTAAAGGACGCATAGGACGGTTATTGGAGGCTCTTCGATGCACAGCTAGCTGTGCATCGAAATCGGAGAGCGAGTA
>DBFNRV010000050.1:0-15346 GCA_048421225.1 Christensenellales bacterium | reverse complement strand
ATGCGGGCTTAAGAGGTTTAATTCGTTTATATCAATCACACTATAATACTGTTTTTTAAACGAATCTATTTGTCTTACGCTTACTAAAAGACACTAAAAAATACGAGTCTACAGGCTTAAGCCTGTATCAAATCGAGCACGCTTACTCCAACCTCACGAAGCATCCTGTATAGCATATGAAGGGGAAGTCCAACCACCGTAAAATAGCTTCCTTCAATTCTTTCAACGAACATGCCGCCTACGCCCTGTATCCCATAAGCTCCCGCCTTATCCATGGGTTCGCCCGTTTTGACGTATGACCTTATCTCAGGCTCGCTCAGGGGGGAAAAGGTTACGCAAGCCACGTCATGGCATAAAAGCCGCCTGTCGTCGGTTATTAAGCACAGGCCGGTATATACCTCATGGGTCCGCCCCTGGAGCAGGCCAAGGGTTTTAACAGCGCATTCCCCGTCAGATGGCTTTCCAAGCACCCTTGCGTCAATTACAACGACTGTGTCACATCCGATCACGCAACAGTTCTGTCGGCCTTCCTTTACGGACGCCGCCTTGATGAGCGCAAGCTTTTCAACCATTTCGCCCGGCGGACAGGGCTGTATGCCCTCATCCGCATCGCTGGGGATTACCTGAAACCTAAGGCCCACCATTTCCAGCAGCGACTTGCGGCGCGGGGATGCGGACGCCAATATTAACTCCATATGCGTTTCCTCCCTGTATTTTTTATATAATAGCACACATTGGGCAAATTGGAAATTACCCGCCGTCGTCAAGCTCAACAGTTTACCGTTAAGGTTACGCGCCTTTATAGACCGTTTCCGCCACAGTCATGTATTTTGAAGATTGACCGTCCCTGCGGGCCGATAATAGAACGAAAAGTCCAACCCATCCCGCCTTAGGAAAAGCTCAAAGGCGCTATTACAACGATTTTGATCTTTTAGGCAGTTTTAACGCTTTTTTAATAGGGCGCCAGACTTCGTTGTTTTCAATTATTATATACGCTAAGCATGCTTCGTTCCAATTATAGCCTAAATAATTGCTATTTATTTCAACGCGGGTAAATCCTTTCTCTGCACATAATAGAAGGGCGGGCGCGCGTCGTACGCTTTGCACGGCTTAACGTGTCCGTGCATATCATACCGTATGGGCGCTTAACCGCCCATGAGGGAGTAAAACGGCATGAATATATTGTCAATAGGTACTCAGGAATATGATGTCGATATAGAAAAGCTATTTAAACGGCGCCTTAGGCAGGCCGGCTGGGAGCCTGAACTGGACGTATCCTTTGGAGACGAACAGGTCGTAAGCGCTGGGATAGGTTCGCCAGAAGAGCTGTCTGCGTGGCTAATGGCAATAAGCAGGCTTTTACTTAAAGATATGGCGCATTTTGAAATGGCAAGGCTTATAAACGAACTGCCGCTTACGCTTGCCCAAAAGCAGATGGCTCTGCCCGAGGCAATCAGAAGCGCCAGATCCTTTAACGCTGAATCGCGTATACTTCGTTCGCTGCGCGAACACTTCGACGAGCATGAGCATCTTAACCTTGAGGGCTTCATGCGTTTCAGGATGAAGGATGTGCTTGAGGGATTTTCGCTGTGCGTGGACCGTGCCGCCGAGGAAATATTGTTAAGATCAGAGTATCTTGAGCTGATGAGCGTGCTAAGCGCATATGTAAGGATGCGCCCCCCATGTATAAGGGAAATAAGCATAATACTGCATCCTGACGGAAGCTGCACGCTTACGGACGACAGCGATTCGCGCATCGACTGCGAGTCATGCAGCGACGATAGCGTTATGAATGTGCTGATCGGACTTTCGCCCGAACGCATAACAGTATACAACCTGACGGGCAGGGATGATTCGCTGCTCAGCGAAGCCCTTAAGAGGGTATTCAAAGACAGGGTAAAATTCTTCAGTTAACGCGGCGGCATTGGTATCGCATTCAGATTAAATCGCATAGGGATAGCGGGCATATATGATAACGCATCCTCACGGCAAAAAAACATTATAATTAAAACGGACCGACGACAAATCAGTCCGTTCTTTTAAATCATAGCTCCTCTATACGTTGAGTTCCTCGCCTATGATATATAGCGGCCTGTCCTTCAGTTCGTCATACATGCGGTTCATGTAAGCGCCCTGCACGCCCATAAACATCATGGTGATACCATTAAGAAGCACCAGTCCGTCAACAGCCCAAAGCCATGCGGGTGCCCCCACGGTGCACGCAAGCACTATAAGCGCTATAAGCCCCATACCTGAAAGCATGCACACCGCAACGCCCACCTTGCCCGCTATGGCAAGCGGCTTGTTTGAAAAACCCGTTATGCCGTCCATAGCAAGCTTAAGCATCTTCTTCATGGTGTATTTGGTCTTTCCAGCATAGCGCTCATGCCTTACGTATTCCACGGGTACGGTCTCATAGCCCATCCATGCGCTCATTCCACGCAGAAATCTGTTGTGCTCGCGCATATTAAGAAATACTTCCGCTACTTTTTTGTCGATAAGCCTAAAATCTCCGGTATCCAGCGGTATTGGATAAGCGCTCATGGACCTTAACAGCCTGTAATAGCAAAAGGCCGTAAACTTTTTAAATATGGTCTCGCCCTGCCGCTTCGCGCGCTTGCCGTAGGCTATATCGGCCCCGTTCTCCCAGGCTTTAACAAGCTCTGGGATTACCTCGGGCGGGTCCTGAAGATCTGCGTCTATTATGATAAGCGCGTCGCCCCTGGCTATATCCATCCCCGCGGTTACCGCAAGCTGATGGCCGAAATTGCGCGAGAAAGAGCGAACCTTTACCTGCGGGTTCGCCTTTGCAATCTTCCTTAGCTGCTTCATCGTGTCGTCGCGGCTTCCATCGTTTACATATATTATCTCATAAGGATAGCCCATCCCCTTCATCACGGCGTCCATCCGCTCAAAGGATACGCCGACGACCTCCTGCTCGTTGAACACGGGTACTATGAGCGATAAAAACTTTTCGGGCATTTTGTTTGCCTCCTGTGCGTTAATAGGAACTGCTTCCTGTTGTATTATAACGCTTTAGCCCGCGTTGGACAATCCATGAATGGCCAAAACCCATATTTTATGGCAGATAACAGCATATTTGTTGCAAAACACGAAGTTGGATGTATAATTAACTTAGGCTGCGTTTACATTAAAATATCAAAGTGTAGGAGGTATCACAGATGGCGCTTGTAACCAGCACGGAAATGTTCAAGAAGGCCTATGAAGGCGGCTATGCCATAGGCGCCTTCAACGTAAACAATATGGAGATAATACAGGGCATTACAGAGGCTGCCAAGGAAGAAAATGCTCCGCTTATTCTTCAAGTATCATCTGGAGCAAGAAAGTACGCTAACCACACCTATCTGATGAAGCTGATTGAGGCCGCGGTAATCGAAACAGACCTTCCTATATGCGTTCACCTTGATCACGGCGATACGTTCGAGCTTTGCAAAAGCTGCATAGACGGCGGGTTCACCTCGGTCATGATCGACGGTTCACATCTGCCTTTTGACGAAAATATAGCTTTGACAAAGCGCGTAGTGGAATATGCCCACGACAAGGGCGTCGTCGTTGAGGGCGAGCTTGGCAGGCTTGCCGGAATTGAGGATGCGGTTGACGTTTCCGACAAGGACGCCTCTTACACCGATCCGGATCAGGTTCAGGAATTCGTAAACCGCACCGGCGTGGACAGCCTCGCAATAGCGATCGGTACGAGCCACGGCGCCTATAAGTTTAAGCCGGGCACCAAGCCCCGCCTCCGCTTTGACATACTTGAGGAGGTTTCCAGGCGGCTTCCCGGATTCCCCATAGTGCTTCACGGAGCGAGCTCGGTTGTGCCCGAATTCGTGGAGATGATAAACAAATACGGCGGGAATATGCCTGACGCGATCGGGGTTCCAGAGCCAATGCTAAGGCAGGCGGCTTCAATGGCGGTGTGCAAGATAAATATAGATAGCGACCTACGGCTCGCGATGACTGGAACCATACGCAAATATTTTGCTGAAAACCCCTCGCATTTCGACCCGCGCCAGTATCTCAAGCCAGCGCGTTCGGCTATCAAGGAAATGGTAAAGCATAAGCTCGTAAATGTGCTCGGGTGCAACGGAAAAGCATAATTAAGCATAGTCTGAAAGGAACGGTATTATGGATGAATTCGGCAGTATAATCACCCTTATTGATCAGGATGGAAACGAATGCGAGTTTGAGCTCCTGGACAGGGTTGAATATCTGAATGAAGAGTATGTTGTTTTGCTGCCCGATGAAGAGGGCTCCGACGGGTCGGAGGTGGTAATACTGCTCGTAGACAGATCTGACGCGGGTTCCAGCTATCGCGGAATCGACGATTCAGCTACGCTCAACGCTGTGTTCGATATATTTTTAAAGCGGCAGGATGCGCTTGACGGCGATTGAGTCCTGAATTAAACTGGCCATGCCACAGCATCGAAGTATTATAGTCGGCATGCGGCAAAACAGATCCCAAGCGGTCGCTTGGGATCTGTTTGTTTATAGTATTGTATACGATATTACAGTCCAGGGATTTTAAAATCCATTCCCGACATACGGCGCATTTCCCCAATCTGGGATTAAGGCTCCCGGACATAAACGCAAACAAGCTTAGCTTATGCCCGTCTTGGCCATAAATCTTTCTGTGTTAAGCTTTCCCGTACGGTTAAAGCGTCCCAGCTTATACAGGCTTTCGGGCCCTGTGATAAAATTTACGCGTTCTTCGCATATAAGCGTGGACTTAAAGCCCAGCTCCTTTAAAATCTCCTCGCTGTCGCCGGCGTACAGTCCATATGGATATACGAAGGTCTGCGGGGTAATCCCCGCCTTGGCCTTAAGCTGTTCCTGCATCTTCATAACGTCATAGGTAAGCGCGTTTCGATATTCCTCTTGGCCCTCGCCCCTTCTGCGCTTAACGCCGCTGCGCTTTCCCTGCTTGTGCATATAGTAGGAATGGTTCAGTATCTCAACATGGCCCGACTCCTCAAGTTCTTTGAGCAGCCCCCAGGTCAAATGCGAATAATTAGCGTTCATATCCATATTGTTGGTAAACGTATCCGTAAATTCGCCTACGGCGGCTATCGACGCCTTGATCCCCAATTCCTCAAGAATCGGAAGCACATATACATAATTGTTATAGTATCCGTCGTCAAAGGTTATCACCACAGGCTTGGCAGGCAGCGGAGCGCCCCCCATGGCGTAGTCTATGATATCCCTCATAAACACAGTTTCATAACCCCGCTCCATTAGATAGACCATATCATTTCTAAACATATCTGGAGTAACGGTATACGTATTTATCTTATCCGGATCCTTCAAGACCCTGTGGTACATCAATATGGGAACCTCTATACCTCCTACGGGTGAAGTGTCCGCGGGCATGTTATCAGCGGGCAGCGCAATTATAACGGCCAATCCCATTACCAATATAACATACGAAAGCGTAACCGCAATTTTCCCTACGGTGTGCTTGTCAATTACCGCTTTCACTGTTTATCACCTCGTCGCCGCGAAGCCTGAATCCATATTTGCGTTTATAATCGCCGGTTTCTTCATCCTTTACTACCTCGCTCTTATTTTTTTGCAGCACCTCCACCAGATTATAGACGTCGATCCATATTTGGTTGCTTCCCTCCTTCTGTATCTCCTCAAATATAAGCTGAAGCCCAAGATGGAGATGCGGCCGCTTAAGCTGGTTTACGTTTTCGGTGTTGCTGTAGCCCGTTAACCCCATATATCCTATAACATCTCCCGCCATCACCACATCGCCCTCCTTAAGGGTCTTTACATATGGATGGTCCTTCTGCATATGGGCGTAGTAATAGTAACGGAGGTTATCAAAGCTACGTATACCTATGCGCCAGCCGCCAAATCTGTTCCAACCAAGTTCCTCGATATACCCGCTTTCTATTGCTACAATGGGCATGCCCACATAGCCCATCAGATCGTTTCCCTGGTGCTTTCTCTTATATCCATAGGTGCGCTCATTGCCAAAATCCTTGTAGTGTGAAAACCCATAGCCCTTTGCAATCGGTGAAAATACCGTCAGCCCGTATCCGTCCTCCCAGCGCTTGCCAGAAGGGGATGATTCGTCCTCCACCTCAATGCTGTACTCACCCAAAAATCCGTTAAGCACCGCCCCGTAAGCGGTTATATAATAATCGTAATATTTCAGCCCATCGGCAATATCCTTCATCAGCTCGCCCGCGTTTAGCCGCTCCACAAGCTTATCCATTTCAGCAGCGGCGCCCTTGCCTGAAAAGCTGCCCCCGCATTTCGCCGCCGTATAAGAAAGAAGCTCTATAAAATTCAAGTGAACCTGAGAGCCATATGATTCTATATCATACTTGATCGCACGGTTTAAAATCTCGGCGGTGGGGTTGAAGTCAACCCATTTTATATAGCTTCGCTCCTCAACCTCATTGCTGAACACGGCCGCAACGTCATTGTTTTCAATAGCTAGAACAAGCACCGCCAAAACAAGAACTGCAACGGCGGATGCGTATACTATAAGCTTTTTCTTTTCCTGTTTTAAACGCTCCATCGGTTCCTCCGGGGATAAAATAATATTCCGCAAACCGCGGACAGGCACACAAGGACTTCCTTATCATAAAGCTCAAGGCTTATACTACATAAATGATATGATGAACGAATGAATTGCAGAAGGCTCAAAGGCATTAATTTGTAGTTTGGCAACATCAATGGACGTAAATTTTGACTTTGAATCTGTTAACAAGGTATTATAATACTCTGCTTTTACATAAACGCGCTTATACGCTTATTTGACGAAGTTTAATGTCATAATAGTTAAATTGGCCGCGGCAGCGCCCGGGTTCCCTTAATATACGGCTGACCCCGTATTCCGTTTATACCAATTATCTTTTGTTAATGTAACTATCAACTGTGGCCACGGCAGAAGCTGTGTTGGGGAAAGCGGGTTGAAAAACATCAAAGATCTTCTTACGTGAAATCGTTTGCATACTATGATAGCTTTTTTAACTCTCATTTGTTTTCCATAACAAGTTTGTTTCACGATTAACGCGTTTTCGCCTGGCAAATAATGATTTATTTTCGTCAACGTTTTTATCAACGCCATTTTTTCATAATAACGCCCATAGTGAAATCATATTCGGTCGCATATTTCCATTGCATATATCAATTTTGGATTTTGGTATGAGAAATATACCGCTTTTAACGCTTACCCCGCCGCCGATAAAACAGAGCGGACAAATCGCTGTTTCCATAGTTTCCACCGTTTTCTACCCTGATTCAGGTTATAAGCTGCCTGCAGCCATTATCGCGCCGCATAGGGCAGGCTTTGCTCTCTGCAAATAAAAATTCCCTATCTCGTCACCAATGTTGTCCATTCAATTCCCCTATCAATTCATTCTAAACGAAAACGTTGTTTCACATATTAAGAAATATCAGCATGCCGATTCTAATAAATATTATTTTACTAAAAGCGGTTAGGCGGGTTGGCTGTGTGCCTTAAACTGAGATATTTTCTAAGCATGTGCTTAATTCCCATGCTGTATAATACTTAATCATGTCTTTGTCGTTATGTCGGCCGCGCCCGGGGATAAATAATGCTCCGGCCAATGGCCGGAGCATTCCAGTTTGATTTTATCCTTATAAATTAATACATTCCAGGCGCTCCGCCCATCGGCGCCGGAGGTTCCGGAGCAGGGATATCGCACACGAGACTTTCAGTGGTAAGCGCCATAGCCGCTATAGAAGCCGCGTTCTGTAAAGCGCTTCTCGCCACCTTGGTCGGGTCGATGATGCCCTTTTCAGTCATCATGCCATAATCATCCTTCGCAGCGTCAAAGCCATATCCCGGTTTGTTGGCAGAGCGGATATTGGATACGATTACGGAGCCTTCCAGTCCCGCGTTATAGGCTATCTGCCTTACCGGCTCTTCCATTGCGCGGAGTACGATCTCTACTCCGGTGCGCCTATCGCCGGCTTCATTCAGCGCGATCCTGCGTATGCTGTCGCACACGTTCAGCAGCGCCACTCCGCCGCCAGGAACGATGCCCTCCTCTACCGCCGCACGCGTTGCGGCAAGGGCGTCCTCAATACGCATCTTGGCTTCCTTCATCTCCACCTCGGTGGCGGCGCCCACAGCGATTACGGCTACGCCGCCAGCCAGCTTGGCCAGGCGCTCCTGAAGCTTTTCGCGGTCATATTCGGATGTGGATTCAGCGATCTGGCTACGGATTGAATTGATGCGCGCCTTGATCTCGGCCGGATCTCCGCTTCCCTCTACGATTGTTGTATTGTCCTTATCCACCTTTACCTGGCGCGCCGAACCCAGCTGCTCCAGGGTAGCGTCGCGAAGCTCCATTCCAAGCTCGCTTGAAATTACTTCGCCGCCTGTAAGGGTTGCTATATCCTTCAGCATTTCCTTGCGCCTGTCTCCAAAGCCAGGGGCCTTAACCGCCACGACCTGAAGCATTCCGCGCAGCTTGTTTACAACAAGGGTTGCAAGGGCTTCGCCCTCTACGTCCTCGGCGATTATAAGCAGTTTACGCTGCTGCTGGGCCACGGGTTCCAGTATCGGCAGTATTTCCTGGATACTTGAAATCTTTTTGTCCGTGATAAGGATCAGCGGATTATCAAGAATGGCCTCCATCTTATCCGGATCCGTAACCATATACGATGAGGCATAGCCGCGGTCAAACTGCATGCCCTCTACGATTGAAAGGGTGGTTTCTATGGTTTTGCTCTCCTCAACCGTGATTACGCCGTCGTTGCCGACCTTCTCCATTGCGTCCGAGATAAGGGAACCTACACGCTCGTCGCCAGCGGATATAGCGGCAACCTGGGCAATGGACTGCTTGTTCTCAACAGGCTTGCTTATTTCCTTAAGCGCTTTTACAGCCTCGTCTACGGCGTATTCAATGCCGCGCTTTATTCCCATCGGATTTGCGCCGGCGGCAACGTTCCTAAGGCCCTCGCGTACTATCGCCTGGGCCAGAAGCGTAGCGGTGGTGGTTCCATCGCCGGCTACGTCGTTTGTCTTTGTGGCTACTTCCTTTACAAGCTGCGCGCCCATGTTTTCAAATGGATCTTCGAGCTCAATATCCTTAGCTATAGTAACGCCGTCGTTTGTGATCATGGGGGAACCGAATTTCTTGTCCAAAACTACGTTCCTGCCCTTTGGGCCCAGTGTGATCTTTACGGTGTTGGCAAGGGTGTTTATGCCTGTCTCAAGGGCTTTGCGGGCGTCTTCGCCGAATTTGATCTGTTTTGCCATTTTTGATTCCTCCTTACTCTACTATTGCCAGAATATCGTTCTGGCGAACCACGATGTACTCAACTCCGTCGAGCTTAACTTCCGTTCCGGCATACTTGGAATAGATTACCCTGTCTCCCTCGCCGACATGCATGGTCACTTCCTTGCCATCCACGTTGCCGCCCGGGCCTACGGCAATTACTTCGGCCATCTGGGGCTTTTCCTTAGCCGTTCCTGTAAGTATTATTCCGCCTTTGCTGGTTTCTTCAACCTCAAGGCTCTTGATTACGACGCGGTCCGCCAATGGTTTTAGCGTCATGGTTTATTCCTCCTTTTAGTGGTATTATCCTCATAATGTTAGCACTCGTCTTTTTTGAGTGCTAACAGGGATATCATAGTTTATGATCGTTCGCATGGCAAGGCTGGCTAATCGCCTTCATTTTGAATTATAACCAATTTAAGGTGAATAATCCATTTTAAATAACCTTTGCTTAAAATTGCTTAATTTTTCTCACTATTTTTAATGATGATTTTACATAGGCGGGTATAAATGCTATAATTGTGGCTGGAGGTGGTACTCAATGTGGACTAAATGGGACTCGCGGTTTATGGAAATGGCGAGAACCATCGCGGGATGGTCAAGCTGTTATAGGGAAGGGCGCAAAATAGGCGCTGTAATAGTAAAAAACAAGAGAATACTAACAACAGGTTATAACGGCGCTCCCTCAGGCGTAGCCAGCTGCGTTGAACGCTGCGAATGCATGCGCGACAGGCTTGGGATACCATCTGGCACCCAGCATGAATTATGCTATGGTATACACGCCGAACAAAACGCTATTATCCAGGCGGCAAAGCTCGGCGTAAGCATCGAATCGGCCACCCTGTACTGTACCCATCAGCCGTGCGTGATCTGCGCCAAAATGATAGTAAACGCGGGAATAGCGCAGGTAATATATGGGGAGGGGTATCCCGACGAGTTTTCCTTAGAAATATTCAGGATGGCCGGAATCCCCATAAGAAGGTATGAATAGAACTAAAGAGTGTCAGCGGCCCTAACCATTTGCGTATATTCCAGCCGGCGTGTTTTTGCCGCATAAAACAAAGTTGGAGAGTCTGAAAAGAACCTATGTGCGATAAACTGCCTGATTATGATATAGCCATCATAGGGCTTGGGCCTGCCGGAGCAACGCTCGCCAGGCTATTAAGCCAAAACTTTCGGGTTATAGCGCTTGACAAAAAGCCTCCGGATGCCGGCGGCGGCTTTAAAAAGCCGTGCGGCGGACTTTTATCCAAGGACGCGCAGAAGGCTCTGGCGCGCTTTGATCTTACGCTGCCAAAGGACGTGCTGGTCGATCCGCAAATATTTGCGGTAAAGACCATAGACCTGCGCTCAAAGCTGGTTCGTCACTATCAGCGCTTTTACATCAACCTGGATAGGGATAAGTTTGACAGGTGGCTAATCGGCATGATTCCCGACAGGGTTAAAATACTTGCGGATTGCCGCTGTACATCGGTAAAGCGAACCGACCGCGGCTTTTTGATACGTTATAACGAGGCTGGCGCCGAGGGCGGCCTGACGGCGAAATACGCCGTTGGCGCTGATGGCGCCAATTCGCTGCTAAGAAGGGTTCTTTATCCCAATTCGCGAATACGGAGCTATATTTCGATCCAGCAATGGTTTAAAGAAACGCACAGCAGCCCGTTCTATTCCTGCATATTCGATTCCGATACAAGCGACTGCTGCTCCTGGTCCATTTCCAAGGATAATGTATTTATATTCGGCGGGGCGTTCCCTCAAGACGACCCGCGGGGCCGCTTTGAGGCGCAAAAGAGCAAGCTAAAACGGGAATTTGGGTTCCGCTTTGGAGAGCCGATAAGGACTGAGGCGTGCGTTGTGCTCAGGCCTTCGTTCACGGACAGGTTCTATTGCGGAGGAGGAGGGGCGTTCTTAATCGGAGAGGCGGCGGGCTTTATCAGCCCGAGTTCCCTGGAGGGTATCAGCTTCGCCATAAACAGCGCCCACTTGCTGGCTGATGCGCTCAATTCGGGCCATGACAGGTCCTTTAACCTCGCATATAGGTCAAAAACGCTTCCAATTCGAATGAAGTTAAGGCTTAAGGCGCTAAAGCTGCCGTTTATGTATTGGCCCGCGGTACGAAAGCTTGTCATGGAGAGCGGGCTTAAGGCTATAAAGGTAACAGGGAGCGACGATAAAGGGGTTTCGTAATTTTAAAAATATTTTATTGATTGAGAGGTTTAGGACAAATCCATGGTAGATATTACAAAGCTTCAAAATAGCGTATTTCAAAACAAACTCAGTAAAGGGTTTAACACCACAGACGTGAACACTGAATTCTGCCTGCTGTACGGAGAGGTTGCGGAAGCCTTCGAAGCGTATAAAAACGGGGGGAACGGCATAGGCGAGGAGCTGGCGGACATAGCGATCTACCTTATGGGTTTATCCCAGATGCTCGGCGTAAATCTTGAAGAGGAGATACTGAAAAAAATCGCTAAAAATGAAAACAGGCGCTATGAGGTTATAAACGGGGTGCTGAAACGGATATGCGACTGACGAAGGCGTCGTATGTGTTTTCGTGAGTGATCCGGGCCTCATTCCCGCGTTTAGCAATGATAGTCCGTTTTAGTTTGGCCCCTTGGACTCATAAACCGGTCCTGAAGGATAATTCAAAAGGCGCTTGCCGCGCCTTTTGATAAGTTTTTCGGATATCCAGCGTATGTATGCAAAATATTTTGATTTTTATGCGACGTCCAGATGGGCCGGTAAAAAACTCAATAGACCGGTACGTCTTGAAGCACGCTTATCCATGGAGGGCTTACTCAAGGTCGTCGGGGTCGGGATCGTAAAACGGGCTTTCGGCGCTGCCGTCGTCCACGTCTGATTCGGCCCGCGGCTTTGCCGTGGTCTTTTCCGCCGCCCTTTTACCCTCGCCGCCGGTATGGCTGGGATTTGACTTTTCCTTGTTCTTAGCCTCGTCGCTGTACCGCGATGGCACGGGCTGGAACCGCTTTTCAGGGTCGGTATTCTTATAAGTAAGCACCGGTATGGCTATCAAAGGAATGATAACAACGGCTCCTAACACAAACCTGAGCCACATCATCTCCTCGAATATTCCTAAAAGCTCCAATGCGCTTACTCCCAAAAGCAGCGCAACGTCAATAAACAGCAAAATCCGCACCTGTTTTACATGCCGCTTAACCTTATCCTCATAAATTCGCTCCAGCGAGTATATCTTCCCCTCGCCCTTTATAGCCAGATACAGCAGATAAACGGCAACCAAGATAAATAGCACAACGCCCATTTCGACGCCTCCTTCTTCTGTAGAACTAGTGAAAAATCCCTTAATCGCCGGTTTGCCGTCTTAAGGTCACGCAAGCGGCTTTAACTTTGCGCCCTGAGGCGAGTCCTCAACAGCAAACCCCATGGCTTTAAGCTCGTCGCGTATTGCGTCCGCCCTGGCCCAGTCCCTTGCGCCCCTCGCGGCGGCTCGCTCGTCGAGCAGCGTCAGCGCCGCTTCCGGAAACTCGGCCCGCGTTTGCGTCTCTATTCCCAATACGCCCGCAAGCTCACCGAACAGCTCCCGCGCCATTTTAACAGCCCCTGCGCTCCTCGGCTCGGTCACAAAGGTGTTGCAGGCCCGTATCAGCTCAAACAGCGTCCCGATTGCGTCGGCTGTGTTGAGATCGTCGTCCATGGCCCTGATAAACGCTTGGCGGAATTCATTCAGCGAATCAACAAAGGCGCCTTCAGCCCTCGTATCCGGCACATCCGAAACGCGCGCGTCGGCCAGCCTCTCCTTTGCCGTGCGTATTCTCGTACAAGCGGACTCGGCCTGCTCCATAAGCTCCCTAGAGAAGTTAATCGGGCTTCTGTAATGGGCCGAAAGCATGAACAGCCTTAACGCGTCCGGTTCGAATTCGGTTACAATATCGCGGACAGTCCTGAAATTGCCAAGGCTCTTCGACATCTTTTGATTATTGACGTTTATATAGCCGTTATGCATCCAGTAACGCGCAAACGGCCTGCCGGTAGCGGCCTCGCTTTGAGCTATTTCGTTTTCGTGATGCGGGAACATCAGATCCTGCCCGCCCGCGTGAATGTCAAAGGTTTCCCCAAGAAGCCGCATGCTCATAGCCGAGCATTCTATGTGCCATCCAGGCCGCCCGTCGCCCCATGGGGCCTCCCAATATGGCTCGCCCGGCTTATACCCCTTCCATAGGGCAAAATCCAGCGGGTCGCGCTTTTGCTCGGCGGGGTCTATACGCGCACCGCTCTCCAGCGACTCTATCGATTGTCCGGTAAGCTTCCCATATGAGGGATAGCTGCGGACCGAAAAGTATACGTCGCCGTTATCGGCCGCATAGGCGTAGCCCATATCGATCAAGCGCTGTATCAGGTTAATGATATCGCCTATATGTTCCGTGGCATGCGGGCTGAATGTGGCGTCGTTCACATGAAGGGCTTTTGCATCCGTATAATATTCCTTTATATACCTGTCCGCCACGGCTTTAACCGGGCAGCCCTCCTCCGCGGCCCTGCGTATCAGCTTATCGTCTATATCAGTAAAGTTCTGAACGAAGGTCACCTTAAATCCCCTATACTCAAGATACCTCCGCAGAGTATCAAATACAATCAACGGCCTGGCGTTTCCAACGTGTATAAAATTGTAGACCGTTGGCCCGCATACATACATGCTGATCTCACCCTGCTTTATGGGGATCAGTTCCTCTTTTTTGCGCGTCATGGTGTTGTATATAAGCACGATATTCCTCCCTTGCGCATATGATCTTGCATTTAGCCTTGCATTATAATATCATAGTTCCAGCGATCTTGATAACGTTTTATTTTAAGGAAAAACGGCGGCTTAACAAATAATTTTTTATTCGCCGTATTAGACTGACTACATATCTTTATTCGACATTGTTTTTAATGATAATCTATTAAAATTTGGGCCGTTTGTATTGATTAAGGTTATATATTATGATATCGTTTATATATAACTTTATAGTAATAGGAGACTCACTATTAAATGTCAAGCCTAGAAATGATTATTTTGGGGAGAAGGCTGCCGCCCATGACAAACAGCATTCAGATGCTGAGGATATGACAGCGAGGGTGACGAAGGGAACAGTGAAGCAAGCCCAACCGCCCTCGCAATACAAATGGTAGCATCTGAATGCTCCGGTTTGTCAAGGGAGCGCTGCGCCGGCTAAGCGGGAACATCACAGAGGAGAGCTCGGGTTCAAAAGGGAAGTTATGTAGTCGGGCTATACGGTTCCCCAGTGGTTTCCAAATGGTACAAGAGTCGAACGAGCTTCTTCGCCGCATGAGAAACAGCCACGTTGTAATGCTTTCCTTCGGACATCTTTTTGCTCAAATATGCTGAGAAGGTCGGCTCCCATCTGGAAACTCGCTTGGCAGCGTTGAGCAAAGCATACCGAAGATACCTTGAGCCACGCTTCTCCATCTTGGCATGGGAGGAGTATAACTGTCCCGACTGATAGGTGGATGGTGAACATCCGGCAAAAGCAAGAATCTTGTCGGGACTGTCAAAGCGGCTGAAATCTCCGATCTCGGCAAGGATCACAGCACCGAGATTTGGGCCGATTCCGGGCACAGAGAGGATTGGAGAATCAATTTTATCAAGTATTGCGTTTATCTCGATTTCTATCTCATTGATCTGTGTACTAAGCTCCCGAATTAGGGTAATCGTGTGCTTTAGCTCAAGAGACTTGGCAGGAAGGTAGGAACTGATGGAGCGCCGGGCTGCTTCCCGTATCTCATCTGCGGTGGCACGCGTGAAATGGCCTTTGGATTCGGTGGAAAGGAGATTGGTCAAATGCTTTAGATTTGCGGACGCGATCTGGTGCGCGCCGGGAAACTCATACAGTATGGCATAGACCGCCTTACCGTGGAGAGTGGACACCAAGCCTTCCAGTTCCGGGAAAAGGATATTCACCAGACGAGACACAGACTGCTTTAGGCGGGCACGCTCAGAAACTTTGTCAAAACGGTATCTTGTGAGTGATTTCAGATCCTCGTTGCAGTATAATTTGTCTGAGTAGGGCTTTAAGCCCACGTCA
>DBFNRV010000049.1:0-4096 GCA_048421225.1 Christensenellales bacterium | reverse complement strand
TTCGGATGCGAGTGCGGCCGCCTGGAGCGGTCGGCCAGCGATTCTATCGTTCCGTCGTACCTTGACAGCCAGAAGTAGATGGTTGAGCGCGCGCGGTTGTACTTGCGCGATGCTCTGGATACGCCGTATTTCTGAGCGTAGTGGATTAGGGATTGCCTGTACTTCATGTTTTGTGTTACAGTATTCATGAGGGATTTGCACTTCCTTTCGGCATTGTTCGTTGTTGTTAAACTCACAATAACCGATTTATGCCAATCCTTCACTCTTTTTTTTCCTTCTCGACTGTCCAATATGTATTGTAGTCCTACACACATTCTACTTAATTAAATTTTCAGATAGCTTGCCGAATCTGTTTTTCTTATGTTAAAATGCTATAATGTCAGAACTTTTGAGAGGTTGAAATTTAAATCTAATTATAATATGTTACTCACATTAAAATAGCAGTATGGCTGGTTGGAACGATGAAAGGCATATGGAGCCATTGCAGGCCGCCAATGGCAGGCTGAAACATATCCTTCGAGCTGAAAATGCTCCTTAGGGAAAACAATCAGGGTTTGCTGAGCAGTGAAAAATTTATTTGTCTCCAACATGGATCAGCCGCTTCAGTAGCTGAAGCGGCTGATCAGGCCATTAATCTTGTTCAGATTCAGGAATGTTCAGGGCAGCGTAGACGCTATTGTACAATCCTGCAATGTTCTCAGCTATGTTATCATTGTTTGGCGCGGTGCCATAGTACTCATCCTTTTCTATGAGTGCAAGCGTGAGCTTGAGGGCTATCTCAGTCCTATCCATTTGGTGTCACCTCCTTGCTTATAGAATAATCCGCGGATAAATCAGATTTGATTCCTTATTATGATATTTTACTTGATTTAGAAACGCCATGGGCTAACAGTAAAGGCAAATTGCCTATCAAAGCAGAATTTAGTACTTTTTGAATTTGACGCTTTAAATTGTGATATAGGAGTAACCTTACCTATGTTGCTAAAAGACCGCCCTGGAATCTTAAATATCTGTCGACTATATCCAGCATGTACGAAGGACGATTATAGTTCCCGCAAGGTATGCTGTATATAGGTCGTTAATGTCAATAGTATCTCCGCTTCCCAACTACACATAAAAGCATAATGAAAGGGCTGTAATAGAAATATGCCAGTACAACGCGCAGTAAATATAAGGCCTATGTTCATCTCGGCTATCGGTATCGGATTAGGTATCTTTCTGGGAAGCCTCATTAGGGGCGCGTCCGCCGCGATTTTTGTTTTCGTAATAGTTTTTCTGATATCTGTCCTTATCTTTATGGCGCTCTCGAAGCTATACGCGCCTATGCTTTTTGTGCTATGCATTACTATTGGGTTGCTTCGCATAACAGCAGCCTATCCCCCGCTGCCGGAGCCAGGCATATATTCAATCGCCGGCAGAATAGCTGAAGCGCCTGTGCGCGATGGGAACAATCTCCTTTTAACAATCGATAATGTAGAGCTCAACGGCAATCGCGTCAGAGGAAGGCTTCTTGTTCCGGCCGACGCCTCCAATAGCATTAGATACGGCCAAATTATTGAGGGCAGCGCGCATCTATATCCACTATCCAACGGCCAGGGATATAACGGCTACGACTCCCTTCATTATTACCTCTGTGATGGTATAATAGCAAAAACTTCAAAACCGTATATAGTCTCTTTGGAATACGGAAAAAATGATATTTATGGCATATGTCTTATGGCGCGGGAGGCAATAAAATCAGCCATTGATGATATATTTGAAAAAAACGGCCCTCTCATATCCGGAATGCTCTTGGGAGAAAAATCGGGCATAAATTACCGTTATGTGAATGCGTTCAGGGACTCGGGCACAGCCCATCTGTTTGCCGTATCCGGCCTTCACGTAGGTCTGTTCGTAGCGTTTCTATCAATTCTTATCCCCAAGAGAAGGGCATGGCTCAGGATAATTGTCATAGGCTCTTTTCTGCTGATTTACTGTGCTGTAACGGCCTTCCCCGCTTCGCTTGTAAGAGCGTCCATCATGTCAATGTGCCTGCTTATGGCCAGTCCCCTTAACAGGCGCTACGACCTGCTGTCGTCCATCTCCTCAGCCGCCGTCATAGTGCTTGTAGCAAACCCCTTCATGCTTTTCAGCGTCAGCTTCCAGCTATCGT
The DNA here is from genome assembly GCA_048421225.1 of Christensenellales bacterium. GTDB lineage: Bacteria > Bacillota > Clostridia > Christensenellales > CAG-138 > UMGS946. The sequence goes on along the minus strand of DBFNRV010000049.1, from coordinate 1,944 downwards.
TTTGCGCGGTAACAGCCATAGCCCTAATATACAAACCTGTTGCCAAGCTGTTGAGCAAAGCGCTTAATAGCTATATATCAGCCGCAATTTCAATAAGTTTTTGTGGAACCATAGGTACCTTGCCGTTAAGCGTACATTACTTCGGCCGTATTCCGCTATTGGGTGTGTTTGCAAACATAATCGTTGTTCCGCTCGTTCCGCTTATCCTTGTTCCTTCACTGATATTGATTGTAATCTACTTTATATTACCAGACGTCGCCCGCTCATTGGCCGTGTTTCCTTCGTTCGTTCTCAATGCTATAACAAATTTCTTATCCGCGATTTCATCAATTCCCTGGGGATCACTAAGCGTTCCTCAGTTTCCCTCCGCCTCCTTCGTTTTCATATTTCTGTCCCTGTTCTTCATTTCCCCGTATTTTCTGAAACCCATCAGGTCAAAGGTGTTTTGCGCATGCGTATCCATAATAATCCTCATAATATTGTACTGTGCAGGTGTAGGCTAAATTGCGCGGCAGCATGCTGAAAAGTGCAAAGAAGGGGCCAAATCGCCCCTCCCCTGCAAAGTAAGTAAGTAATTGAAAATAGCTTATAATATCGCCCGTTATAGGATGGCTTAGACTTTGCCGGATGATTCAACGGTTATGCTTCCATGCATCGCCGTCGCCTTAAACTCCCTTGAACTCCCGTTTTCAATGGTTGTACTGCTCCTGCCTAAGGACTCGTTTCCTACCTTTCGGCCGTTTATATGTATGCTCCCCCAGGTAGACATCTTAAAGTTATAATCCTCAATCGGCAGGCTTGTAATCGCCTTGAGACTGCCGTTTACCGTGTTTAGGGTAACGTTTCCGTCCAGTTCGCCCGAAAGTTTTATTGAACCGTTTACCGTTTCCGCGTTGAGTGAGCGGGTTTTGATTTCATACGCTTTAATCAGCCCGTTTACGCCATGGAGCTTTATCTTGTCCGCCTCAACCTGATCCATCTTCATCGCTCCGTTGACCGTACCAACGTCCATCGTTTTAGAAGCCGCTCCGCTTATCCTAATGCTTCCGTTTACGTTGGACAGCTCAAATGAATTATACTGCTGCTCAGGAAGGTATAGGGTCAGCTCGTTGGACCCGCCAAAGTTTATATTAAACATCCACTTTTTCTGCCTCTGCTTCTCTGCAAACTGTAAAACCCCGTCGGAAACCCTGTATTCAAACGTTGTGCCGCCGTCCCCGTTTCTGCGCCATACAAGGCCGGCCTTGTCCCCGCGCTCAACGGTAACGGTTGCGTTGATGAGCTTGCCTTTTATCGAGTGGAACACGGGAAGATTCATATCCGTTATATCCTCGTCTCCCGAAGTTGCGCCGGACCGCGACGAGTCTCCGGAGGCCTTTTCCTCATTATCAAGTATTGCCCTGGCAAGCTGCTCTGGGCTGCCCAGCTCGTTTATTACAGCCTGTTCATTGTCAGCGCCAGCGTCTTCAAAATATTCCTCATAGTAGCGCATCGCCGCTTCGCGCTCAGTGTCCGGCATTGATTTAAGGGCCTTTTCGAGCCTATATAAATACTCATACTTCCTCATCTTCTTTTCCTCCATTCTTATTCAACAGTATTTTATCAACGTTGTTTCTATAATTTTCCCAAGCGTTCCTGTATTCTTCAAGCATCTGCCTTCCCTCATTGCTGATGGCGTAATATCTTCGTAGCCTTCCTGCATACGGCTGATCGTAGGTAGTCAGATATCCGCTTTTTTGAAGCCTCCTCAGTACGGGGTACAGGGTTGACTCGGATATGTTCATAACCTGTTTGGCATTCTGCGTCAGTATATATCCATATGCGTCGCCCTCATCCAGCACCGCCAATACGCACGCATCCAGTAACGCCGCTCCTATCTGAAACATTTCATTCACCTCTTTTCAATATTATTATACAGCGTATAATATGATTGTCAATAGAAAA
>DBFNRV010000048.1:0-5494 GCA_048421225.1 Christensenellales bacterium | reverse complement strand
TTCTATTTTTAAAGTATAATAATGAATTTGAGGTGCGCTCAGGCCGGTCTCCTTTACCCTAAATCAGGCGACTTTTATTCTGCGCATGAAATTTTTCTTTCTACGCCGCAATGCCGCATACCTGGTCCGCTTCCAATGAATTAAGAAATATGGTAATATGTAACCGGCGGAGGCCAATGCAACGCAATCCGCCGGAATGGAATGATGAGTTATGCAGAGCGTTACCAAAGACATGCATATACGCAAGCTGGAGCCTTCGGACCTGGAGCAGTACAACGATCTATTGCGCTATGCGTTTCAGGTTACGGAGAAGACGCTTCTTGAATGCGGCTGGGAGGACGACGATATACGCCAATCGAAGTTCCCTGTGCTTGAAAGAGCCAATGTACTGGGCTGGTTTGACGGAAGCAGGCTTGTATCACAGATTGCGGTGTATCCCATGCGCATGAATATACACGGATCGGCGCGCGACATGGGATTTATAACCAGCGTGGCGACCTATCCCGAATACACAGGAATGGGTCTCATGTCAAGCCTTATGAAAAGGTGCCTTGACGAGATGCGCGGGCTGGGTCAAAGCCTTTCGCTATTATACCCATACTCTATTCCGCTGTACCGTCATAAGGGCTGGGAGCTGGTTTCGGACAAGATGGCGTTTAGGGTGAAGGATCACCAGCTTCCAAGAAAGCTGTCAGTACCCGGATATGTACGAAGGGTGGCTCATAACAGCATCGACCTGATAAGGCTGCACGGGCGGTTTGCCAGGAAAACCCACGGCTGCATATTCAGAAACGATCTGGCCTGGGATGAATACTGGCGCTGGGATGTCGACGACACGATGGTGGCCATCTATTACACCGCCGATGGCGAACCTTCGGGCTACATGGTATATCTGATCAAGGATGAGATCATGCACGTTAAGGAAATGGTTTATATGGATATTGAGGCGTGGAAGGGACTGTGGAAGTACATAGGCGCACATGAATCCATGATATATGAGGTAAGCGGAAGCAATTATTCCAACGAGCCCATCGCCTTCTGGCTTGAGGACAGCGACATAAAGGAAACCGTGCGGCCTTACATAATGGGGCGAATAGTGGACGCCCGACAATTTCTGGCCCATTATAACTTTACCAAGGGGTGCGAGGGGGCGGAATTCACCTTTATGGTAGAGGATCCTATGCTGGATATAAACAGCCGGCCCTTCACCCTGAAACTCGACGGCAGAGGGAGGGCGGAGCTTCACGATCATGTCTCACAGGCTCAGGCCAGCCTGTCCATCGGCACGCTCACGGCAATGCTTTTAGGCTATAAAAGGCCGTCATACCTCCGCTCCATGGAGCGGCTTTCGGCCGACGATGAAACCATAAAGCTTTTGGAGAGCGCAATACCCAGCGACAAGGCATATATATCCGATTATATTTAGCGTGCATGCTTCAATATGAAAGGCTTTAAATAGAACTCAGGAGAAAGACATGAAAATTGTATTTGAAAAGATTGATTCCCAGGCCCGCATCCCCGAATACGCCCACAAAGGCGATGCTGGAATGGATCTGTGCTCGGTGGACGAATGCGAGCTGTCGCCAGGCGAGATAAAGCTGGTCCGCACCGGCCTGCGCGCACGGCTGCCGCAGGGCACCGAGCTGCAGGTCAGGCCAAGAAGCGGGCTTTCGCTTAAACACGGGATTACCGTATTAAACTCTCCAGGGACAATCGATGAGGGCTACCGCGGTGAAATAGGCGTAATTTTAATAAACCACGGACGCGAGGCGTACAAAATCGAAATAGGGGCAAGAATAGCGCAGTTGGTGTTGAAGCCGGTGTATACCGCTACGACCGTTGAGGGCGCGGTATCCGAAGAAACGGAGCGCGGCGCCGGCGGATTTGGATCAACCGGTATGGACGCTCCGTCTTAAACCCGCAAAGAATCCATTATCAGGCGCTGCCGCCCCTTAAATATTGCCTTTAAAAGCGTGGCCGCTCTAAGCTTATCCCCGCGGAGCGGCGTTTATAGTAGGTTTAGCGTATGATACGCCCCTTGAAAAACAGGCGCGGCGCTTCATATAAATAAAACGCGCTGTCGGGCTGGCGCGTCCCAATGAAAAGCCCCTCAGTCTGAGACCAGTCTGATCATATATGCCAATTAGAAGCGCGTTATGGTAAGTATGATCAATTCTAATCCGGAACTAATTCGGTTCCGGCCAAAACCGGGCCATGCCCTTATCAGGAGCGTAGCCGCCGTTAAGTTTAAAGCGGTTTTTTTCAAATGACAGTATGCCTTCAGCGCGCATTTTAGATAATTCATTGGATAATGCGCTCCGGTCTACGGACAGGTAATCCGCAAGCTGCTGACGGTTAAAAGGGATGTTGAAAAATGCGGCTCCGGTTTTGATAGCTTCCGAGGATAGATAGGACAGCAGTTTCTTTCTTATGGTGCGCTGTGCCATATGGGCAAGCTTTTCGTTTAATCGCAGGTTTTTTGCGGCCAAATCTGATAACAGGTTTCTTATCACGCGGGCATGAAATGCGCATCCGGAGCCGCACGGCGACAGAACGCGGCGAACGCTGATAAGCAGCGCCGATGAGGGACGCGCCGCAACCACGCTGACATTTAGCTTAGTTTCCGGGACACAGGCGAACGCCTCGGCGAACAGCTGGCCTGGGGCGACCTTTGAAACAATATTCCTGTTTCCCCAAAAATCCTCCTGTGTTATAAACGCGCTGCCTTCAAGCAGCAGTCCCATGAATCCCGCGGGTTCACCCGCGCGCAGGACGTGCTCATTTTTAAGATATTTTGCTTCCCTTGCCTGAAGGCATTCGAGCATAGACTCTATATCATGCCCTTCAATTCCAGCGAACAGCTCGGATTTTTTTATCACGTCAAGATTTTTTATCATAAAAACCCCATTTCGTTGTATATGCGACAGACTTAATGACTGTATTATAATAAAATTCAATATAGAGATCAAGGAGGTGTATCTAATGCGAAGGAAGGATAGGGAAATGAATGAACGGTTCGCGCTTGCGGTGGTAGATAAATGCGAGTATGCTGTGCTGTCGGTAACGCCTTTGGATCAGACCCCATACTGCGTTCCAATCTCCATTGTGCGCATTGAGGACGCCGTTTACTTCCATTGCGCCAGGGATGGGAAGAAAACCGACGCGCTCAGGCAAAACCCGCGCGTATGCGTCGCCTGCGTAGGGGACACCCACCGCATGGAAGATGAATTTTCAACCGAGTATGAATCCGCGATATTATTTGGGAACGCTTCAGAGGTGACCGATGAAGCCGAAAAGGTTTCGGCGCTTCGGCGGCTGTGTGAAAGGCACACGCCGCTTAACATGGACGCGTTTGATCGAGAGATAAAAAGGAGCCTTTTCAAAACGGCGGTGTGGCGTATAACGATAGACATGATATCGGGAAAACGCAAGAAGTATGATGAGAATGGAAAAGAAATAAAATCTGGGAGGATTGAGTAATGATACGCAGAATTATACACATAGACGATGATAAGTGCAACGGATGCGGCCGCTGCGCCCAGGCATGCCACGAGGGCGCCATAAGCATGGTAAATGGAAAGGCGAGGCTCATGCGCGACGATTACTGCGATGGACTGGGGACCTGCCTTCCCGAATGTCCGACAGGGGCGATTACCTTTGTGGAGCGGGAGGCGGCCGCCTATGATGAAAAGGCCGTGCAGGGAAATAAAAGGCTTACGGAAAGGCCGCTTGCCTGCGGCTGCCCGGGTACACACGCAAAGGAAATCAAAAGGGATTGCCGCGAGTTCCCATCCAGAGTGACTGCCGATTCCAGGCTGTCGCAATGGCCCATACAAATAAAGCTTGTTCCAGCCAACGCACCCTATTTTGAGGATTCAGAGCTTCTCATCGCCGCGGACTGTACGGCATACGCCTATGGAAACTTCCATAATGACTTTATTAAAAATAGGATAACGCTCATCGGATGCCCCAAGCTGGATGGAGTTGATTATACTGAAAAACTTAAGGATATAATCACAAACAATAATATCCGTAATGTAACCGCCGTGCGTATGGAGGTCCCCTGTTGCGGCGGTATTGAATCGGCTGTAAAGAGCGCGCTTCAGAAGAGCGGCAAATTCATTCCATGGCAGGTTATAACCATATCCACAGACGGAAGGGTTGTCGATTAGCGCGTCAATAAAAAAATAACGCCCTGCTGTTGAAGCTAGGTTGGAAGGACGTGTATATGATCGGCGTACGTATATAATAACGTATTTATTGAGTGTGGGGCAAACAAGCGGGGCTGTTAGAAAGGCAAACCAATATAATGCTTGCTATGGAGCAGCGCAACTGATCCGCAAGCACGGCAAGGCATCAGGATTTCACCTAAAACGGCGCTATGCGGGAAACAACATTGAGCCGGTTTGGAACATAGAAAAGATGGTCGAAGACAATACTAAGGGAAAATCATCAGCGGTTAAGCGGCCTGGGGCATACGGGTATTTATCCACAACTCCAACTTTACATAACCGCAATGGGTCAACCGAATTGAGGTATATAGGCTTTATTGCGTAGGCGGTGATAAGGCCTTAAATCATCAGGTTAAGCTAAACGATACTTTTTCGATCAACCCGCTATTCTTGTTGGCAGAGAGCTTCTTAAGGCCCATTATAGATGATTTTGAGCGGATGAAAATTGGCATTAAGCTATTGATAAGTAAAGCACATATATGATAACATCGTATTAGAAGTTGTACGCCTATTTTGAATAATTGGACTGCAATATATAAGGAGTCGGTAGTATGCGGGCTGTGACTAGCTTTTGGATCATCGCTATTTCTATAGAGTCAGAAGTTAAAACTTAGGTAATTAGAGCCCAATATAAAAAGACCTGGAAGGAAGGCGCAAACGGCATAATATACGCTGACTTACACCTATATTAAATAGGAAGCTATAATTATACAAAGTATGAAATAACTAAGATGCGAATCATAAGCGTACATTCCCCCAAAAAGAGATTCGCACCCAAGATTGATTTATATAATGGTTAAATTGCAGCTTTCCTACCCAGAAAATGTAATAAACACGTGAGTGTTGTATAATAATACTCATATTTGGCTTTATAATTAATTATATTGCATGGTTTTTGCAGTCGCACCCCCAGCGGGTGCGTGGATTGAAATCCAAAAGAACTACCGTATATCGTGAGGTGAACAAAGTCGCACCCCCAGCGGGTGCGTGGATTGAAATTCCGTCAACCTCTACGTAAGTTGTTGGGACACTGAACGTCGCACCCCCAGCGGGTGCGTGGATTGAAATGGTCGCCCCCTTGGGTGCTCTGGCTTGTTTGGTGTCGCACCCCCAGCGGGTGCGTGGATTGAAATCAGCTTGGCTATAAAGGGCTTATTGATCTAGCTTACGTCGCACCCCCAGCGGGTGCGTGGATTGAAATTTTATGGCATAATCGTAACAATGTGCATAATCCTGTCGCACCCCCAGCGGGTGCGTGGATT